>NZ_JBZYAO010000001.1:268867-793510 GCF_059820445.1 Paenibacillus sp. sgz302190
CTGTTGACTCCCCTGCTAGGGAGGCGTATCTGCTTGGTAACGTGGGGAAAAGCTGCGAAAAAAGTCTGTTGACCCCCGCCAGGGAGGCGCATCTGCTTGGCGAGTCGGGGAAAACCTGCAAAAGTGCAGTTTTTTGCTCGCTGGTATGCCAGCAGCGGAATATTCCTGCAAATGTGCAGGCTTTTGCGCGAATATACGAGCTGAGGCTCATATTGAGAAAAAGCCTGCACTTTTGCAGGCTTTCAGCTTGCCAAGCCGCCGCACGAATGGCGGCCCCCAGCCCTTTTCGCGCCGCGCGCAGCTCCCAGTGCGCGGTGCTGCGCCGCATGCCGGCGGTCGGTCGCTGCCCCTAACAGGGCGTCGCGACTTTCTCGGGCGGCCCCGCACTCCAATAAAGTGCCGGCTTCTTGCGCAGCCGGGCGATTATTCCAACGCGTTTGCCGAGCCCGAAGGCAGGGCCTAATTGACGTCATGCCCATCGTCAGCAAAAATACCATTTCAAGTAAGTTTCTTTCGCTCTTGAGCGCTGTCAGCCGCGGCGGCGCCCGGCAGCATGCCTATAAAAGCGCGCAGGGCACTGCTGATAAAGGAATCTTTGCGCATAATGAATTCGGTTTTCATAAGGC
Organism: Paenibacillus sp. sgz302190; assembly: GCF_059820445.1. Taxonomy (NCBI): domain Bacteria; kingdom Bacillati; phylum Bacillota; class Bacilli; order Caryophanales; family Paenibacillaceae; genus Paenibacillus; species Paenibacillus sp. sgz302190. Next base: position 269,494 of record NZ_JBZYAO010000001.1, read on the forward strand.
TGAACGACTCGGGGATCTCATGAATGTTCAGCGTGCCTTCCACTTCGTGCTTGCGAATTACGGTTCTGGATATTAGCGACATGCCGAGCCCTGCCGATACGCAGCCGATAATCGCTTCAAGCGTGCCGAATTCCATAATGACCGGCTGCGTCAATCCGCTGAACCGCAGCCATTGCTCCAAAATTTCGCGGTAAGAGCAGCCCGAGGTGAGCGTAAGGATCGGCTTTGTTACCGCTTCTTTCAAATCGGAGACAGACGGAGCGGATATGATCACGAGCTCTTCGTCGAAAGCGGGAACGGACTGAAGCTCCGGATGATCGCACTGGTCCCCGATAAAAGCGCCTTCCAACTCATAATGCAGCACTTTCTCGATTAAAAATTGCGTATTTCCCGTCGTCAGCGACAGCAAAACGTTCGGATGCCGCTCGTAATACGCGGCAAGCAGCTTGGGCAGCCGAACGGCGGCGGCGGTTTGAGTCGACCCGATCATGAGAGGGCCGCTGGGCTCGGACGTGGAGGAGAGGGCTAATGACGCTTCCTCCAGCAGACCGACGATTTTATCCGCGTAGGCGAGCAGCGTTTTGCCGCTTGAAGAGAGCGTCATGCCCCGGTTGTGGCGAAAAAACAGCACCGTGCCGAGCTCCGACTCCAGCTGTTGAATCCGGGCAGTCACATTGGACTGCACGTATCCAAGCCGCAAGGCGGCTTTTGTAATCGAGCCTTCGCGCGCGACCATTTGAAATACCCGCAAATCTGCGCTTTCCATAATGACTGAACCTCCGTCCTGGCCGTAAAATATATACTTTGCACTCGTTTCAGTTTGCTATCATAAAAAATGATAATTGATATCTTTAACAATCATTATACATAATTCCGAAGCTCGCTTACAATAGGGTCAAAACCAGCGAGATGGAGGATTCAGTGATGAATAAATACAAATATGTCAGTCTTGTGCTTCTAACGACGCTTATTATGGGCATTGCTTTTCCGGTCGGCAAAATCGGCCTTTCCTACGCGCCGCCGTTCTTTTTGACAGGCATCCGCTTCGTGCTGGCCGGTGCCTTGCTTGCTATTATCGTGGCCAAAAAGCCCCGGCCCCGCGGCGGGAAGCAGTGGCTGCAGATCGCCACGATCGGTCTGGTGCAATCCGCCGGCGTTATGGGCTGCTGCTATTACAGCATGCGGTGGATTACTTCCGGCGAATCTTCGATCATTACGTGCACGAATCCGCTGCTCGTCATCGTGCTGGGGACGCTGTTTGCCGGAGCGGTGTACCGCGGCCGTCAATGGCTCGGCGTAGCCGTCGGTCTAGTCGGCGTCGTTTTTACTTTCGGCTTTCACATGGGTCTGTCGCCGGGCACTTTTATCGGCTTTGCGGGCGCGCTCAGCTTTGCGACGGCCACTCTGCTCATCAAGCGATGGGGAGCCGCGTTCGATATGACCGTGCTCGCGGCCTATCAGATGCTGGCCGGCGGACTCGCGCTGCTCATTCTGTGCGCATTTGCGGAGCATCCGGCTTTTACATTCACCGGCACATCGGTGACGGTTGTGCTGTGGCTGGCGATCGTCTGCTCGATTGTGCAGTTTTCGCTCTGGTTTTACTTGCTCCGGAACGGCGATCCCGCCAAAACGAGCGCATTTCTGTTCCTGGTGCCGCTGTTCGGCGTCTTTTTCAGCTGGCTGCTGCTTGGCGAGCAGGTAAAATGGTATATGGGCGCGGGCGGAGCGCTCATCTGCATCGGCATCTTTTTGGTTAATTGGGAGGGGAAGCCCGCAGCGCGCACGCGTCCGGCGTAACCGGCCATGACGCCTGCGTTGGGCCCGTCTTTTTAAAGTAAGTCCTCTGTGGTATGATCATCTTTGGGAACAAAGGGGAGCAGCGGCTGACCGGCCTTTTTGCGACTTCTTAATTCAAGCCAGCGGCTTCCGGAGGTTAAAGATGCTTCAATTTTTAGGCCACATAGGCGCATTTCCAATACGCTCGTACAGTTTGCTTTTTATGTTGGCATTTGGTTTGGGTGTGGGCGTAACCGTTACATTAGCCAAATTGCAAAAGAAAACCGAGCTGGCCGAACATTTTCTGAACATGGCCGTACCGATGTTTCTGTGTGCGATCGTCGGCTCCCGTTTTTGGCAAGTTTTCTTTTTCGATTGGGAATTTTATTCGCAGCATCCGGGAGAAATTATTGCCATTTGGCACGGCGGTTTATCCATTCAAGGCGGCATCGTCGGCGCGCTTTTGTACGGATTGTGGTATGTTCGAAAGCACCGGATATCGTTTTGGGAGCTGGCCGATTTATGCGCGCCCGGCCTCATACTGGGACAAAGCATCGGCCGGGATGCGAATTTAATGAACGGAGACGCGTTCGGCGATCCGACCGGCGGCAACTGGGGGATATTGTATCCCGAAGGCACCAACGCCCGCGCGACGTTCGGGGACAAGCCTCTGTATCCGGCGGAAGTATGGGAAGGGCAGATGGACGTCATTATTTTTGCGATAGTGATGATCCTTTTGCCGCGGAGATTAAAACGGGGTTATTTGTTTTTGCTGACGAATACGCTGTACAATACCGGACGGTTTCTTTTGGAAATGCTGCGGGGAGATTCGCCCAAATTTTTGTTCGGCTGGACGGCGGCGCAGTGGACTTCGGTCAGCATCATTGTCCTTTGTTTCGCTGCAGCGATCGTTATTTATCTCAAAGATAAACATACGGCGGCCCCGGAGCCGACAACAAGCCAATAAGGCAAGCGGCTTTGCATGGAAGACAGTTTCCGCATACGGAAGCTGTCTTTCTTTTTTTGCGCGAAGGCATTCTCTGGAAGTATTTTCTGGTAGTATAATAGAAGAAATACTTTTGTCGTGTTGTATGGGCCATACGTCGGCAAAACATTCAATAGGATCGCGAGGAAACATATGATGCAAGCTATGCGCAGCAATGGAACGAAATTAGGCGGTTTGATTTTCATCGTTTTGCTGGTTTCGGCTTTTATTTTCTTTTTAGCGGCAGGGCTGGCCGGGACCCGTCTGGAACATAAAGAAATTCACAAAGTGATCGAATCGATGGGCGGCGAGGTCAAAACTATTAGTAAAACGAAATTGGAAGACAGTCCTTTCGCAGGCACGATGGCAAGCAGAGACGGGAAGCGAGCGCAGTACCCGAATACGTTTTATAAAATCGTTTATGTAAAAAGCGGGGAGACCCATGCCGCATGGTATAGAACAGCCGGCGGAATTTTTACTATAAAAGGAAAAACAATCGATATGTACAATAAGCCGGTGGAAGAAACGCCGGAAAACAAACATGTGATCAAATCGTACGGCGAGAAATGGATTTTTGAATAGAGCTGTTGCTACGAAATCGGGCTTTTCACTTGGCGATAAAACCAACCTCTACACGCGGTCGCTCATCATCGAGGGCCTCGGTAGAGGTTTTCTTATTTTTTAACCCAGTTTTAAACTTGGGCTGGTAGATTGATAGAGCGACTTTCAAATTCATAGAGGGAGGACATCCATGTTTTCAGCAAGACTGTACAAAAGTTTGACTCGTTTTCGCATCGTTATGAACGCAACGCTCGCGGTTGCACTTCTGGTTCTGGCCTGGGGCATTCCTCAGCGAGCGGAGGGGGCCGGTATAAACGGCAGCGCATTCAGCGATTTTAGCGCGATCCCCGAGAGCACGGTGTATTTTAGCGGTTATTATTTGGGCTCGGGGAATTATACCAAAGAGACACCTGCTTTTCATTTCGTATTTACTCCTGCCGACAATCTGCAAGCGGGGGAAACTATTCAAATCGTGTTGCCTCCTCAATACAATTTCGTAGGAAACACCGCTTTCTTTTGGTCGGCTAATACATCCGTGCCTGCCGCGAGCTTAAGCACCAAAGTCGATGCGGCGCCAAGCAGCCTGTTTGATACTGTGACAACCCAGTTAAGTCCCGAGTGGCAACCTATGCTGTCTTTCCACTTGTCTGCGGGAATATCCGCCGGGGCGTTTGTGGACATCCGGGTGGCGAATTTCCTGATCACGCCCGATTACCATTACAAGACCGCCGGACTGAAGCAGTATGCGATCAGCACATTGTCCAATACGACGCGGGCGACCTCAAACAGCCCGATGTACGCTCGCAGTGTTGCGAACTATTACCCTGACGCGGATTCTTATGCGGCATCGGCAGTGACCGGCTACCATTTTAAATTCATGGTCATGCAGCAGCTACCGGCCGAAACGAGCAGCATCAACATCACGTTTCCGGCGGAAATGACGCTGCCTTCATCGGTCGATCGGGCCCATGTGAAAATCAATGGAGCAGCAGCCGGTTCAGCAACCGTTTCAGGCAATCAGCTGATTGTTGAGCCGTCGTCGACGTTGTCCAGCTTTTCGGATGCCGTCGTTGATATCGACTCGGCAGCGCAAATCGCCAATCCTTCAGCGCCCGGATATTACAGCTTCTTGCTGGGCACGAGCGTAGATCCGCTGCAGGCGACTCGACGCATCGGCATTATTTCGGCGGCAGGCGCTTCTTTGGCGGATAATCCGTCTCACGATAGCGGGTATGTTTCTCCGGAGAGTGATGGGACCTTGAGGTTCAGACTCGCAAGTCCGACGATTTTGAAAGGCGGAGACACGGTTACGGTTTCAAGTCCGCCGGGAACGATGTTGACCGATCCGTCCATATCTCCAAGCGACGTTAGGGTGGATCTGGTGATAGACGGCCCGTCTATGGATTCCGCGCCTGCGTCGATGACCCGTCTGGCCGATAACAAGCTGCAATTCGTGCTGCCTTCGGATTATTATTTGGATCCGGATTATAGTCTGGTTTTCAAAATACCGAATCTTTTCAAAGATCATTACGGGGTATACGACTTGCAGGTCTCTACTTCGAAGACGGTCATTCCAAGCACAGTCCCGCTTATAATTGCGCCGGATACGATCCAGAACTTCACGGCGACAGCCGGAACCATTGCGCCCGGGGCTTCCAATGTGCCTTACACGTTCCGCTTTCAGACGAACTTACCGTTGTCTGCGGACAATGCGGATTCCATAACGATCCGGTTTCCGGCCGGATTAACGGTGCCCAATTCGATAAACGCGAGCTCTATCACTATGAACGGGCTGCCTGTGCCGTATATCTACTACAGCAGCTTTGACCGCTCGCTTTCGATACGTGTACCGGAAAATATTCCTTTGCTTGGCACGGTCGAAGTGGGGATTAGCGGGGATGCGGGTTTGACGAACCCGGGACTCGGAACATACACGTTCCGCGCTTACCCGGGCGGGGACAGCAGCATGTTGGGCGAAGCGTCGATTGAATATAAGACTGTGACCGGTATAATCGCATCGCCTAAGCCTGTACTGCTGCAACTGGGCAGCACCGTCAGCCGTCAGCTCGCAGTCGTGGAACAAATGTCCGACAGTTCGATCCGGGATGTAACTTCAGCGACATACGGGACTACATACAGCAGCAGCAATGCGCAGGTAGCGACGGTGACCGCGAACGGTCTGGTCGAAGCGAAGCAGGCGGGAGCGGCGGTGATTACCGTCACGAACAATGGGTTTGCGGATACGGTGAACGTGATGGTCGCAGAGGCCCAATCGCCGCCTCCGGTTGTTCGCATGACCGGCATAGCCGCATCGCCTAAGCCGGTGCTGCTGCAGCTTGGCGGCACCGTCAGCCGTCAGCTCGCAGTGACGGCACAAATGTCCGACAGCACGACCCAGGATGTAACTTCAGCGACATACGGGACGATTTACAGCAGCAGCAATGCGGCGGTGGCGACGGTAACAGTGAACGGTCTGATCGAAGCGAAGCAGGCGGGAGCGGCGGTGATTACCGTCACGAACAATGTCTATGCCGATACGGTGAACGTGACGGTAAGCGCTGCGAGTGAAGGTAGCGGAAACAGCGGGGGGAGCGGAAGCAGCACGTCTTCGACTGGTTCGAGCAATTCGGGTACCTCAACGACACCTGCGCAAACTCCGGAAACAGAGAGTATCGAGCAATTCGTCATCGCTTCCGAAGGAGGCACAGTGGAACTTCCTCGCAGAGGTTCCATAATGATTCCCGCCGGCGCGCTGCCAAGCGACGGGAAGATCCGGATTTCAGTCCTGCATGCGGATCAAGCGCCTCCGGCTTCGGAAATCAAGAGCCTTAGCCCTGTGGTGGAATTCGCAAGCAGTACGGGTTCGAACCTGAATAAACCGATGAAGCTGAGTTTGCAGTTTGACGCTTCGCAGGTTGGAGCAGGCTTGAAGCCTGCGGTGTACTATTATAATAAGGTGCAGGAACGGTGGCTGTATATCGGCGGCAGCGTGTCCGGCAGCGGAACCATTTCCGTGGAAACGAATCATTTTGGCTCGTTCGCCGTACTTGCCGTCAATTTGAAAAGCTTCACCGATATGAAAAACCATTGGGCGGCGGTTTACGTCGACCGTCTGGTCGGCAGGGGGATTATTCAAGGGTTTGAGGATCACACTTTCCGGCCGGAAGAAGCGGTAACACGGGCTCAATTGGTGAAAATGATCGCGGATGCCCTAGCCTTGAAAAAAGCCGCAGCTCCGTCCGTATTCACAGACCGCGATGCCTTGCCCGATTGGGCAAAGGATTCGATCGCGAGCGCCGTGCAAGCCGGTGTGATTCAAGGCTACGAAGAGAAGGGCGCACCAATCTTTAAACCGGATCAGCCGGTTACGCGTGCCGAAATGGCCGTCATTATGAGCAGGGTGCTGAAATGGTATTCCATCGGCGCAACCAAGAGCAGCGCCGTGTACGCCGATCAGCGCGACATTCCGGACTGGGCCCAATCGGGTATACAGACGATTTCCGGACAAAAAATCGCGAGCGGCTACCCCGACGGTTCGTTCCGCCCGGGAGGCAAACTAACAAGAGCCGAAGCGGCAAAAATGATTTCTATGCTGCTGGAAGCTTTGCATATTTAGCGCAGCGATACAATGCATACCAACATAACAGGCGTCTATGGAGCCGGTATGTTGGTATGCATTTTTTGCATTCTTTGCAGCTGCGCACCTAAGAGTCTGTCCGATGAACCACGTAGAAAGTATATATGCAAAATGACCGTAATTATGCGGCGCGAGCGGCAATATATGCAGTCATTATTCTCCCGGTATGCACAAAAGTAACTCGTTCGGACAGACTCCTAGCTTTATGGCGTTACTTAGCCGGAACAACCAGTGCCAACTGGCCTACTGGCTGAGGAAGCAGTCAGTAGGCGGTTGCGACTGCCGAAAAACACGCCCGCCGGGGGTCGAGTATCGCACTCGAGCAGGCAGCGCAGAGAAAACCTGCAAAAGTGCATCTTTTTGCTCGTTATGACGCTCATCGCGAAATATTCCTGCAAATGTGCAGGCTTTCGAGCGGATACACAGGCTCAGAGCCATCGTAAGCAAAAATTCCTGCACAATCGCAGGCTTTTCCTCCAAACGAGCCACTTTCACAAATAAAGCCTGCACTTTTGCAGGCTTTTCGCCGTGCCAAGCCGCTTTGCTCACGCCAGCGCCGCGAGCAAAAGTCGACCGGATTTGCGGGCGTCGATTTTCTCAAGGCTGCGGATAGCGCGGATGAAGAAGGTGAGCGGTACAGCGCCTATACCCGCTGGGAGTCGAAGAGCTGTCCCGGTCCTGGACCCTTAAGCGGAGCCTACCGCGAATCCGCCTGCGGCGGGTTGCCGGATTTTGCCCTGCGGCACAAGGTCGCGTTTTGCGGACTGGTTGCGAGTAAGCAGCCCCGGGCGCAGCGCTCACAGCCTCCCGGAAGTCTTTTCAGCGAGGCTGTGAGCATGCGCTAATCGGCGGAGCCACGCGACGATTGCTTAACCGCTTTCGCCAGAGCCAGAGCAGTTAACCCCGGCGTAACATTTAAGCACAGTTCAGGCTTAATTGTGATGCCGTTTATCGTTGCTTTTGGTTTCTTATGGGTTATCGGATTATACTATAATGGTAGGGACTGATAATCTACTGATCATGAGGAGCAGAAATATGAATGTTATCGACTTGGTGGAGCGTTTGTTCGGGCAATACGGATATTTCGTGCTGCTCCTCGGGCTGCCTTTGGATTTTATCGCCTCACCGATTCCGCCCGGCAACAGCACGCTGACCTATACCGGATATTTGGCGTTCAGAGGCGTGCTCGGCACGATGCCGGCTTTTTTGGCCGCTTTGACCGGGGCGGTAGCAGGAGTCACGATTACGTACTGGATCGGCTACAAGCTGGGGATGCCGCTGATCGAAAAGTACGGCAAATGGCTGCTGATAAAGCCGTCGATGGTACGGAAAACGCGTCACTATTATGACAAATACGGGGACAAGCTGCTGCTCGTCTGCTTCTTCATTCCCGGTATCCGCCAGTTTGTCGGTTATTTCATCGGAATTATTCGCGTTCCGTACAAAACTGTAGCGCTTTATGCGTATACGGGGACTTGCTTGTGGGTAGCCGTTTTTTTCATGCTGGGCTACGGTTTCGGGGAACAATGGCAGCAAGTGTTCGGCGTAGTGGAGCGGTATTTGAAACTGTTTTTTATCGGCGTGGGATGTCTTGTTGCCGGATTGCTTCTGAGAAAATGGCTTTTGCGCCGCGCGGGTTAGCAGCCCGTTCCTGCAAACGAAAACTGGGACCCTTTCCAAATAAAGGAATCCCGGTTTTTCTGTGATGATTTAATATACGTCGCGGGCGTATCTCTTGCTTTGCGTCATCTCTTTGACGTAAGCTTCCGCGTCGGCGGCGCTCATGCCGCCGTGCTGCTGAACGATCTTTTTGAGCGTCGAATCGACTTCTTTGGCCATCCGGCTGGCGTCGCCGCAAATGTAGAAGTGAGCGCCCTCCTGGAGCCATTTCCACATTTCGGCGCCATGTTCCATCATACGGTGCTGGACATAAATTTTTTCGGGCTGATCGCGGGAAAAGGCGGTATCCAGGCGGTGCAGGACGCCGTTTTTCTGCATTTCCTCCAACTCTTCCTTAAAATAAAAATCGCTGTCGGCCCGCTGTTCGCCGAACAGAAGCCAGTTCTTTCCTCTCGCTCCGGTCGCCTGCCGCTCCTGAAGGAAGCCGCGGAACGGCCCTACGCCGGTGCCGGGCCCGACCATGATCATCGGCACATCCGGGTTGGCGGGGGGACGGAAATGCGCGGCTTTTTGAACGAAAACCGGAATTTCGCCGTTGGCATCGGAGCGGTCCGCGAGGAAGGAGGAGCAGACGCCTTTTCTCGATTTACCGCCGCAGGAGTAGCGTACGGTCGAAACTGTAATATGAACTTCGCCGGGGTTCGCTTTCGGGCTGGAGGAAATGGAATAAAGCCGCGGCTGCATGGGCTTCAGCATTCCGATAAAATCATCCGCGCCGGCGGTCAACGGAAATTGCTGCAGCAGATCGGCGAGCTGCCGTCCCCACAGCCACTTTTTCAGCTGGGCTTTATTTTCGCTCTTCAGCAGGTCGGCGAGCATGCCGCTGCCCGAGCGCTCCTGCACGAACTGGAGCATGCCCGGCGTTATGCGGGCAATTTCAAAGTGCCGGAGCAGCGCCTCGGCGAGCGGCATCTCTCCGCGGTCTTTCACCGTCACCGGTGCGGACGGACCCAGCTTGACCGCCGTTATAATCTCCTCGACGAGTTCCGGACAATTGGTCGGCCATACGCCAAGTGCGTCCCCGGCCTCGTACTGCAGCCCCTTATCCGCCAGGTCGAAAATATAATGGCGCGTCTCCTTCTCGGAGTCCTCCCGGTTCAGACGCCGGTTGGCAATGACGCGTGTGCGCAGCGGATGATTGCGGTCATATTGCTTTTTTACCGCGATCTCCGGTGCTGCGGCCGATTCCGCATGTTCCAGCGCTTTTTCGATCGCATTCATCCACGCTTCGGCCTGCTCCTGGAAATCCGTATCGCAATCGACGCGGTTCATGAGCCGCTGCGCGCCAAGTTGTTCCAGGCGGGCGTCCAGATTGCGCCCGAATCCGCAAAACAGATCGTAGCTGGAATCGCCGAACGCGAGCACGGCATAACGCAGATCGGGCAGGCGGGGCGCATCGCCTGATTCCAGCTGCTTCCAGAAGGTTTCGCCATTATCCGGCGGATCGCCCGTGCCGAATGTGCTCGCCACGAACAAAACAAATCGTTCTGCGGACAAATCCGCTGCGGATAGGGCATTCATGTTGACAAGCCGCACGCTGTAACCGGAGCTTTGCAGCTTTTTGGCGCAGTCGCTCGCCGCGCCTTCCGCATTGCCGGTTTGCGATGCCCAAACTACGGCGACGCGAGGCTTGCCGGCTTTTTCAGGCTCCGCCTCCGGCGAAGACGAAGATGAAGCGGTAATCTCCGCTACAGCCGGCGGCGCGTGATTTGGAGCGAGCCCGGCCTCGGGAAGGTACGTCCGGGAAAACATTCCTGCGAGCAGACCGTCGAGCCAAAAACGTTTGACTGGCTCAAGCGGAGCGGTGGGGGGCAGCACCGGAATACCGGGAGCAGGCCGCGTTTCTTCGGCGCGCAGGCTCGTTATGAATCCGGCGATATACATTTTCTCGTGATTATCCAGCGTGATCGTCGATGAGGATTGAATGCCGAGCATATTTGCGAGCGTATCGATTTGCGTCATATACACGTCCTCCTTCTGATTGGCTGCCGCTTCGCTTGCATAGGCGTAAGCTTGATTTTCATCGCCCTGAGGCATGGACCGGTCCTGTGCGGAATGCTCTGCGGCACGGACCAGCGAGACGGCGCAATATTTAAATTCCGGCTGAAACGATATTGGATCGATCGCGTCGTTGGTGACGTCGTTAATCGCAAGTTGGTCGCCGAACACATCGTTCCAATGAAAGGGGGCAAAGCAATTGCCCGGCCGCACCCTGTCGGTAACGACAGCCGGCAAAACAGCCAGACCGCGCCGCGAGCGGATTTCTACGCGCTCCTGATCGGCAATGCCGAGCGCCGCCGCGTCTTCGGGATGAATTTCGATAAAAGGCCCCGGATTCAGCTTGTTCAGCGTCGGAATTTTGCCGGTTTTGGTCATGGTGTGCCATTGATGCTGCAGCCGACCGGTGTTCAGAACGAAAGGAAAGTCGCTGTCCGGCATCTCGGCAGGGGGCAAATAGGGCCGCGCCAAAAAGATGCCTTTGCCGCTTTCCGTCGGAAATACGAGCCGCGGGCGGCCGCCGTCGGCATGCTCTTTCAGCGTTTGACTGGTTCCGTCGTTCAAATAGCGGATCGGGTTCCGGCTGCTTTCGCTGTCCGGGGCGCAGGGCCACTGTACGGGCTCTTTGCGCAGCCGTTCGATAGCGGCGCCGCGGATGTCATAGCCGGTTTTGGGGTTCCATGCCCGTTGAATTTCTTTGTAGATATCGGCCGCAGAGTCGTAGGGAAATGCCTCGGCATAGCCCATTTCGCAGGCGACCCGGGCGATAATTTGCCAATCGGGCATCGCTTCTCCGGGCGGTTCGACCGCTTTTTGCATCAACGTCAAGTTCCGTTCGGAGTTGATCATCACACCCTCGGCCTCCGACCATAATGCGCCGGGAAGCAGTATATCCGCATAGCGGTTCGTCTCGGTATCGAAAAACGCATCCTGCGTAATGACCAATTCGGCCGCCTGCAGGCCGGCGATGACGTTTTTGCGGTTGGGCACGGTGGCGACGGGGTTCGTGCAAATGATCCAGCACGCCTTGATGTCGCCGGCCTGCATGCTTTGGAACATCGATACCGTTCCGGTGCCGACTTCGGTTCTGAGCGTGCCCCGCGGCACGTTCCACATATTCTCGATAAAATGCCGCTCGTGCTCGACGAGCACGGAACGCTGCCCCGGCAAGCCGGGTCCCATATAGCCCATCTCCCGGCCGCCCATCGCATTCGGCTGGCCGGTCAGCGAGAAGGGGCCGCTGCCGGGGCGGCATATGGCGCCGGTCGCCAGGTGCAGGTTGCAGATGGCGTTCGTATGCCAGGTGCCGTGCGTGCTCTGATTGAGCCCCATCGTCCAGCAGCTCATCCACTCGGGCGATTCGCCGATCCATGCTGCCGCCCGGCGGATATCCGCTTCGGGAATGCCGGTTATGTCCGCTACTTTGTCCGGCGTGTACGCTTCGAGGAAGTCCGGCATCTGCTCCCAACCGGATGTGAATTCGGCGATAAAGGCCGGATCGGTATGACCGTTTTTGACGATCAAATGGAGGAGGCCGTTCAACAGCGCAAGATCCGTACCGGGCTTGATTTGCATAAAAAGCGTTGCTTTATCTGCGGTCGCGTTGCGCCGCGGATCGACGACGATCAGCTTGGCGCCCGCCTTGACCCGATCCATAACCCGCAGAAAAAGTATCGGATGGCAGTCGGCCATATTCGCTCCGATAACGAAAAACAAGTCCGTGCGGTCCATGTCCTGATAAGAGCCGGGAGGACCGTCCGCTCCGAGCGACAATTTATAGCCGCTGCCAGCGCTGGCCATACATAAGCGTGAATTGGATTCGATGTTGTTGGTGCGGATGAAACCTTTGGCCAGCTTGTTGATGAGATATTGCGATTCCAGCGACATTTGACCCGATACGTAAAAGGAAAGCGCGTCAGGGCCGTGCCGGTCAAGAATCGCACGCAGCCGCGCAGCCGTATCGCGGATCGCTTCATCGATACCGGTTTGAACCGGTTGATCGGTACGGGTCGAACGCCGGTAGGCATATTCCATTCGCCCGGATTCGGCGATTGCCTGAGCGCAGGTGTTGCCCTTCGTGCACAGTCGGCCGAAATTGGTCGGATGTTCTTTATCGCCTGTAACTTTAACGACGCGGTCCCCGGACACTTCGAGCACAATGCCGCAGCCGACGCCGCAATACGGGCAGACGCTTTTCACTTTTTTGGTTGTCATGTTTATTCACCAGCGTTAACGTGCGTGGCACGGACAGATTTCATGATACGAAATATAACTGGATATAACTATTTACGCTCAATATATATCGTATAACGATTTAAGTCAAGATTTTATGTTATAAAATATTACATATAAATATGTTTTTTTGTTCACAAATCATATTTTCATTAATTATATGTAAGGTATTATGACTTTGATCAAACAGACTGAGCTGTTTTCATTTCTTCAGCTTGTTCCTCTTAAGCGAATGCTGTACAGTAAATATATTCCGGTTGAAGCGAGGTGTTGGATATGAATAAGGAACGATTGCCTAAACATGTGTACGAGCAGCTCGCTTTGTTCCGATATCGCATACGCAAATTTATCCGGTTCAGCGAGGAGGCCGCGCGGAGAAAAGGGCTCACCCCGCAGTACCATCAACTTATGCTGTCTATAATGGGTTTTCCCGACCGTGACTATGCGACGCCAAAAGAGCTGGCCGAGCGCCTGCAAATTACTCCTCATGCATGCGTGGAGCTGATTAAACGCTGCGAAGAACTGGAGCTGGTGCAGCGCTTTCCGAACCCGGATGACAAACGCAGTATTTTTATAAGGTTAACCGCAACCGGATTGGGCCTCCTTGAAGAGTTGTCCGAAATTCATATGGACGAATTAATGAGAGCGGGACTGCTTGAGTTTAACGATTAATGAGCCGATTTGAAAAGAAGAGAGGGATCTGCTTTGCTCAAACCGCAAATTTTTGCTGTGCGGGTGTCGGAAAGTATGGATCGATTGAAGCTTGAGCGGATGACGGAACAGTTAACTCCGGAAAAACAGAACAAAGTCCGGCGCATGCTGAGAATCGAAGACGCGGTTCGCTCGGCGATCGGGGAGCTGCTTGCCAAGCATGCGATCGGGCTTGCGGCCAAACTGCCTCGCCATGAGATTCGTTTCAGCTTGAGTGCGTACGGCAAGCCGCAGCTTGACGGTGCGGATGGCGTCTGTTTCAACATTTCCCATTCCGGGGACTGGGTCGTCTGTGCGGTCGATTCGAACCCGATAGGCGTAGATGTTGAGAAAATTCAACCGATAGATCTGCAGATAGCCAGGCATTTTTTTTCCGCAGCCGAGTGCGCATGGATTATGGACATGCCCGGCGAGCATCGGTTGGCCGGTTTTTTTGACATTTGGACGTTAAAAGAAAGCTATATCAAAGCCGATGGAAGAGGGCTCAGTCTGGCTTTGGATTCATTCAGCATCCTCAAGCAGGGGGACGACATCCGTCTGACCGCCGAAAACGATTTGCGGAGCTTCTATTTTAAGCAGTATGAAATCGACCCGGCTTATAAATTATCGTTATGCGCCGCATCGCCCTTTATGCCGGAACACCCTATTCAAGTCGATGCAGACTCGCTGTATGCATAAGCTTCAATAGTTGCGCAATGCGGCAAAAAAAACGGCCCTTTTCGCAAGCTGTGCGAAAGAGCCGTTTTTTCATGGCGTCTTAGTGTCTGTTGCCTTTCTCGTCAATGTAGACGGAACGAAGCAGCGTTCTTTCGAATGGAGCGCCTTTTGCAGTTTGTCCTTTGACGACGAATGAAGCTTGGTAAACGCCTTTGCTGCTTGTGTCAGACAAATTGACATCGCTGTCCGAATCGATGGATTCGAGTTTGGTCATTTTGCGGGTTTGCTTTTTGCCGGCATTGCCGTCTTCGGGAGTGAAATCCACCTGATATTGGATTTTCAGCTTGTCCGCTTTCAGGGAAGCTTTATTCCGCTGAACGTGCATTTTCGTTTTATCGTTGTTGAGCTGCAACTGAATAGACTTGTCCAGTTCCGAGTCGAAACGAACGGTCATCATGTAGCCGCCGGGATTGCCGGATTGCGTTTTGACGGTCCATTCGCCTTGTTTCGGCTGGTTCACTACGGCAACATGATGCCAGGCATTTTTGAACACTTGCTCGTCCTGATAAGATTTGACTTCTACGCCCACTTGCTCGCCTGTAGGTGAAACAAGCTCGACCCGGTTCGCTTTTTGATCGGAAATCCAGTCAAGCGTAATGCTTTTAACGTCGTTTTCTACAGGGAAGCTTTCGCTTGCGGTTCCGTTATGGCTGCCGCCCCGGACTAATACATTTTTGCCGGCAGCGTCGGCATCCTGGGCCGAAGCGGAGGCGGGCGATGCAATGGTGACAAGGTCGTCTTGGCCTGATTGCCCGGCGGAAACTTTGGTTGCAGCAGTCAAATAAGGCTTGAACAATGAGAACGTCTGGGAGCCTTGACGGATCGTATTGTGGTCCCAAGTGCCGACTTTGACCATCGTACCTTTCGGCACATTTGCGCTGCTCACCGTAACGACGCCGTCATTGCTGTCGAAAAGCGACAGGAATATGCCGCCGGCGACATAAGAGCCTTTTGACGAATCCGACCAGCCTGTGCCGGCGAAGGTGTAAAATTTGTTGTAAGCGGTATTCGGGTTCGCGTCGATTACGGAACGGAAGTAGTTCATGTAGGACGTTTGCATGGAATAAGTGCCGTCGTTTTTGTAACCGATGAGGTCTGCCAGCCATCCCGCCCAACTCGTATAAGCCAGATCGGCCAGTTGGGAACCGTGATGCGGGGAGCCCAGCGTGATCACGTTAGTCACGTAAGGGTATGCGTTATACTGAACAAGGGCGGTTTGCGTGTCCACGCCTCCCTTGCTGTGCGCGACGATGACGATTTTTTTGTTGAAATAGCTGGAGATGTCGGCGATTTTTTGGGCCAGCATTTGGCCGTTGTCCCACATACTTTTGGGAGTTCCGCCGGAATCGTTCAACTCGACGAAAGCGGTTTGATACCCATTGTTGTACGCGGTCTGATACATATCATTGGTTTCATACCAAGATCCGGCGTAGCTGTCAAGGCCCTGTACGAACAAAATGACCGGCAGCTTGGGATCGAGGTTGGCGGGCGTTGCTCCGGGCGCCCATGTTCCCGGAACTCGGGACAGGTTGGGATTGCTGACTGAAGCGCTTGCAGGGGTGACTACGAAGCTTACTGTGAGTAAAAATGCCAGGATGAGGGTGTAAAACTTCTTCATAATTTCATTCCTTTCAAAAAATGGATTTTTTTGTTACTCTACTAGTATCTCATTTTTTCCATATATTTGCATTTAAAATGTTTGTGAATATTTCATTTCATCTATTTTTGCATAATATAGTAGGAATTAAGTTTTTCAGGTTTTATTTAACAATTTGAACATATCATCTTAAGGAATTCGCAAAATTCCCCGGGAAAGCAGCAAAAAAACCTCCAAAGCCACTTGACGTGGGGTTGGAGGTTTGCGCGTTGGTTCCGATTATGCCGGCGGTTGATCTTTAACGATGCCAATAATGTTGTTTTCCGGGTCCGTGAAAAGCGCCATCGTCACCGTGCCGGGAATTTCGGTAATCGGCATAATGATTTTGCCGCCCAACTCGACGGCCTTGTCCAAAGTCGCCTGCATGTCAGGGACCGCAACATAAATCGTCACATGCCCCGGGTACTCCGAACCGCCGATGCCTCCGTTAATTCCGCCGCTTTTTGTATCGACCAAACCGTAGTTCATCGGGTTGTCGGCGCTAATCTCCCATTGAAACAGACCTCTGTAATAGCTTTGCAGTTTCGCTCCGTCTTTTCCAAGGATTTCAAAATGTACGACCGGATTTGGCATAAGTGTCATCCCTTCATGATTGGATTGGCAGATACGCTATGAATATATCATAAAAGCAGGATTCAATCGTTTGTTCGTTTTGTAAAAGATAGCGGCACCCATGCTCTTGCTGGCGAAAAAACTGTTTTACTGGGAAAATATCTGTTAAACTACGATATGAAAATAAGATGAAGCGGAGAGAAATCACGCTATGACTGAGAATCACGAATACCACCACATGCAAGCCGATTGCGGAAACTGCTTCGGTTTGTGCTGCGTCGCGCTGCCCTTTGCGGCTTCGGCGGACTTCGCGGCTGACAAAAGCGCCGGACAGCCTTGCCGAAACTTGCAGCCGGACTTCCGCTGCGGCGTTCACGACAATCTCAGACAGTTGGGTTTCCGCGGCTGCACGGTTTACGACTGTTTTGGCACGGGACAGAAGGTGTCGCAAGTGACCTTCAAGGGACGCGACTGGCGGCAGGCTCCGGAGTCCGCGAAGCTTATGTTTGAGGTGTTCCCGATCATGAAGCAGCTTCATGAGCTGCTCTGGTATTTGACCGAAGCGCTGACGCTGCAGCCCGCCCGGCCGATCCATAGCGCGCTCCGAGCGGCGCTTGACGAAACGCTGCGCCTCACGCAGCTCAGTCCCGAGTCCCTCGTGGAACTGGACGTGGCGGCACACCGGGCGGATGTCAATGTATGGCTGCTGCAAACGAGCGAACTCGTGCGTGATGAAGCCCGCCGCCGGCAAAAGGGGCGCACCGGGCGCCAAAAAACTTACGGCCGGGGAGCCGACCTCATCGGCGCGAATCTCCGAGGCGCCGACCTTCGGTGCGCCAACCTGAGAGGGGCGTACCTGATCGCCGCCGACCTCAGGGGAGCGGATTTGAGAGCGGCCGATCTGATCGGGGCCGATTTCCGGGACGCCGACCTGGGAGGAGCGGACCTTACCGGGAGCATTTTTCTCACCCAAGCGCAGCTTAACGCAGCGAAGGGAGACGGTGATACGAAGCTGCCGCCGTCACTCACCCGTCCGCCGCACTGGTTGGCCGCGGGTGGACAATTCCCTGTATAGGAAGTGCAGGGAACCATTTTATGGAACCGCGATGTCCGAGGCGCGTTGAGAGGGGCGCTCTGTTAGCGCGGCCAGAGGGGGAGCGGCTTGGCAAGCCGCAAAACCTGCGAAAGTGCAGTTTTTTCCGCGAAAGTGGCTCGTTTTGGTGAAAAACCTGCAAAAGTGCAGGAATTTTCGCTGAAAGTGAGTATAAGCCTATGTGTTCGGTGAAAAGCCTGCACTTTTGCAGGAATTGCTCATGGCCAGCGATCAAGGACGCAAATTCATGTATGTTTGCAGGTTTTCTTCGCACTGCCAGTCGGATGGGCCGCTCTGGCTGCAACGTGCGAGTTTTTCGACAATCTGAAAATATGAGGTGCTGCAATGACGTCAACCAAACTGTTCTATACGCTCTGGGATGATTGGGAGAAGTTGGATTTGGGGGATTCCGGGGCGCGTCCGGCCGAATTCCTGGGCAGCAAAGCTTTATTGCTTGAAAAGCCGAACTCCGCAGTTTTTCTTCGCGACGAGATCCGTTTCCAGGCTTTTCGCATTCAAGCCGAAGTGGCCATCCCCGGAGAAGTGGGATTCGTCGGATTTGTTTTCGGAGCGAGAGATGCCGAGAATTATGAGCTCGTTTATTTGGCTCCGGTCGAAATTCAATACGATCCTGTCATGAACGGTTCCATGACTTGGCAAATTTATAACGGACCGGCCTATCAAAAGGCGCTGCCCGACACTACCGGCGCATGGCAGCAATTGGCCCTGGAGGTTCAGCCGAACGGGGCGGCGGTGTATTTCGGCGACGATCCTGAGCCGCAGCTTGTCATTTCCAACCTGCAGCACGGCGGTTCCGCGGGAAAAATCGGCTTCTGGAGCTTTTTGCCAAGCTGCATCCGCAATCTTACCGTCGAAGAAATCGAACCGTCGCCGATTGCCGGAAGAAACAGCGATATCAACGCTCTTCAATCAGAATCGTTTGTGACGGAATGGCTTGTTTCGCAGCCGTACCTGCCGGGCGAACAGCCCGCTGCTTTCGAACACAATTGGAGGAAAGCTATCGTGGAAGAGAACGGCACGCTGAACCTCAATCGACTGTTTAAGGCTGAACCGGGCGTCGCAGTCGAAGCGAAGAGCCTGTTTACGATTGCGGAGGAACAAGAGACGGTGCTTACTCTCGGCTTCAGCGACCATATTCGGCTCTGGGTGAATGAACAGGAAGTTTACCGGGGCGACTGGAAATGGAATCCTCCTGCCTCCGACGGGCGCATCAGGCCAAACTTCGCCAGCGTTCCGGTCAAATGGAAAGCAGGGCTGAACACCGTCCGCGCGCAAGTATCGCAAAACGAAAGTTTTGGATGGGGACTGGCGGTCAGAACGGGTTTGTCGAATGTGTCATACAGCCAATAACATGCACGCATTATCGGGAGGATGCAAAGGTCTTCATGGACGTTGCAGTCTTCCTTTTTCATTTGGATATGAAAAAAAGCCTTTGGAATCGGATCCAGAGGCTTTTTGTATGGCTATTTTTTTCGAGACCTTATTCAACATCATAACAATTCATAAAGAAAAAGTCTATACTTTTTGATGGATTATATTTACTATTGGGTTGCCGGCAAAACTTATAAAATGGAGTGTAGATGTTCAATGGACATGACTTGCCACCTCGATCAAGCTGATCTGCAGGAGTATGTGAGAAAGGTTTTAGGTGTCGGTTATTTAGTTGTTAACGTATCAAAAATGCGCGGCGGCGCACAAAAGGTAGTGTACAAGATCGACTGCAGCAATGGATTTTCCTGCGTTTTGTACGTGTGGGATCTTTCCATGAATTATTTTAAAGAAGAAATAGCAAACATGGATACGTGCGAGCGATCCTATGGAAGCGATCATTTTGAAATAAACAACAAGTTTTTAACGCAGCGTGGAATTCGAACCCCCTTTCTTTATGACCTGAATAAGGAAAGAAACCGTTACCCTTTTGATTATGCCCTCGTTGAATACGTAGACGGACAGATGGCGGAACATTATTTCCATCATTCCGATTCAAAAGCTCGAGATAAACTATTCCAGCGGTTGGGGGATATGCTTACCGGCATGCATGCCAACGAAAGACATTTTTTTGGCAAGCCGAATTATAGCGGAATCACCCATACAGAACATTGTCATCTCATACAAATGGAAAATGCTAAAATGCAGTTATCTTATGCCTCCGGCCATATTGATAGCATCAAGTCCAATCAAAGCAAGCTGCTCGATTCTTTGTATGAGCTTGAATCAAGGATTAAACCTAGAACGCAGTACGGATTTATTCACGGGGAACTGGGTCCTGATCATGTTCTGGTTAATGATAAACTGGTACCCTTTTTAATCGATATCGAAGGGGCTGCGTACTTTGATATTGAACATGAGCACAGTTTTTTGGAGCTGCGGTTTGGGGACTTCTACCGGTATTTAAAGAACGATACTCTCGATCCTGACAGGATGTTATTTTATCGATTCCACCACCACATATCGTTAACCTCGGGAGGGTTGAAGCTGCTTCATAGAGGATTTCCGGATCAACAATTTGCAAAAAATCTGGCCGCTCATCATTCCCAATGCGCATTGCGATTTATTGAAAGTTGAAACAAACTATAACCCTGGACATGCCGGGTTGGTCGACCGACCGTCGTCATGCAGCGCCCGCAAGAAACGGCTTTAAGGCTCGAATCCTTTTTGGCTCACATAAATTTGATCCTCGGGAAAAACCTGCTTCAAGCGCTCGTAGACGATGCGATAGGCGGCAGGGTCGTACCAATTTTCCAAGCCCAGCGGCTTGTACAAAGCCTGAAGGCCCAAGCGGCGCGAGCGTTTTCCTTCGCTGCCGTCCCCCATAAAATAATCGTCCACACATACGCGATTGACGAGCGGGCGCAGCAGGGCAGGGAAGTTTTTGCTGCTCGGCAGCATCGGCGCGATCGCCGCTTGGGTTGGCACGCCGGCGTCGGCCAGCAGTCGGAGCGTTTTTAACCTCGCGTTGATAGGAGGGGCCTGCGGCGAAAAATGCTTCCGGATATCATCCCGGTCGGTTTCGACTGTCATGCTGACACGCACCTTATCTCCGAGCCGCACAAGCAGATCGATATCTCTGCGAACAAGCGGACTGCGGGTCTGCACGAATAAAAAATCAGGGGGATCGCAGGCCATAATTTCCAGCAAGGATCGGGTGATTTGCTCCTTATATTCGACGGGCTGATACGGATCGGTACTCGATGACATGAAGATGGTGACGGGCCCTTTGGCTTTCGCTTTTTGGAACTCTTTGCGGAAAACGCCTGCCGCCGTTTGTTTGATATCGACCCACGTTCCCCACGGCGCGTCCCGGAAAGTGGAGACGGGCATTTGCCGCACATAGCAGTAAGAACAGCCGAACGAACAGCCGGTATAAGGGTTCAGCGAATGACTGTAGCCGCGCAAAAAGCCGGTCCCTTTATTCAGAATCGTTTTGGGGTGTTTGTATAAATATTCCATTCATACCTGCCTTTACTTGGCGTCGTGGAAAATAATGCCGAGACTATATCTCGTCCCTGACGTAATTGTGCTTACGCCGTGCCGCAGCGTCGTTCTGTAATAGCCGCGCGATCCCGATACGGGCCGATGATGGGTCGGGAAAATGAGCCCTTCGCCTTGCTCCAGGGCGATGACGTGGCCCCGGCTTTGCGCCCGCGGCCGCTGTTCCACAAGCAGAAATTCCCCGCCGGTGTAATCTTGGCCTTTTTGATTCAGCGCGAAAACGACCTGAAAAGGGAAGAATACTTTTCCATACAAATCCTGATGCAGGCAGTTGTAGCCCCCGGCTTCGTATTTCAAAATCAGCGGGGTGGAACGGGTCTGCCCCTCTTCATGGCATTGCTCCAGAAATTCCGCCAGCGTCTGCGGATAAACGGCCTCGCGGCCCAATTGCTCAAGCCAGCGATTGGCCGTCTTTGACAGCTGCGGATATAATCCGCAGCGCAGCTGCTGCAGCAGAGCGGGGAGGGGAGCGTCGTAATATTTGTACTCGCCGATGCCAAAACGGTATCTGGCCATGTCGATGGTGCTGCGGAAATGCTCTTGCTCCCCGTAGGTGCCGATAATGTCCGTGCACGCCGCCGGATCGAGCAGGGAAGGGAGCTTCGCGTACCCGTCCCTGTCCAGCGACTGCTGCAGCGACTCCCAGTCCAGAGCGGCCATGCGCGCAGCGAGGCGGTCAGGCATGCTGCAAGCCTCCTTCGACCGGAGCGCCGCTGCGTTCCAATTGCAGCAGCTTCGTTTTCATATCCAGGCCGCCGCGGTAGCCGGTGAGCGCGCCGTTTTTGCCGATGACCCGGTGGCAGGGCACCGTTATTAAAACGGGATTCGCCCCAATGGCTGCACCGACAGCCCGTACCGAAGCCGGTTTCCGTATTTGCTCAGCGATATCCGAGTAAGAAAAAGTTTGCCCATAGGGAATGGCGCAGAGCGCGTTCCATACGGCCATTTGAAAGGGCGTCCCGCGCAGGTCGAAAGGAACGGAAAAACTCGTGCGCGTCCCTTGCAAATATTCGGTAAGCTCGGCCGCATAGGGCAGCAGCTTGTCATCGTCCCGAACGAACGCGCTGCCGGGGAACCGGATGCGGGCCCAGTCGGCCAATTCCTCGAAAGGGCGGTTTTGCGACCCTACGAAACAAAGCCCTGCCGCCGTAGCTGCGATATGAATATTCCACTCGTCATGCGCGAGTGCCGACCAATAAATCGGCGAATTAGTTTTGCTGCTCATGTTCAGTTGCCTCCTTTATCATTTGGTGCCGCATTTGGCGAAAGCCTGCCGGCGTATAGCCCGTTTTCTTTTTGAACAAAGTTATAAAATAGGGCGTATTTGACAAACCTACGCTCCGGCCAACCTCGGCAATCGCTTTATCCGTCGAAGCAAGCTGCTCCTTGGCCTGCTCGATCCGCCTCTGCTGGATGTACTCGACCGGCGTGATGCCCGTCACCTTTTTGAACGTCCGATGCAGATGATACGGGCTGCCATGTCCGATATCCGCGAGCATGCCGAGCGTTAAATTTTCCATGTAATGTTTGTCCATGTATGCCGTGACCAGAGCTACCCATTCGTCATCCGGCAGCCGCTCGCCGGTAGGCTTGCATCGCTTGCAGGGGCGAAATTTGGCGGACAGCGCCAGCTCCGCGGTTCGAAACAAGCCGATATTTTCTTTTTTCGGCGGTCTGGATTTGCAGGATGGGCGGCAAAAAATGCCGGTAGTTTTGACCGCATAATAAAAATGACCGTCATACGAAGCATCGTTGCCGATGATCGCTTGCCATTGCTCGTCCGTCAGCGGCTCCATGGTTGCCGGGCCGGCCGCGCCGCCGTCAAAGCTGCGATGAACGATTTTCGGTTCCTGCTTCTTTTGGTTCGTCATTTTCGCTCACCTCCCACGAACAGTATAACCCCAAAAAGGATCGTTTGTACGCATTTTCGAATGTAATAGCAAGATAACGAAATTGCGGGAAATCCGCTCGGCAAGCTCGTCGGCCGTTACAGGCCGCACTTTGTTAGCGGCGTTTTTCATGTGTAATCCGAAATTATAAACTTGTTCAAGTATGGCGCTAAGAGATATAATAGATTGGGTATTAACATGTCCGTTACCGTTAACGAAGATCAAGTAAAATAAGAAAGTGGGATCAGCATGGGTCGTAAGTGGAACAATATCAAGGAAAAAAAAGCCTCGAAGGATGTAAATACGAGCCGCATTTATTCGAAGTTCGGACTTGAAATATATGTGGCGGCAAGGAAGGGCGAGCCGGACCCCGAATCCAACCGAGCGTTAAAAGTCGTGCTTGAGCGCGCAAAAACGTACAACGTGCCCAAAGCGATCATCGACCGTGCGATCGAAAAAGCTAAAGGCAGTTCGGAAGAAACTTATGAAGAGCTTCGCTATGAAGGCTTCGGACCGAACGGTTCCATGCTCATCGTAGATGCATTGACAAATAACGTGAACCGCACAGCTTCGACAGTGCGCTCCGCGTTCAATAAAAATGGCGGCAGCATGGGGGTAAGCGGATCGGTAGCGTATATGTTCAATCCGACAGCGATCATCGGTCTCGCCGGCAAAACGGTGGATGAAGTCATTGAACTGCTGCTGGAAGCGGATGTGGACGTACGCGACGTCGAGGAAGAAGACGATTCCGTCGTTGTATACGCCGAACCTGAACAATTCCATGCCGTACAGGAAGCGTTCAAGAACGCCGGCATAACGGAATTTACAGTTGCCGAATTGACTTTGCTTGCGCAAAACTTCGTAACGCTCCCGGAAGATGCGCAGGCGCAATTCGAAAAAATGATCGACGCCCTGGAAGACCTGGAAGACGTTCAGCAAGTGTATCATAATGTGGAATTTGAAGAGTAATCCCTAATCGGGAAAAGAGGAAAAGCCGCACAGACGCGGCTTTTTATCGTTTTATTCAGCGTTTTGACGCACCGGTTTAAAGCTGTTCAGCAGCCGTTCGATGTTGATTCTGGCGTGGCCGACATGCTTGTTGTCCCGGGTCAGCCGGCTTGCCATAATTCCTCCTTCGATGGAAGAGAAAATGAAAGAGGCGATAGATTCGATATCCATATCGGCGCTGAATTCCCCGTCGGCGACACCTTGCCGCAAAATGTCTTGAATGAATGAGGACATGCCTTCGTAAGCTTCCAGGGCGCGTTCCCGCAGCACGGGGAAGGAGTGGTCGCTTTCGACCGCTGTATTAAGAAAAGGGCATCCGCCCTTAATTGGCGGGTTGTGGACCGTATCGCTGTAAACGTCGCACATGGCGATCACTTTGCCGATTGAGGTAGAAGCGTTTTCGATGGCCGCGGAGAAATGCCCCCATAAAACTTGGCCCGCATACGCGAAAGCTTCCAAAGCGATCTCGTCTTTGTTCGCGAAGTTCCGGTAGATTCCCCCTTTGGTCAAACCGGTCGCATCCATAATATCCTGTATCGTCGAACCCGCATATCCTTTATCGTTAAAAAGCTCCGCAGATTTCATAATGATATGCAGCTTTGTTTTGTCGCTTTTGCGCATGTGCAGCTTCCTCTCACCTGTGGCTTGGACTCTCTCATAATATTGTAACATTTCATAAGTGAATTATAATGCAGTTTGTTGTACAATAAAAGAGACCGGACGGTTCGGTTTCAAAATGAGGAGGGGATGTCTTTTTTATGGGAAAAACGAAATTCAAGTACTTATACCCGCTGATGTTGGCGTCATTGGTTGTTTACATTATTTATGTTGCGTTTATGAATTTGTATCACGACCCGCAGGCCGCCGCATTTTTGGGGCAAAAAATCAATCTGAGACGGGCTCTCAATGTTCCGGTTTGGTTGAGCGTGATGCATATCCACGTCGTTGCCGCTTGTCTGGCTATGTTGGCCGGAGTTCTGAATTTTTCCACGCAGATTTTGCGAAAATATCGGAAATTCCATAGAATCAACGGCTATTTGTACGTTATTTTCGTCCTGATCGTATGTATAACTTCCGGTTATATGGCGCCCTATTCGACAGGCGGGAGGGTTACGAGCATTGCCTTCAATCTGTTGAGCATGGTCTGGTTCGCCATGACGATCGCCGCGATTGTTCAAATTAAACGCAAGCAGGTCGCCAAACATCGCAAATGGATGGTTCGAAGCTTCGTATTTTGTTTTACGAACCTGTTTATTCATCTGATTACCTTTATTCTGCATAACGGGTTAGCAATGAAGTATGAGCTAAGCTACATAATCGGCGTATACGGATCGATACTTGTTAACTTCATCCTCGCGGAGATCGTGATTCGTTTTGTGTATACGAAGGAGCCGAACATAAAAGCTGTTGAATAAGAAAGGAGGGTTGCGATGCACGTATAAATTGTTTTGTTTGACGGTTTTGATCTGCTGGATGCTTTGGCGCCCTATGAAGTGTTCTGCGCGGCTGAAATGTGCTCGGGCGGCGGGAAACTCGATCCGGAACGAGCCGGACTCATTGTTGTACCCGGAGCGTCCGGAGAAGTAAGCGGAGATGGGCTGGATTCCGTCCCGGCCATTCTCAAGAGAGCGATGGAAACACAGTTGACGGATTTGATGAGAGAAGCTTTTCAGCGACCCGATATAACTGTGTCTACGGTTTGCGGAGGCTCTCTTTTGCTTGCGATGGGCGGGCTGTTGGAAGGCCGTCATGCCGTCACGAACCATCTTGGAATGGATGTTCTGGGAGCGACGGGCGCGGTTCCGGTGGCGGCGAGAGTCGTCGATGACGGCAATCTGATAACCGGCGGCGAGCGGACTGCGGAGGCAAGTCGATGGCCGGTGGCGAGCGGATCGCGGCGGCAAGACGATGGTCGGCGGGGAGCGGATCGCGGCGGCAAGACGATGGCCGGCGGCGAGCGGATCGTAGCGGCAAGACGATGGCCGGCGGCGAGCGGATCGTAGCGGCAAGACGATGACCGGCGGCGAGCGGATCGTAGCGGGAAGTCGATAACCGGCGGAGAGCGGATTGCGGCGGCAAGACGATGGCCGGCGGAGAGCGGATCGTAGCGGGAAGTCGATAACCGGCGGAGAGCGGATTGCGGCGGCAAGACGATGGCCGGCGGAGAGCGGGTCGCGGCGGCATGTCAATTACTGGCGGTCGGCGATTTCATCGATGAAAAGGTCATGGCACACTTTTTGTGTGCCGTGGCCTTAATTTTTGTCGACTAAAGCCGCCGCGGATATGTAACAGTGCTTCTCAAGCGCTAATGTTATGCCAAATCAGGTCCTATCAAGACGAATCCGGTTGTCCGATCCACTATTGTTTGCACAACAGCCATGCTTTGCCCGAAAACCTGCGAAAATACAGGAATTTTCGCCGGGAGAGGCTAGTTTGGAGAAAAAGCCTGCAATTGTGCAGGAATTTTCGCTCGTGAGGGGCGGAGCGCTAGATTTATGCGGAAAAGCCTGCAGATTTGCAGGAATTTTCCGGAAACAAGGGCTACGAGGGTCAAAAGCCTGCACTTTTGCAGGCTTTGTGCACACGTCGCTGCCGGCTCACTAGCTCGAGCGGCCCGGGCTATTCAAGCAACGGTCTGCCCTGCCCGAAAACCTGCGAAAATACAGGAATTTTCGCAGGAACCGGCCGGTTTGAAGGAAAAGCCTGCGATTGTGCAGGAATTTCCGCACATAAGGGGGCTGGGCCCTAGGTTTGGACGGAAAAGCCTGCAGATTTGCAGGAATTTTCCGGAAACAAGGGCTACGAGGGTCAAAAGCCTGCACTTTTGCAGGCTTTGTGCACACACGCCGCCGGCGCACTAGCTCGAGCGGCCCGGGCTGTTCTAGCAACGGCCGGCCTTGCCCGAAAACCTGCGAAAATACAGGAATTTTCGCAGGAACCGGCCAGTTTGAAGGAAAAGCCTGCGATTGTGCAGGAATTTCCGTGCATGAGGGGGCGGGGCCCTAGGTTTGGACGGAAAAGCCTGCAGATTTGCAGGAATTTTCCGGAAACAAGGGCTACGAGGGTCAAAAGCCTGCACTTTTGCAGGCTTTGTGCACACGCCGCTGCCGGCGCACTAGCTCAAGCGGCCCGGGCTGTTCAAGCAACGGCCGGCCTTGCCTGAAAACCTGCGAAAATACAGAAATTTTCGCAGGAAGAGGCCGGTTTGAAGGAAATGCCCGCGATAGCGCAGGAATCTCCGCCCATAAGGGCGGAGCCCTAGCCGCCACGGCGCAAAGCTGCAACAAGCATGGATGCCGGATCCATGCTATTTTTTCACCTTAATAAACAATTCATTTTATTCTGACATTCCATTTACACAAGGCAAGTACAATGGCAGTGAGGCAAATCATTCAAAATAAAAAAAATGTAGCAAATGCTTCATTTGGGAGGCGGCAGAGTGGCTTTAACATTCGTATGGTTCGATTTGGGGTATACGCTGGTGGATCGTTACATAGGACGTTTGTATCAAAACATTCTTTCCAGCGAATACCAGATTCAGAAAACGGTTCGCGAAGTCGAATTGGCGTTTCACTGCACGGACAAGCTGTTCATGCGGGAGTACCCGGGAGTGCTGAGCCAAAAAAGCTCAACGTACTTTTTGTGGTATATCGGGGTCGTCAATCATTTTCTCGGCATCGCGATTGATTTGGAAAACGTTGTGGCGCATTTCAGGCAAAATAATTATTTCAGCGTCGATATTTGGAAAGCTTATCCGCACACGAGGGATACGCTTTTGAATCTGAAGCGGGAAGGTTACGGCGTAGGCCTGATTTCCAACTGGGATTTATCGGCCAGACAAGTTCTGCAGGACAACCTCCTTGATGATTTGTTCGACGAAGTGGTCGTCTCTGCCGAGGTCGGCGTGGAAAAGCCCAGTTCGAAAATATTTAAAATCGCCCTCGACAAGCAAAAATTGAAATCGGAGGAGTGCCTATACGTTGGAGACAACTATTACGATGATGTCATCGGATCGCGCAAAGTCGGGATGGATTGCCTGCTCATCAATCGGTTCGGAACGACGGGCATCGAAGAATTATCGTTCCAGGCCGTTATCGAAGATGTAACGGGCGTGCTGCCGTGGTGCCAACGTAAACAGGCGCTGCAGTAAATATCCAGGGGGTAACAAAGTTGAAAATAACAGAGAGAATAGATTTGCATTTCGATTCACTAAGCACCAGCCAAAAAAAAGCGGCGCACTACATTGCTTCGAATTTGGTTGAAATTGTGACGCTGTCTGCACGCAAAATCGCCGAACTGGCGAACGTCAGCGAAGCGACGCTGCACCGGCTGGCGCAAGCTTTGGATTACGCGAACTACAAAGACATGCATGGAGCGATTAAGGAAGCCGTATTCAAGCAAAGAGCGATTTCGAGGCTGCAGCAGACCGCCGACATTTCGGACAGCAGTTGGGTGGACACGCATTACGATGCGGAAATTCATAATATCGAGGCGACGCGCCGGCTCAATGACTACACCGATTTGCAAAAAGCGGCCGACATGCTGCTTCAGGCGAACAAAATTTGGGTGGCTGGATGGCGGATGGGGCTGGCGGTTACGTCATTTTCGGGGTTTATTTTCAAATATTTGTTGGGCAATGCCGAGCTCATCCCGCAGGGGCAAACCGCAGAATACGCGACCTATTTGGATAAGCGGGATGTGATGTTCATCAGCGGTTTTCCGAGATATTGCAGAAGGACGCTGAAGCTTGCGGAGATTGCCAGGCAGCGCGGGCTTCGCGTCATTGTGCTGACCGATTCGAAAATGTCGCCGTTCGTGAAGTATGGGGACGTCAATTTGTACGCCTTGACGAAATCGGTCAGTTTTCTGGACTCTTATACGGCTCCGCTCGCGCTTGTCAACGCGATTTTGCGGGAAATGTCGATTCACGACAAAAACCGCATGCAGGAAAGCATGAAAACGATGGAGCACATGTTCGAAGCTTTTGAAGAAAGTTTCAGTTGGTCGATTGTCGGGAAAACGGATAAAGAACAATAACCAGGAGGAAGAGAAACCATGAAAAAGAAAATAAGCAAACAACCGGTTGTTTTTGTATGCTGCGTTTTGATGCTCGTCCTTATTCTAGCTGCGTGCAGTCCGCAGAAGTCCGGCCAGGACACAGCCGCCGGCAGTCCCCAGCAGAGTCCGAAAGCGGAAACGGCCGCAGCGGCCAAGCAAGGGGGAACGGTCAGACTGCCGATTGCTACGGAGCCTGATAATCTGGACCCGTATTTATCCTCAGCGACGGATACGGCTTCCATGATGGACAATGTGTTCGACGGTTTGCTCGGAAATGACGACAAAGGGAGTATGGAACCCGCAATCGCCGAGTCCTATCAAATTACCGACAACGGGCTTACATACACGTTTAAGCTGCGGCAAAATGTCAAGTTTCATAACGGCCAGCCGCTAACTTCTCAGGATGTGAAATATTCGTATTCCCGTTTGGCCGGTCTTAACGGCGACAAGCCGCTGTCGTCTAAATTCGAGATGGTGAAAAGCGTCGATACGCCTGACGACTATACGGCGGTCATTCATTTGAAAGTGAGCGATTCGTCGTTTATTTCCCGGACGACTACGGCTATTTTGCCCAAAGATTATAAAGATCAAAGCAAGCAGCCGATTGGCGCAGGACCATTCAAATTTGTGGAATACAAACCCGGGCAGTCGCTCGTTCTGGAGAAAAATAAAGATTTCTACAATCCCGATAAAGCCGCCAAATTGGATCGGGTGGAGTTTAAATTCATGACCGATGCCAACGCAACTTTGCTGGCGTTAAAATCCGGCGCCATCGACATGATCCCGTCGGTTTCGGCGCAAGGGCTGCAGCAGTTGGGAGATGGCTTCAATTACGTCAAAGGTCCGCAAAATATGGTGCAGTTAATGGCATTAAATAATAAAGTGAAGCCGCTGGACGACCTCAAAGTAAGACAAGCCATCAATTATGCGATCGATGGGGATGCGATTATTAAAACGATTGTGGACGGAAATGGCACAAAGCTCGGCTCCAATATGAGCCCGGCGATGGCGAGCTTCTACGAACCGGGTCTTGACACGATGTACAACGTGAATGTAGAAAAGGCCAAAGCTTTGCTTGCCGAGTCGGGTTATCCGAACGGCTTCGACCTGGAAGTGACCGTTCCGTCCAACTACAAAACCCATGTGGACACCGCCCAGGTCATCGCCGATCAGTTGAAGGCGGTCGGCATCAAAGTGCAGATCAAACAGATCGAATGGAGCAAATGGCTGGATGATGTGTACACGAAACGCAATTACGTATCTACTGTAATCAGCTTTACAGGCAAGCTGGACCCTTATGATGTGCTAATCCGGTACGACAGTTCTTACGGCAAAAATTTTATTAACTACTCCAATCCGAAATATGATGAGCTTATGAAGCAGGGGACGCTGGAATCGGATACCGCCAAACGGATCGAAATTTATAAGAAAGCGCAGCGTTTGCTGACGGAAGAAGCGGCATCCGTCTATATTATGGACATGAACCAAACCGCAGCGATGAAAAAAGGATTGAACGGATTCAAAATTTATCCGAACCAATTGCTGAATATGGCGGATTTGTACTACACCCAATCCTGATGGAGGGTATACAGTGACCGTTTTTGCCCGAAAAATCGCAACTTTGCTATCTACGGTACTATTCGTATCCGTGATTACCTTTTTCGTATTTCAAATCCTTCCCGGAAACCCGGTGCTCATTATGTTAGGCGTTGACGCCGATCCGAGGCAGGTCGAAGTTCTGGAACAGCAGATGGGGCTGGATCAGCCGGCCATTGTCCGCTACGCCGAATGGATTCAAGCGGCTCTCCACGGCGATCTGGGGATGTCTGTCCGCTATCAGCTTCCCGTCTTTCAGCTTCTGGGCGACCGTCTGCCGGTCACGTTGTCTTTGACTTTCATTTCCATGGGGTTGATCGTGCTGATCGGTCTCCCCCTGGGCATTTTCATCGCAACCCGCAATGGAAAACCCGTGGCCTATCTGTTATCTTTTATCACGCAATTAGGGCTGGCGATTCCTTCCTTTTGGCTGGGCATCGTTTTGATTTTTATATTTTCGGTCGTGCTGCGCTGGCTGCCTTCCGGGGAATATGTGAGCTGGAGCGAAGATCCGTGGAAAGCGTTCAGATCGCTGCTGCTGCCCTCGACGGCGCTTGCGATTCACAATACGGCAGTCCTCATCCGCTATATCCGAAACACCGTCATGGACCAAATGAAACAGGATTATGTGAGGACGGCCAGGAGCAAGGGATTGAATGCGGCCGCCATTTTATACGGACATGTCATCCGCAATGCTTTTGTTCCGGTATTGACCGTGCTCGGTTTGATCGTGGCGGAAACTTTGGGCGGCAGCATTATTGTGGAAAATGTGTTCAGTCTGCCCGGTTTGGGCAGCTTGCTCGTGACGTCCATCAACAGCAGAGATTTGCCGCTCGTTCAAGGAATGGTTCTCTACATCGGCATCACCGTCGTCATGATTAATTTCATCGTGGACATTTTGTATAAAGCAGTCGATCCAAGAATCGGTAGAAAGGGCTAATTTGATGAAGTTGAGCAGATTTTATAAGAACGTCCATCTCATGATCGGCGCCTTCTTGTTCGCTATCCTGTTTATCGTCTTTTTGGTCGGCTTGTTTTACACGCCTTATGCCACGGAGGCGATGAACACGGGACAGCGCCTGGCCCACCCGAGCGCAGCCCACTGGTTCGGCACCGACAATTTCGGGCGGGACATCCTGAGCCGGATTATGGAGGGCTCGCGGATCGTGTTTTATGTCGGCAGCTTATCTGTTACGATCGGATTGACCGGAGGCCTGCTGATCGGTGCGACGGCCGGTTATTTCGGAGGCTGGATCGATGAGTTGGCTATGCGGGTTATGGACGGTATGATGGCGTTCCCGGGCATTTTGTTCGCGCTCATGCTCGTCACAGTGTTCGGGCCGGGGCTGGGCAATACGATTATCGCGCTGGGCATTATGAGCATTCCCGGATTTTCGCGCATCATTAGGAGCGGAGTCATCCAATACAAGGAGTTTGAATTTATCAAGGCGGCCAAAGTGCGCGGTGCGGGTCCGCTCCGCATTATTTTTCGCCACATTTTGCCGAACATGACCTCGCCGCTGATCGTGGCGGCGGCGCTCGCGGGTGCGGGATCGGTTTTGGCGGAAGCCGGGCTCAGCTATTTGGGTCTGGGGGTTCAGCCGCCGCTGGCCAGTTGGGGGAGAATGCTGAACGAGGCGCAGGTATACGTGATGTCGGCTCCCTGGTACACGATTATTACGGGAAGCTTCATTACGCTGATGGTACTCAGCTTGAATTTTTTGGCAGACGGCTTAAGAGATTTGGCCGATAAACGGAAGTAACGGAAGAGGAGGGCGTATGGCTAACGAATTACTTCGCATCGATCGTTTAAATGTCCGCTTTTCTACGGACAAGGGCGAATTCAGGGCGATCAAGGACGTATCTTTTCATATTCGCGAAAACGAAGTGGTCGGCTTGGTCGGGGAGTCCGGCTGCGGCAAAAGCGTCACTTCGCTGGCGTTAATGGGGCTCTTGCCGGCGAACGCGCGCAGCGTGTCCGAACAAATGCGGTTTCAGGGCAGCGATCTGTCCGGACTGGATGAAAAGGGCTGGATGAACGTTCGCGGCAACCGGATATCGATGATTTTTCAAGAGCCCATGACTTCACTCAACCCGCTTATTCCCGTGGGCAGGCAGGTTGCGGAAGGATTAATCCGGCATCGCGGATTGTCGGCAAAGCAGGCCAAAGCAAAAGCGCTTGAAGTGATGCATCAGGTGGAGCTCCCGCGAGCCGAACAGCTGTACGACAATTACCCGCATCAGCTCTCCGGCGGAATGCGCCAGCGCGTCGTCATTGCCATGGCGCTCGTCTGCGGCCCGCAGTTGCTGATCGCCGATGAGCCTACAACCGCGCTGGACGTGACGGTGCAGGCCCAGATTCTGGCCCTCCTGAAAACCATTCATTCCAGGCAAAATACGTCCATCTTGTTTATTTCGCATGATTTGGGCGTTATCTTTAATTTGTGCCAGCGCATTATCGTCATGTACGCGGGCCATATCGTGGAGGAAGCGGATAAGGCCAGTTTGAGCCGACGGCAGCTGCATCCTTATACGAAAGGGCTGATCGAGTCTTTGCCGACCGCCGAGAAAAAAGGCAAGCCGCTCTACACGATGCCGGGCTTCGTTCCCTCCATTCAAGAGGAACAAAAAGGGTGCCCTTTTGCGCCGAGGTGCCCTAAAGCGGACAAGCGCTGCCATGAAGAGCTGCCGCAGTTGGAAGAGAAGGCGCCCGGCCATCAAGTGCGCTGCCATTTCCCGAACATGGAGGCTATCGTATGAGCGAACCGCTTGTTGAAGTCAACGGACTGCACAAATATTTTCCGGTTCCACGCAAACATATGCTGGAGAAGCGCTCGCACGTCAAAGCGGTCAACGGCGTATCGTTCGAAATCCGCAAAGGCGAAATTTTCGGACTCGTCGGCGAGAGCGGGTGCGGCAAATCGACATTAGGCCAAATGCTGGTGCGGCTTTTGCCGATGACAGAGGGGACCTTGGCTTTTCGCGGCCAGGACATTACGAATGTCAAAGGGAAAGAGCAGCAGGAATTGCGCAGGCACATTCAAATGATTTTCCAGGACCCGTACTCGTCGCTAAATCCGAAAATGAAGGTGCAAGCGATCCTGGAAGAACCGCTGATCATTCATCGGATGGGGGACCGTGAGGCCCGCCGGCAAGCCGTCGTACAAATGCTGCGGCACGTAGGTCTGGACGAAACCTATCTGGACCGCTATCCGCACGAATTGAGCGGAGGCCAGCGGCAAAGAGTGGGCATCGCCTGCGCGCTCATCCTGAACCCGGAATTTATCGTTGCCGATGAAGCCGTCTCCGCGCTGGACGTTTCCGTTCAAGCCCAAATTTTGAACCTGCTTCGAGAGTTGCAGCAGCGCTTTGATTTAACGCTGCTGTTTATTTCCCACGATTTGAATGTGATTCAATATATAAGCAACCGCGTCGGTGTCATGTATATGGGGGAAATGGTGGAGATTGCGGACGCGGACTTGATCGGGAGCAAGCCCATGCATCCGTATTCGCAAGCTTTATTTTATGCGGTGCCTGATTTGAACCGGCAGGATGAGGACAGCAATCCATTCCTTGTTCAATCCGGCGCCCCCGCGTCCGGTTATGTGCCTGACGGTTGCTCGTTTCACGGCAGATGTCCTTTTGCGCAGCCGCAGTGCACGCAGATCAAGCCGCAGCTAAGGCAAATTGCGGACAAACATTTTGTAAGGTGCCATTTGTACGAATAAAAAAGCCGAGAGGGGAAAGTCCGATGAAAACAGGCGTAATTTCCGATTTGCATCTGGATATCAATAAGGAGAAGGCGGTTTTGCCCGCTTTATGCGATGCCGTCAAACAGAATGAGTTACAATTGCTGATTATCGCCGGCGATCTGTCGAATGATTACTTGAAAAGCATAGAGGCCGTACGGGAAATCGAAAAGCTTACGGGGATTAAAGTATTGTTCGTTCCGGGCAATCACGATTATTGGTCGGTGAACGGCGAGGTGCAGAATACTTGGGAGACTTACAAAAAATTCCAAGGAGCGCCGGGCTGCCTGAGCGGGGAACCTTATTACCCGAACGACAACTGTGTCATTATCGGGGACTCGGGGTGGTATGACTATTCGTTTGGCGATCCGCGCTATTCGGTTGAGCAGTTTGACCGGATGATGACTGCGGACAGAACGTGGGGGGACAGCTTGCACGTACGATGGGGAAAGAGCAACAAGGAGATGACCGAATTTTTTTACGACAAATTGAAAAACGAGCTGGCGCAGCACAAGGGCAAAAAAGTCGTGCTGGTTACGCACATGCTGACGCATCCTTTTTTCAAAGTGCCGGCGGACCGCGAACCATGGGACTATTTCAACGGTTTTTTGGGCAGCGAAAAGTACGCCGAGCTGTATGAAGACCCCCTTGTCAAATTCGGCATTATGGGACATGTCCATTACAGAAAATCAACTGCCTATGCGCATACGCAGCTGATTTGCGCCTGTCTCGGATACGCCAGCGAATGGAAACGGCCTGACAACGTAGCCGTTGAGATTCATGATGCGCTGAAGGTGATTGATTTGGACTAGCCGGCTACTAGAAACGCGACTTGGAGGAGGCGCCCGCAGGGAAGCGCTGCTAGAGTCTGGCGGGAAATCGGGTGGCCATGCGCAGAAAGCCTACAAGAGTGCAGTTTTTGAAGGATGAGAAACCCACATGCCAGAGCCGACCGCACCATCAGCCTGGTCGCGCGAAGAAAACCTGCAAAAGTGCAGTTTTTGCTCGATGGATACGCTGGCCACGACAAATTCCTGCAATTGTGCAGGCTTTTCGCTGCGAACATGGGCTACGGTTCATTTTCAGCAAAAATTCCTGCACAATTGCAGGCTTTTCGCGAAAATGAACCTTTTTTACGGAAAAAACCTGCACTTTCGCAGGTTTTTCCGTGCCAAGTAGCCTTGCCGCCCACCTCAGCCCCGCAGTGAAGGAGAGGTGAGGCTCACTTCAGCCCTACAACCCCTGAGAGGTCTATTCTAGCTCCGCAACCCAAGCAGGAGAGGCCTTCTACAACCCGTACAGTCGAGGTGGGCCCACCACAGGTCTGCGCAGGAGAGGCGAGAAGGCCCACTGCACCTCCGCACCCCGTATAGGCGAGGCCCACGGCGGGGGACTCTGCGAATATCGCGGCAGCGGCGGAAGGTTCAAATTATTGCTGACGCACTAGAGTCCAGCCTGCGGAAGGGGGTTGGACAACATAGTTGAACAACTGTCCGTCAGCGTCTTCTATGACAATCTTAATGCCGTCCGAGACAGGCAGAATGTGGAGAATTTCACCGTCTTGCACAAGCTCAGCCGCAAGATCGGTTACAGCCGGAAAAAGGGATTCCTCGAGCCAAATTCTTTCCTGATACCAGCGGGGAATCGGCACTGGCACCGGATAGCCTGTGGCGGGAGCTTCCAGTTCCGCCGCAAGGCTTTGCGGGTCGCACGAAAGCTTGCGGCCGGCGCCGATCGCCGCTACGAACCGCAGACAAAGCTCGATCGTATTGAGCACCTCATCGTAGTCCAAGGTGCCGTTCGCATAGCGAATTTCCACGGTGCCGATATCATACCAGGCCCCGACATTGATTCCGCAGCGATGGGATTGAGGGCGTCCCCGATGATGGACTGCGTCCGGACCCGGATCAGAAATAAAGCGGCTCCGCATCTCTCGAGTGAAAGGAGGGCAAAATATAAGCCGATGCTCGCTCGTCTGTAACAGCGCCCGGATCGTATGTTGATACAGTAGCGCTGCATCAATCAGCGGAAGCACGATATCTTGCCCCCACGATTCCAAACCGATATGAACATGGAGTCCGCAGCTCCAATTTACAGATGCTCCCTGCACATGCAGCCGGTTCAACATGACTCGTATTTGTTCCCGGTCTTCCCACAAGATCGGGGGCGTTTTAAGCTCGCTGCCCGAATCTGCGCCCGTCTCGTCAATCTGCAGCTCATCCAATGAAATAACCCATTCGGGCAGCAGCTCCAAATTTTCCGCATCGCCGCCGATAAACTCAATTTCAACACCGAATCTCAAGTCTTTCCAATCAACTGATTTAACCAACACACTCATCCTCTCATTGTCGAATTGAATGGGATAGAAAGCGCAATGAGAGGGGGGACCGCGAGATTACCGGGGGATTTTTTCTCTTGGCACAGCGACTCCTCCTTTTATTTGATGATGATATAAATGATATCACATATCCGTTCGTTCATTCGAGTGAATGATCTCAATGCCAAAATCGATTAACTGTTCGGCTCCCATCATGGTCATTTTCACTTTGGCCCGTTTTTTATGCTTGTCGATTTTTTTGATCGAGCTTTCCATTCCTTTTAACGGACCTGCCTGAACGATTATACGCGATTCCTTGAAATAGACTTGGGAATATTCGATAGTTTCGCTGTGATGAATAAGCTTCAGCACTACGAGTATTTCCTCTTCGGGCACTTTTCTTTTAGGAATCACACAATGCAACACGCTGCTATCAAATTTCAGATCAAGCCACTTCTTGGTTTTCAATTGTGATCCTGATTTTACGAATAGCACGTACCATGACATGAGGTGAAACTCCTTTTTGTTTTTTTTATGGGTATAATACCAAAAAACTATAGAGAAAATGTCGAATCATAGTTTCTATGCGAAGAAACCGATATTATTTTCTTGCAGAACTAGTAGTTTACTGATATAAAAAAATATAGTATTATATGGGTAATTCATTACTTTATGTAACATTAACTTACGTAAACTTAATCGACGTTTCGGCGCGTTAGGTGCGTGTAAGGGCCATAGTCATGCACATGGTGCTGCGTAATGCTTGCGAAGCCTCCCTGCCAGGGGAGGATCCGCAGGCATTTTTATGTTTTCTTTTCCGGCAGGGAGGACTTTTACGGTTGATGGAGCGTCAGATTGAGAATCTGCTGTTCTCTCAAGTTTGAACGGAGAATCAAAAGTTATTTGGCAGGCAGGTACGCAGCCAAGAGAACCGTCTCTCTTCACTTGAAGGAGAACGATTTGCAGCAAATTTGCATTGATCAAGGCATCTTTACCCAGCCGATTGTCGCTCATCGGCCCAATGTTCAGGTCAGCATCACCCACTGCGAGAACCTGGCTGCCGCCGTCGCTTTTTCGGAAAAGCAGCCTTTGGGCATCGATATCGAGCTCATCCGGCCGGATAAGCTGGATATTTTGGAAAGTCAAGCGACTCCATGGGAACTCAAGCTCATTCACTCGCTGCCGTATTCGTTCGAAAGTATGCTGACCGTGTTATGGTCGGTAAAAGAAACGCTGTCCAAAGTGCTCAAGACCGGATTGATGGTGCCGCTTCGCATCTTTGAACTGAATCGGATTGAAATCGGGGAACATGGTTGCATAAGCCGGTATGAAAACTTTTATCAATATGAAGCCGCTTCTTTTTTTCTTCATCCGTTCGTCTGTTCGATTGTTTACCCCAAAGGGGTGGAGTTGGACGCCGATGCGGTCAAAAAGAGCTTAAACATACCTATTCGAATCTAACTGGGAGGATGGTAGAAGCTTATGGTAACTTATGTTTTTCCGGGGCAGGGAGCCCAAAGAAAAGGAATGGGAGCCTGGAGGCATCCGCCCGACAGATGCTTGCATTTGCAGAGCGCGAGCCATCATTTTCTTTGGCGGATTTACCTTTACGCTGCAAGTAGGGAGAGAGCCGATGGAATGCCGCCTCGCATTCGTGGCCGGGAGCAGGGGGGAGCTGATCGACGGTTTCAAATCGTTCCTTTCGGCGGAAGCGTCGACGATACCTATTTTTACGGGAGGCTCCGACCCGGATGACAGGAGCATGGTTTTCGGGCAGCCGGGAGATGATGCTTGGCAAGCGCTTTTGGCGGAAAATAATTTGCAGAAAATGGAATCGCATTGGGCAAATGGAGGCAAAATTCCGTGGGAATCGCTTCATGAAGGCGAAAACCCGCGGAGAATGTCGCTGCCTACGTATCCGTTCGAGAAAAGACGGTGTTGGCCGGAGCCTCATAAACCGGAATCCAATGCAGGACCGGTCAAGCTACCGGTCACAATCAGCAGCCGGGCTGCGGCTGGCGGCATCCCGTCCGACAGCCGCGTTCTTGATATCGCATCCCGCATATTGGGCATGGAACCTGCCGAGATAAATCCGGACATACCATTGGTTCAGTATGGGCTTGACTCCATTGTGCTGATGCAGCTGCAGCAGCAATTGCAAAATCAGGTGAATCCGGAGGTCGACACGGTCCAATTGCAGACGTGCAGGACGCTGCAGGAAATGATCCGCCTCGTCGAGCTTCACGAAGATAATAAGCCGCAGTTGTTCCAACAGCGAGCCAAGACCCCGGTTGCGGCCGGCTGGCCGCAGTTTCCCGAGCTTATTTTGCTGAACAAAGGCCAGGAGGGACTGCCTGTATTTTGGTTCCACGGCGGTCTTGGCGGAGTGGAAATGTATCAATCGCTTGCCCAAAAAAGCAAACGTCCGTTTTACGGAATCCAGGCAAGAGGATGGATGACCGACCGGTCTCCGCTGCAAGGAGTCGGGGCAATGGCGGCCTATTATGCGCACATTATTCAATCCGTCCAACCGGAAGGACCGTATGATTTGGGAGGATATTCGCTGGGCGGAGTGCTGGCCTATGAAGTCATACGTCAATTGCAGGAATTGGGAAGAACCATCAGTTCGGTTGTAATGTTGGATTCGCCTTTCGGCATAGAGTTCCAGCAAGGGGAAATTTCCAGAAAATCGGCGGTATTGCAGGCGGTGAACCTGGCGCTCGCGTCAAAAAATTTCCAAGAGCCGGAGAAATTTGCGCAAACCCTTATTCAGGGATGAATTGGATTTGAACGCGGAGGAAGAACAACTGCTGAAACAGCTTATCGAGCTTGGAAACGAACGCAGGCTCACCAAAACCGAAAGTCAAATCCATTCCATGATAGAAGCAAATATTAAAATCCAGCACGCTTACCAGTTCGACCGTTTTTCCGTTATGCCGCTTTCCGACGCCAAGGCGGTAACCTGCTACTATTTCCGCAATAAGCGCGGTCTTATTTTCGGGGAATTGGAGCCCTATTTTTCAACGACCGAAGACTCGTCCGCTTTGAACAGTGCCCAATATTGGGAGGAATGGGAGCGTCAATTTGCGAATCTGCACATCATCGATATCGATTCACCCAATCATATGGTGATGCTGTCCGAGCCCAAAGTGTATGAAACGATTTTTGAATTTTGCGAAAAGCTGTATGCCGGAAAAGGAGTAACGGGCAAATTTCTCCAGGCTTTTAAAACGAAGGCGAAGCAGCTGCACGGAAGCAAGGTTTGAACGGTTCCGTTCCGATGAGCGCGATTCAGCTATGAGAGTTTACCGGCCGGGGTACGCGAAACCGCGCTTGGCCGGAAGCTTTCTCATGCTCAAAAACGAGCTGGAGGGTCTATGGCAAATTACGAAGTGTTTCCATTGCGAACGGTTTCACACCCGTTTATTAATTCCTGCTTCAGGATTGCATATTTACGGGAGATACCGTTTTTATCGAAGGCTGCGGAAGCTGTGAGTTCAAAGGAAGTTTCAAATCGATTTTTTGCAGCACTTTGTTCATTTTAGAATGAGACCGAACCAGCGCAAAGCGTACAATTTTCAATAGACCTGGGGGTGAAAAAACAATGGGGAAAGCGATCGTGTTTTTGTTTTCCGGGCAAGGCTCGCAATATTATCACATGGGCAGAGAGCTGTACCGCCATCAGCCCGTGTTCCGCCATTGGATGCTGAAGCTGGACAAAATCGTCTGCGACATTTGCGGCAAATCAGTGGTGAGCGAATTGTACGATGAGGCTCGTCGCAGCAGCGACACATTTGATCGTTTGCACTACACGCACCCTGCCATATTTATGACTGAGTACGCCTTGGCGCAAGTTTTTATCGAAAATCGGATCTATCCCGACTATGTGCTGGGCACGAGCTTGGGAGAGTTTGCGTCCTGTGCGGTTGCGGGCTCGGTTGACTGCGATTCGGCACTGGAATCCTTGGTTGTCCAAGCCGAATGCATCCGAAATCAGTGCGAACCTGGGGGCATGACGGCCATTCTTGAGCGCAGCTCGCTATTTGATGCCGAGCCTTCGCTGAACCGGAACAGCGAACTTGCATCCGTTAACTATGACTCTCATTTTGTTGTTTCCGGGGGCGAAGAGGGACTATCGGAAGTGGAAGCGTTTGTAAAGAAAAACAACATCCTCTATCTAAGGCTGCCGGTTTCCTACGGGTTTCATTCCAGGTGGATCGATGCGGCCGGTCCGTCTTACCGGCAATATTTAAGCTCGGTTTCCTTCAAGTCCCCGCAGACTGCGGTTATATCCAGCCTCATGGGAGGGCCCTGTACCAACTTTGAAGCGGAGTTTTTCTGGAATGTCGTCAGGGAACGATTCGATTTCCGCGGC
Organism: Paenibacillus sp. sgz302190; assembly: GCF_059820445.1. Lineage (NCBI taxonomy): Bacteria > Bacillati > Bacillota > Bacilli > Caryophanales > Paenibacillaceae > Paenibacillus > Paenibacillus sp. sgz302190. The sequence goes on from NZ_JBZYAO010000001.1 coordinate 310,598, forward strand.
GCCTTGAGCCATGTGAGACCCGAGGAAAATACAATTTTTATCGATCTTGGACCGTCAGGCACGCTTGCGAATTTCGTCAAACGCAATTTGCACGATTTGGAAGGAGGGGCTGTACATACTGTGCTGTCTCCTTTCCATAAAGATATGTCCAGGCTGGAACAAGTCATCGACGCGATAACAACCAGCCGCTGAGCACGCCTAACGGTGTCACGAGCGGGCGGCCGGTCACAGCATGGCGAATCCGTCACCTTCAAAAGCAGTTCGATTCCGGCTTAGGCCCGGTTCGGACTGCTTTTTTTGTTGCCCGGAAGTCATCCCTTACTTGCGCCTATCTTGTGAGTTTTTTGTGAGTGTGCAATGATAGAATGACAAGATCAAGGTCGTGTGGTCGTATTCCGGAAGGGGACTATGTTTTGAAAAGGGGTCATTACCGCAAAATCATCGGAATCAGCTTGATTTTTGCGCTCTCTGTTGCGCTGTTCGCGGCAATTTATTCGCAAACGATACCGAATCGGGACATGCCGCCTGCAAAGCGCGGGGTGCTCGATTTGTCGAATTGGGACTTTCACAAGCAGGGATGGGTCAATCTCGATGGAGAGTGGGAGTTTTACGAAGGCGAGCTGCTGGAGCCTGCCGATTTTCGCGAAGGAACGCGGGCGGAAGTTTCATATTTATCCGCACCCGGCACTTGGCGGGGAAAATCAGCGAATGGCGGCATGAACAGCAAAGGCTACGGAACGTACCGGCTGAAAGTGTTGGTTAAAGATGCGAATGAAGTTTACGGTCTGAAAATAAGGAGCATCCGCATTTCCCACCGGTTGTTCGTCAACGACAAGCTGGAAGGCAAGAGCGGGCGTCCTTCGGCCGGTCTGGAGACGAATCAACCAGGCAATACGCCTTATACTGCGTTTTTTTACACGAACGACAAAGAAATCGATATTGTCATTCAAGTGTCCAACTACGTATTTGTCACCGGAGGCATCGTTAACTCGATCCCGTTCGGATTGGAAAGAGACATGACGAAGCTAAACGGGATACAACTCGGAACGGATATCGGGATTATGTTGATTTTGGGCATGTTCGGCGCGTATCATCTCAGCTTCTATTTCCTCGGGCGGCGAGAGAAAACGTATTGGCTCAGCGGGCTGTATTTGCTGATCCTGATGCTTGAAAAAGTGCTTTACGGCGAGAAAATTTTGCAGCGGGCGCTTCCCGGACTCCCTTTTGACATAGCCTACAAGCTGCTGGATATAAGCGAAGTTGTAAGCGCGGCAGTGATCATCGTGTTTTTCTGTTCCGTCGAGGCACGGCTAATGACGGCCCGGATCATGAAGTGGATACTTGCTCTGCCTGTCCTCTATATTGCGGCGGTTGTCGTGCTGCCTTACCGTATCCATATCTCTGCCAAATATGTTCTCATGCTTTACTTAGGCATAGTTACTCTATACATGATTGGCAGAATGTCGTATTTGTATAGTCAAAGCCAAAGAGGATCGTCCGAGCGGAAGGAATTGATGCTGTTTATTGGCGGATGCGTTTCGCTGGCGATCTTCCTGGTGGACGGGAGCCTCTACGCGGAAAATGTCGTCCCGACCGACCTGGCTGGCAAATTCGGGGTCATTTGCTTCATTATTTTTATCAATATTTTGCTCGCCGTCAGGTTCTCGAACGCTTATGAAAAGACGGAAATCTTATCGCATCAGTTGTCTGCTTCCATTCAGCTCAAAGACGAATTTTTGATGAACACGTCCCACGAGCTCAAGACTCCGCTGCACGGCATCCTGAATTTGACTTCCCATCTGCTGGATGACGAGGCCAACAATTTATCGTCGAAGCAAAAACAAAATCTTTGGCTTATCAAAGATACGTCCGTCAAACTGTCCATGCTGATTCATGATTTGATCGATGTCTCCCGCTTGAAGCATGGCGAGCTGCTCCTGCACCCGACGGTCGTGGATGTACGGGTGGCGGCGCAAATTGTGTTCGATGTGCTGCAATTTGAACTTGCGGGCAAAGCCGTGCGGCTGGACAATCAAGTCGGTTCCGACGTCTGGGTTCTCGCGGATGAGAATCGGCTGCGTCAAATTTTGTACAACCTTGTGAGCAATGCCATCAAGCATACGGACGCAGGGGTGATCAAAGTGATGTCTGGCGTCCGCGGGGATGCCGTAACGATTTCTGTGGAAGATACCGGAACCGGAATTGCGAAGGAAAGGCATGAAGCCGTTTTTGAATATTTTGAGCAGCTCGACGGGCCGCTGCCGAAGGACGGATATACAGGAATGGGGGTTGGTTTGTACATCAGCCGAAAGCTGGTCGAGCGGATGGGCGGACAAATTCGGGTGGATTGGTCGGAGGTCGGCCATGGCACGAGATTGACCTTTACGCTGCCGGCCGCAATCGAGCTGCCGGTTCATCGCGAAACGGCGTACGCCTGGGAAGAGCAGCAGCGGCATACCGGTAAAGAGCAGGATCTGGACAATTGGGAGGGGCACGAACATACGGTCATGATCGTTGACGATGAAGCTTCCAATATCCGTACTTTGCTGAATATTTTAGAGCGGCATCGCTACAATGTCGTCACCGCTTTCTCGGCGAAGGAAGCATTGGAGAAAATCGAAGAGTACCCGCAAATCGATCTCGTCATTCTCGATGTGATGATGCCGGGAATTTCGGGCATCGAGCTGTGCCGGAGACTGCGGAGCAGCCATTCCATACTTGATCTGCCCATTTTGTTCGCGACAGTCAAGGACACGCCGCAGGATATCGCGCTCGGTTTCGGGGCCGGGGCGAACGATTATTTGACCAAGCCGTTCGATGCCGAAACGCTTATTGCCAGAATCCGCACCTTGATCGCCGTGAAAACGTCGCTCCAGGAAGCGATTCGCAATGAACAGGCGTTTCATCACGCGCAGATCAAACCGCATTTTCTCTACAACGCCTTGAGCAGCGTCATTTCTTTTTGCTATACGGACGGGGAAAAAGCGGCGTATTTGCTGTCCATGCTCAGTCAATATTTGCGCTACATTCTGGATATGGATCGCTCCACGCTATTCGTCCCTCTTTATCAGGAAATGGAGCTGATTCATGCGTACGTCGAAATCGAGAAAGCACGTTTCGGGGAGCGCTTCGACTACGAATTTCATTACGACGAACGGATCGGGCATGTGGAAATTCCCTCTTTATGCATCCAGCCTTTTGTTGAGAACGCGATCCGGCACGGTTTGTTCGAGAAGGACGGCCACGGCAAGGTGACGCTGGCGATCAGCGAGGGCGACGGTTATATCCGGGTGGTCGTCGAAGACAATGGCGTCGGCATACCGGATGATCTGCTGTATCGCATGTCCAGAGGGGAGCTGAAGGACAGCGGCATCGGCATCCGCAATATCCGCAAACGTCTGGATTCTTTGCCGGGGGCGACTTTGACCGTCAGCTCCGAGATGGGAAGCGGAACGAAAATAACGATGTATTTGCCTGTAAGGAATAACGATATCGCCGGCTCAGGCGGGCGAGGGAGGGATAAGATTGTTTAATGCGGTCATTGTTGAGGACGAAATACCGATTTTGAATTTAATGAAATATGTCATCGGGCAAAACCCGCACTTCACGATCACAGGCGCGTTCACAAGTTCGCTTGAGGCGCTGGCCAGCCTGCCTGAGCTTCAGCCGGATGTCGCTTTCCTCGATGTGGAAATGCCAAGGATGAACGGGCTGGAACTGGCGGAAAAGATCGCTGAAGTGTCGGAGCATACGAAAATCATCTTCACGACAGCTTACAAGCAATACGCGCTGGATGCGTTCAAGGTGTATGCCTCCGATTATATTTTGAAACCTGTGACGCCCGCCGCGATCGAGCGGGTTGCGAATCGGCTCGTCAAGCTGCATCGCCCGGCCTCCGACGCCAAGCAGCAGGCGAGGCTTGCCTCGATCCAGTGCTTCGGGAGATTCGAAGTCCGAAATCGCGAAGGCTCGCTAATCCGGTTTCCGACACGCAAGACCGAGGAGCTGTTCGCATTTTTCCTCTGCCATCCGGATCAGGATATAAACAAATGGCAATTGGCGGACTTGCTATGGCCGGAAATGAGCGAGGACCGCGCGTCGCACAATTTGCACAACACGATGTATCGCTTGAAAAAACTGTTGAAAGAGCAAGAAATCGGCATGGACATTCAAAAAATGAACGAAGGGTACATACTGAAACCAGCCGATCAAGTGTACGATGTGTTGAAATACGAGCAGTACGGCTTTACCCCTGCGGAAGAGCTGAAGGATACGGCGAATGCGGAACATGTGTGTTCATTGTACAAAGGCCCCCTGTTGGACAGAAAAGATTACATCTGGAAAACTCCGCTTGAGGAAGGGTATTTCAAACAGTACACAGCGCTGATACGCAGTTTGATCCGGCACGATCTTGCAGGACAGGATTGGAAAAGGGCGGAGCAGCGGCTTGAAACGTATTTGACTCTGTATCCGCTGCATGAGGAAATGAATCAGATGCTGCTGGATATTTATGCAAGCACCGGGAACACGGAGCAGCTCGCCAAACAATACGCAAGGTACGAAGCCTCTTACCGCCGGGAAATGGGTCTGGAGCCGCCGCAGGAGATACGGAACCGGGTCGCGTTCTATCTAAAGTAAAGTTGGATCTAACGGTCTCTTCCTTGAGGAAGGGGCCTTTTTTTGCATGTATAGATGTTATAGTGCTGCACCTGCGAAATGCAGTTTTTTTCTCTGAATTTGGACTATTTTGGTGAAAAGCCTGCAAAAGTGCAGGAATTTTCGCTGAAAGTGAATCTGAGCCCCTGTGCGGGGCAAAAAGCCTGCACAAATGCAGGAATATTTCGTTTTCAGCGCATGAACAGGCGAAAACCTGCACTTTTGCAGGCTTTCTCGCGCTGCTGCTAGGCAACCTGGCGGTTAGGCATCCGGGCGAACCGGTCTGTGCGCGCGTTCCGTAACTGCCTGACTTTGCAACGTGCAGGGCAAATCTTTGTTATTTTACATAACACAAAATATCGATTATTCACAGAAACTTAACAAATCTTTCCGCTTTTCGTCATTTTATGTGATGAAAAATGACGCAAATATATCAAACCTGCATTGAAATAAATCGTAGAACGATATATATTGATAATAATTAGTTTGGTTTAGATATAATTAGTTTTATTACCGGATTGGATAAGGAGAGGATGAACAGGATGCGAATTCAATGTGTGCAGCATGTCTTTTTTGAAAACCCGGGAGCAATTACGGATTGGGCCCATGAAAGAGGGCACGAGTGTTCTGTCAGCCGATTATACGCCGGAGAAGAACTTCCGCCGATGGATTCATGGGACTGGATGTTCGTTCTGGGCGGACCGATGAGCGTGCATGACGAGCGTGAATACCCGTGGCTTCTTGGCGAAAAGCGTTACATTGCCGAAGCGGTCCGCAGAAACAAAACCATCATCGGCATTTGCCTGGGCGCACAATTGATTGCGGATGCGCTGGGTGCGATGGTATATCCGAACGAACAAAAAGAAATCGGATGGTTTCCGCTTCAATGGACGAAAGCGGGGCTGAATATGCCTGTTTTTCAGTCTTTTCCCGAGGCACCGATTGTGTTTCATTGGCATGGCGAGACGTTCGATTTGCCGGAAGGCGCGACATTGCTCGCGTCAAGCGCTGCGTGCCGCAATCAGGCATTCGCTTTTGGCCGGTCCGTGTACGGTTTTCAGTTTCATCTGGAAATGATGCAGGATAATGTCCGGTTGATCGTCGAGAACTGCGGTGACGAAATTGGCGATGCGATGTTTGTTCAGACAGCGGAGGAGATGCTGGACGCCGGGCCGCAGATGAAACAATCCGTCGCGCTGCTGGAAAGCTTTTTGAATCGGCTCGAACAAGCCGGCCAGTCAAGCGATTGAGGTGATCCCGGTATGCGGTCCATAAGCCCGATCCGCGACAGATGGGTATTTCTCGTATTATTAGCCGGGCTGGCGGCGCTTGTGCTTTTGTCTTTTATGGTCGGGAGGTTTTCCATTTCCCCCTGGCAGGTGGTCGATGCCTTGTTTTCCCGATTCGGCGCAACCCGTGAAACCTCCGATATTATGAATACGGTCGTTTGGGACATTCGGCTGCCCCGCATCGTTGCCGCAATCGCGTCCGGGGGAGCTCTTGCGGTGTCCGGAAGCGTCTACCAGCGTTTATTTAAAAACCCGTTGGTATCGCCCGATATACTGGGCGTCTCCGCCGGGGCCGGATTCGGCGCGTCGCTCGCCCTTTTGCTGTTATTGCCCTGGACGGTGCTTCCACTGCTTGCTTTTGCATTCGGCCTGGCTGCAGTTGCCTGTTCGCTTTTCGTATCCAGATTAGCATGGAACGGTTCGAATATGATGATCATTTTGAGCGGTATTGTCGTGGCTGCCATTTTCCAGGCTCTGATTTCCATCGTGAAATATGTGGCCGATCCGGACAATACGCTGCCGAGCATCGTGTTTTGGTTGATGGGCGGCTTTGCGAGTGTGAAAAGCAGCCAAGTTTGGATAACGCTCGTGCCAATCGCAATCGCACTGCTTGTTTTACTCGGATTACGCTGGCCGCTGCAGGTCATCTCGTCCGGTGAAGACGAGGCCCGCTCGCTCGGCGTCCCGGTCGCCCGGATCCGGCTCATTGTCATTTTATGCGCGACACTGTTGACGGCCGCCGCCACAAGCTTGGGCGGAATCGTAGGGTGGGTCGGGCTGCTCGTTCCACACATGGCGAGAATGCTGGCTGGAGAAAATATCGTGCGTTCGCTCCCGGTGACATTCATGGCCGGCGCCATGCTGCTGCTCGCTGTTGATACGGCTGCGCGTTCCATCGGTTCGACGGAAATACCGCTCGGAATTATTACTGCGCTGCTGGGCGCGCCGTTCTTTTTATTCCTGCTCATTCAAAAAGGGAGGAGGGATCGGTGATGCTTGACGTACATAATCTTCGTTTTCATTATTCGCCCGACCGCCCTTTGCTTCGCGGGCTTTCATTTTCGCTCCGGCCGGGAGATGTTTTCTGCATTCTCGGTGCGAACGGAACCGGCAAAACGACGCTGATCAAGTGCCTCCTTGGCTTTGTGAAATCTGCGCCCGGAACGATTCGGGTCGGAGGGGCCGATGTGGCCTCTTTGAAGCCCGGAGAGCTTGCCCGGCGCATATCGTACGTTCCGCAGGCGGCGCTGGCCGACATGGACCAGACCGTCTTTGATGTCGTCATGATGGGGAGGAATCCTTACATCAAAATGCTGTCATCGCCATCCGGAGAGGATGAACGAATCGTGCATGACGCGATGGTTCAGCTTGGCATAGCCGGACTAGCCGGCACGCGCTTTTCGCAGCTGAGCGGCGGGCAGAGGCAAATGGCGCTCATTGCAAGAGCGCTGGCCCAGCAGGCGCCTGTCATGGTGCTGGACGAGCCGACCGCGAGTCTGGATTACGGCAATCAGCTTAAAATTCTTCAAGTTATAAAAGATTTGGGCGCGAGAGGCCGTACGGTCATTATGACTACGCACGTCCCGGACCATGCGCACTGGGTTTGCAATATGGCCGCATTCATGAAGGATGGGATCTTCATTGCCCAAGGCGCGCCGGATCGGATTTTGACATCCGCTTTGCTCAGCGAGCTTTACGAAGCCGATATCCGCACGGCGAAGGCGCAGCTGGACGATTCGCCGGACCGGACCGTGCGCGTTGTAATACCCGTAATGGCCGAGAGCGGCATGATAAAAGGGAGGTAATCAACGATGAAATTCGGAATATCGGGAAGCAGCGGAGGGCTTGAATCGCTGCCGCAGGCCCGCATGAAAGCATTCATACCTTTACTCGAGAAAATGGGCTTTACGTCGATATGGATCAATGAGGAACATTTTCAACGAAACGCTGCGGCGCCGGATCGGCACGGTTATTCGCCGCTTATATTGGCGGCTGCTGCAGCGGCATTGTCGTCCCGGCTCCGCATCGGCTTCTCGGCGCTGCTGCTTCCGCTGCATCATCCGCTGCGGCTGGCGGAAGAGATCGCAACCTTGGACCGGCTATCCGACGGCCGAATCGATTTCGGCATTTCTCGCGGGCACGCCGGCCGTTATTTTGAAGCATACGGCGCCGATCCCGAGCAAAGAACGGCACAATTTCGCAACGTGCTGGAAGAAATCATCCGCTACTGGCGCAACGGCATCGTCTCTTTGGCGGATGAAGAGGTTCTTTTTGCGCCACTGCCGGTTCAGGCGCCTCATCCTCCTGTCTATGTGGCTGCGTATTCGGATGAATCCGTCGAATGGATCGCCCGGTCCGGGTATCGGCTTATCCAGCACGGCATTCAGTCCATAGACAGCCTTCGCCGCTGCCTCCACGTGTACAAGGAGTCCGGAGGCGATTCGGAAGCATTGCCTGTAGGGCGGTTCGTTTATGTAGGAGAAAGCGACGAAGAAGCAAGAAGGGACATTTGGCCGACCGTATGCCGGTTAACGGACCTGTTGAAACGGATTCGCACCGAACGGTTCTCGCTTATACACGATGAAGACGATTTGGAGCCGGAACGGTTTTACGATAGTCTCGCCATTATCGGAAGTCCGGAAACGTGCAGCGGCAAGCTAAGGCAGCTTCGCGAAGAACTCGGCGTGAACGATATCAATCTGCTGCCGTCTTTTTTCGGATTGCTTCCTGCCGAGCTGCTGGAAAAATCTTTGGAGCGCTTTTCAACCCGGGTCATGCCTGAGTTAGCCAACTTATAACACCAGAGAAGGGGAGCGACTATATGTTTGAAACAATCAAAAAGCGCGCTGCGACGCGAAGTGTAATGGCTGCGGTGCTGCTGCTGGCGCTGCTGCTGTCCGGGTGCGGCTTAGGGAAAAACGCGGATCCGGCATCGACATCGGGTAACACGCAGACGGATATGGCGGGCAGGCCGGTAGCCGTGCCAAGCAAAATCGAACGCGTGTCAGCGCTGCATCCAATCCCGTCCTACTTGCTTTGGCGGCTTGCCCCGAAAAAGATGGTGAGCAAAGACATGGTTTTTGTATCCCAGTATTTGGCGGAGAACAGCCCGAAGTTGTTTGCCGAGCAAGATTCCGCCATGCTGAAAGCTTTGCCGACGACGGGCGTATTTTTTAAAGGGCTCGATCCTGAGCAATTGCTGCAGGTACGGCCGGACATCGTCATCACGATGACGAAAGATCCGCAAAAGGATCAGTTGGCCGAAAAAATCAAACTTCCGGTTTACGCGATATCCAAAGATACGTTGACCGACTATGAACAATCGATTCGCTTGATCGGGAAGCTGGTCGGCAACGAATCCGAAGCGGCGAAGCTGGCCGATTATTGGAAAAACGCGATCGAAGAAGTCGCAGGCGAAAGCAAGCGCATTCCCGACAGCCAGCGGTTGAAAGTTTATTATGCGAATTCGGAATTGCTTGCAACCCCTGGCAAAGATACGATAATGGCTTCAGTTATCGAGCTTGCCGGAGGCGTGAACGTGGCGAGCGGTTTGTCCGGCAATTCGACGGACGAGAACCTTCCGGTCAAAATGGAACAAGTACTGGAGTGGAATCCGCAGGTCATAATCGTCAAATCGCTCGCGCAAAAAGAACAGATTCTGAAAAGCCCGGAATGGCAAGGTATCGATGCCGTCAAAAAGCAGCGGATTGCGGTGCAGCCCCGCTATGCGATTATGGACGGAATGATGGCCATCATGGGCTTGAAATGGGCGAACGGCGTCATGTATCATCAAGACGACCAAGCTTTCCAGCAGCAGTTCCGGCAAAAATGGACCGAGTTCTACTCGCTGTTCTTTCATTACAATATTACGCCTGAGCAAATGCAGGAACTGTCAAAATAAAGCGGTCGCTTTTGTATTCGCACATTTTGACAGTATGTTCGTCAGGAAATCTCGCCCAACCTAATTCCATGGTGTGATAACTGAAATTTAAAGGCTGCTCCCCCAATTGGAGGAGTAGCCTTTTCTATCTTCACTTACCAATAACCTCTGTGTTCCTCGCCACTTAATTTTCTATGCACTTCTTTGATTAGATAAAACTGTTTAGTGGAACCAATTTTTACGTGCGGATTGATCGTATTAATAATAGCAAGTACTATAGAAATCATTGTAATTACAATACAAGGACGAAGAAGCAAATGAGAGGATAAATGCGAAAGAATTGCATGAATTGCGGCTGGAGGGAAGCTGGAGTAATAGCGCCATCCTCGGCGCGAAGTGGCTCGGGTACAGTGAGGAGCAGACAAAGGAGTTTGTTCAGCCGCCGGATCGCCAACTACTCCCAAAGGAGGTACCTTCGTGCTGCGCCTTCATCCGCTGATCGATGCGTTCCAGATGGCCGCACAGCTCACTAAGCTGCGTTACTTTGGTAACAACTAAATCGGTGACTTTATTTGTAGCTTGTACCTTGTCCAACCTCGAAACGCCATATCAACTTGCGTAGGCTGCGAGCTGTTTGGCCGGCAGCACCGTCTTGTCCCAGTTGCGTCCGCGCACGAACCGGTTCGGCATCAACTTAGCTAATTATTGCGACGCAAAATACATCCCAAAACGAAAGAAGGAACTGTCCCAAAAAAGCTCGCATAGTATGAGAACGGCGCGAAAATCGAGCAAAAGGACCTCAAATTCCACTGCCAAGTGGAGAGTGAGGTCCTTTGGATTTAGGCTAGCAGCTTAGCTTGGTTCAAAATGAAAAAGCTCTGTAAGCGCGGAACTGCCGTCTAGCCTGTAGATTGCCGCTATTCACCGTAAGTCGCCGGGTCCAGGCTATATGCAAGACCTTGCCAGTCGAAGTCTCCGCACGCTTTTCTAAGGCGGTTTTCACCGGCGACGTTGCGGTAGAGCCGAAGGGCTTCGCGGTCGTCCAACTGCACGGTGTCCTGCCCCAGGTGCTCGGACAGAAGTTGACGGCGCAGTGCGCGCACCACTTTTGCATCCCATATCGCTGCGTTCATCTCCGTATGGCCGAATAGTGAATTCGAGTGGAGATTGCAGGACCCGATTGTCGCCCACGTGTCGTCTACAAGCATGATTTTCGCATGTACATATATATCGCTGCGTCCGCCTTGAGCAGTTGGACCGGCAATGCCGACAAGCGTAAAATTGCCGTATCGGCCGAGCGCTTCGATGTGATCGAAAAAGCCCTTGCGGTCCGGGTTCCGGCGGGCTGCGCGCACGTATTCCTCGGGTTCGGCCGGAACGAGGAGAACGACATCGACGCCGCGTTTCAGGGCGTCCTCAAGCCTGGCCGCTATTTCCGGTACCGGGAGCGCCTGATTTTCGATATAGATCGAGCGTCGCGCGGCATCGATCGCCTGTTTGTACTGCTCCAAGACGGAACGCTCGCCAGCGGCAATATCGAAGGAAGAACCCCCGGGAGTCGGGTGGCTATTGCTGTAGCGGCCGGCGTACACGTTCCTTTGGATCTGCACGAGGCTATCGCCCCGCGGCTCGGTGACGCGCACCGGAAAGGGCAGTTCGTCGTCGCCGTCATGGCCCCATACGCCGTTTTCCGCCGTTTTTTCGCTGGCCTCGTTCCACCTCTGGACGAAATTGTGATGCACGTCGGTTGCGGACGGTCCGGTCACTTCGACATAGACATCGTGGCGGTGGCCTTCTCCCGCGTGGCCGGGTTCAAAAGCCTTGAAAGTCGGATTAATCCCGCCGACAAATGCCGTTTCGGACGGTTCGCCTGCATCGATAAGCCAAATTTTTTGGTGTTGGCAGTAGTAGCCGTAAGCACGATCCCAACGTGCGCGGAAACGCGAACCGCGTGCGCCGAGCAGTTCAAAGTCGGCGTGCGATCCGGCAAATGCTTGGCCGTAGCCACTGCTTTCCGGATTGGGACGCCAGAAAATGATCCGCACATCCAAGCCCCGCTCAACCGCGCGGTCCAGCACATCGAAGATCGTGCCCCGGCCGTCCGGCATTTGGAAATCCGGCGCCAGGAAAGTGACCGCAAGCCAGACGCTGTGCCGCGCGGCATCGATCGCTTCGCAAATACGCCGGAAGGTGGGGGCGCTATCCACAAGCGGCCGCACCGCATTGCCGGGGCGGATGGGGTAGGAGGCGGATACAAGGAAAGGCACTTGCGGCTCGGAGCCTGGAACGGCTAAAACTTCGGATGGGATCATCGAATAAACCTCCAATAATCATAGTAACGTAAGCCAACTGCAAAGGTTGATAGAACGGTACGTAGTACAAGTCGTCTGCCGGAACTAACGTATCATGCTGCGCTAAAAACCCGCAAAAGTCAGACAGCTGCCCAGAAACCCACACGCTAGAGCCAACGGCAATTCGCGCGCTAGAGCCACCAGCAATTCGCACGCCAGAGCCAACGGCAATTCGCACGCCAGAGCCATCACTTCATCTACATCTGCCTGGCCCGCGAAGAAAGCCTGCAAAAGTGCATCTTTTTACCCGTTGATACGCTGGCTGCGGAATTATTCCTGCAAAAGTGCAGGCTTTTCGTCGCGAACATGGCTTAGACTCATTTTTATCGAAAATTCCTGCACAATCGCAGGCTTTTTGCCAAAATGACCTATGATTACGGAAAAAGCCTGCACTTTCGCAGGTTTTTGTGCGTTGTCACTGCTTAAGCCGATTGCAAAACGGTTGCGCCGCATTTGACGGCAAAGTCATACTTTTGCTTGGCCGAAAAGGGAAGCCTTCCGCTTGTCCCAACAAGGTGCGGAAACTTATGCGGCGTTTTGATAGACACGGTTTGTCTCTTTAATTTTAATGTATCGGAAATATCATGTATAGGGCAATCACATTCTCGACTACATGCTGCCGAAGCTCGAAGGGGCGTCTGCCCAATGTTCCTATCCTTATACAGACGGCCATCAAGAACGAAAGTGAAGCGAAGGTTCCCGGTTACGCCAATATAGTTTACATAACAAAAATTATGTAAAAAAATCTGCTCACCCTTCAGGACTTCGTTTTCTTTTTTTTACTTCTCACACCATGTTACAGAATGTAAAGTGGAGCAACTGATTTCGAAACACTTTGTATAATGTCATTTTGTAATTATGTTATATAATATAACATATATAGTAATTGAAGTTGACCGTGAATTCACATTTGAAAGTGGATGAGGAGGGGCTTCATGCAATCAGACGGTTTCGGCAAAAAAGTGGAGATTTCGGTGGACGGCGTTTCGATGGTTTTTGGCAAAAAGGGGCGTCAAGTGACCGCGCTTCAAGACACCAGCTTCGAGGTGTATCACAATGAATTCGTCTCCCTGCTCGGTCCGTCGGGCTGCGGCAAATCGACGCTGCTCAGGCTGATGGCCGACCTGCTGCAGCCGACAGGCGGAACCATCTCCGTCCGGAAGGAGCATCCGAGAGAAATTCGTCTCCGCCGTAAGTTCGGCATCGTTTTTCAAAGCCCCACATTGTTTGAATGGCGGACCGTCAGGGAGAACATCGAGCTTCCGCTCGAAGTGCTCGGCCAGACGAAGCGCGAAGCGGCCGGCATCGTCGACGGGCTGCTCGACATTGTCGGACTGACCAAGTTTAAGGAGCATTACCCTTGGCAGCTGAGCGGGGGCATGCAGCAGCGGGTCGCCATAGCCAGAGCGCTCTCGCTGGACCCGCCGATCCTGTTCATGGATGAGCCGTTCTCTGCGCTCGACGAGTTTACGAAAGAAAAGCTTCAGCTGGAGCTGCTTGAAATCAAGAAGAAGACGAACAAAACGATCGTTTTTGTCACCCACAGCATTCCGGAAGCCGTGTTTTTGTCCGACAGAGTCATTGTGTTGTCCCCGCATCCGGGCCGCGTCCATTCCATTTTCGATATCCCGCTCGGCGGCAGCAGGACGGCTCTGATCCGCGAATCGGAGACGTTCCACGCGTGGACGGCCGCCGTTCGGAACTGCTTCTACAAGGAGCGTGAATCCCTTGACGAGCAAATTATTTAGAACATGGAGCCAAGGGACGTCAATCGCCGTCTGGGCCGCAGCCTTGATCATTTTGTGGGAGGCGCTCGCATGGCTTCTGCATCATGGCATTCCGCTCAAGTCCCCCGATTCGAAACTGCCTTACCTTCACCAAATCGTGCTGTCGATGACTGCGAATCTGCCGGCTCTGACGGAGCAAGGGGCGATCACCTTCGGCAACTCCATGCTCGGCTTTCTCATCGGCTCTGTTGCCGGAAGCGGATTGGCAATCGCCATGAGCCTTTCCAAAACGGTCGAAAATACGCTGTCACCCTACATGGTCGCTTCGCAAATGGTGCCGATCATCGGCCTTGCTCCCATCGTCTACGGCATCCTTCATGACCCGGGCATTTCCCGGATCGTCATGTCAGGATACGTTACATTCTTTCCGGTCACGATTCATACGCTGCGCGGTTTGAAAAGCGTTTCGTCCGAGCATCTGGAGCTCATGCGCTCCTATGCCGCTAGTCCATGGCAAAGCTATATGAAGCTGAAGCTCCCCGCTGCGCTGCCGGGCGTATTTGCAGGCCTGAAGCTGGCTGCGCCGCTGGCGATTACGGCCTCGATCATCGTCGAGTTGATGGGCGCGCCCGACGGCATAGGCGTATTGATGGTCAGCTCACTATATTACGGCACAGCGCAAGTCTATATGTTTTGGAGTACGGTGCTGGTCAGCATGGCAATCGGATTCGCATCTTTTCTGGCGCTTTTGTTGGCGGAACGGCTGTTGACGCCATGGCAGCCCGAATTTCGGCAAGCGGGGAGGGATGGCCAATGAAGGAGATGGCGATCGGCGCGGAGCAGACCAGTCCCGCGAAGCCGGCGGAAGCCCCACTCAAACTCAAACGCCCGAAGCCGGCCGCTGCGGCAAAAGCGCGTTCCTGGCCGGCGAAGCTGCTGCCTTCCGCGTTCGGCGTTTTGTTCCTCGTCCTGTGGCAGACGGAGGCGTTTCATAAGCTGTTTCATCTGGAGAGGTACCAGCTGCCGATACCGTACGACATTGCCGCCGCAATCCGGGACAACAGCGATACTTTGGCGCTCTATGCGCTCTACAGCGGCATCGAAATGGTCGGAGGCTGCCTGATCGGCTCTTTCCTCGGGTGGCTGGCGGCCGTGGCCGCGTCCTTTTATCCGAATGCGGGGAAAGGCGCCGTCTCGATCATGGCTTCGCTGAACGCACTGCCCATCGTGGCGCTCGCGCCGATCATGAACAACTGGCTGGGCGACGGCATCGCTTCGCGCATCGGGATCGTGTCCGTCATGACGATGGCGACGATGGCGGTCAGCGCGTACAAAGGATTTCGATCCATCGATCCGGCGTATTTGGAGCTGATGGAGTCCTATGCGGCCGGGAAGCGGCAAACTTTTTTTAAGCTGAGGCTTCCCAAAGCGCTCCCGTCCATGTTCGCCGCCCTCAAGATCAACATGTCGACCGGCATTATCGGGGCGATCGTCGGCGAGTTTTTCATCTCGTCCAGGGGGCTCGGTTATTTGCTATCCGATCAAATCAGGCTGGCCAACATGCCGCTTGCCTGGGCCTGCATCGCAATAGCCGCCGCGCTCGGCATCGCCCTTTACAACATCGTGCAGCTCATTGAAAAACTGTCCGTTCCATGGTCCGCTCAGGACCGGACTTCCTAGAAAAGAACATTATTTTCGGAGAGGGTTGGTCTGAATGTTGAAGGGAGTATCTGCTGTCCGCTTTGCCCTGCTGAGCTGCATATCGTCCGCGCTTGTGATCATGTCCGCCTGCGCTTCCGGTCCGGCTGCCTCGCCGGCGGCCCCGGCTCCTGCCGCTGCAGGATCGTCGCCGTCCGCGCAAGCGCCGTCCTCCGGACCGCTGAAAAAAGTGAAAATTCAGCTGAAATGGGTGCCGCAAGCGCAATTCGCCGGCATTTATGCAGCCAAAGAGAAAGGCTTTTACAAAGATGAAGGCCTCGATGTGGAAATCATCCCCGGCGGACCTGACGTCGTCATCGAACAGCAGGTCGTGAACGGCGCTGCGGATCTTGGCGTGTCGAGCTTCGACAGCCTCCTCGTGAACCGCGATAACGGCTTGCCGCTCGTGTCATTGGCGCAAATCACGCAAAAAAGCTCCTACCGGCTGCTCGCCAAAAAGGCCACAGGCATCGATGCCCCGGCCAAAATGAAAGGCAAAAAAGTCGGCACATGGATGGGCAGCCAGCAGTTCCAGGTGCTTGCTTTTATGGAGAAGAACGGATTGGACCCGAAAAAAGATATTCAGCTCGTCAAGCAGGGCTTTACGATGGACCAATTTTTCAATGATCAGCTCGACGTGGCGACGGCTACGATTTATAACGAGTACTATGTCGTTCTGGAAAGCGGCGTGAAAGAATCCGATCTGAACGTATTCAACTTTGACGATGCGGGCGTTGCCATGCTGGAGGATACGCTGATCGCCAAGAAGGATTGGGTGGACAAAAACCATGATCTCGCCGTCAAAGCGGTGCGGGCCACATTGAAAGGCTGGAAATACGCGATCGATCACCAGGACGAAGCGGTCGACATCGTGATGAAAAGCGTGACGCAGGGCAGCACGACGAAGCAGCACCAAGTGACGATGCTCAAAGAGATGGCAAAGCTCGTGAAGCCGGAAGGTTTCAAGGATGAGCAGGTCGGCGCGTTCGTCGACGAATCCGTAAAACGGACGGCAGATATCGCATTGCAGTACGGATTGATCAAAAAACCGGCCGATTTGGCGGCTTCCATCGACAAAACGGTTCTGGAAGGCGCCGCCAAGTAGGCAGAGGTAGAGGCAGAGAGGGGAGAACGAGATGAACGTCAATCAAGTGAAGGATGCGGCGGTCAAAGACGAACTGCTGGACAAAGACCGCAAATATGTATGGCACCATATGTCTCCCCATAACGACAATCCGATGATTGTCGAATCCGGCGAAGGCAGCTGGATTACGGACATCGAGGGCAACCGCTATTTGGACGGCATGTCAGGGCTGTGGTGCGTCAACGTCGGACACGGGAGAGCGGAAATAGCCGAGGCGGCCGCAGGGCAAATGACCAAAATCGCCTACGCCACGCTAGTCCAGTCCCATGTGCAGGCGATTGAGCTTGCTGCGAAGCTGAACGAATGGCTGGACGGGGAATACCGGATCTTTTTTTCCAACTCGGGTTCGGACGCGAATGAGGTCGCTTTTAAAATCGCCAGACAATATCATCATCAAAACGGCAAGCCGACCAAGCACAAATTTATTTCCCGGCACCGCGCCTATCACGGCAATTCGATGGGGGCGCTCGGGGCGACGGGCCAAGCGCAGCGCAAGCTGAAGTACGAGCCGCTCGGCGTCGGCTTCCAGCACGTTCCGCCGCCTTACTGCTACCGCTGCCCGTTCGGGCAAGCCCCAGGCTCCTGCAAGCTGGAATGCGCCAAAGCCTACGAAGACGCGATCCGGTGGGAAGGGCCCGATTCCGTGGCGGGCGTCATTTTGGAGCCCGTCATCACCGGTGGGGGGATGATCGTCCCTCCGGATGACTATTTGCCGGAAGTTCGACGTATTTGCGACCGCTACGACGTTCTGCTGATCGTCGATGAAGTCATTTGCGGCTTCGGCAGATCGGGCGAAAAGTTCGGCCATCACAATTACGGGGTCAAGCCCGATATCGTCACGATGGCCAAAGGGCTGACAAGCGCGTATTCTCCGCTGTCGGCGACGGCGGTTGCGGCGGAGTTGTACGCTCCTTTTCAGGATAAGCAGGCGGACAGCCACTTCCGGCACGTGAATACGTTCGGCGGCAATCCGGTATCCTGCGCCGTTGCGCTGAAAAACCTGGAGATTATGGAGCGGGAAAATCTCGTCGCCCGTTCCGCCTATATCGGCGGCAAGCTGAAGACCGGCCTCGCACCGCTGCTCGGCCATCCGAATGTCGGGGAGATCCGCGCATTCGGCTCCGCGCTCGGCATCGAGCTGGTGGAGGATCGAAGCTCGAAGACGCCGGCTTCGCCCGAACGGGTGGCGGCGATTTTGAACGGCTGCAAGCAGAAGGGGCTGCTGATCGGAAAAAACGGCGATACGGTTCCGGGTTATACGAACATTTTGACGTTAAGCCCGCCGTTTACGACGACCGATGACGATCTTGCATTCATCATAAGCACGCTGCTTGACGTATTTGATGCCAATCGGGAGAAAGGATGATGCCGTATGAAGACGATACCTGCTCTTCGTATTAATGCTTCGAGGCTGCAGCGGCGTATTGCGGAGCTGGCCCAAATCGGGTGCATCGGCGATACCGGCGTATGCAGGCTGGCGCTGTCCCGGGAAGACCGGGAGGCCGTGGAACTGGTCAAATCGTGGATGGAAGAAGCGGGCATGAGTGCGTCGATCGACCCGTTCGCCAATTTGATCGGGGTCAAGCAGGGCAGCGATCCGGGGGCTCCCGTGCTGATGCTGGGCTCGCACATCGATTCGCAGCCTTACGGCGGCCGGTATGACGGCGTAATCGGCGTGCTTGGCGCTATTGAAGCCGTGCAAACGATGGCGGAGGAAGGCATTGTGCCGGCATGCACGATTGAAGTCGTCGCTTTTTGCGATGAGGAGGGCTGCCGGTTCAACAAAGGCTTGTTCGGCGTCCGGGGAATGACCGGGAGGCTCGAAGAAGGAGAGCTGGAGCGAACGGATAAAAACGGCGTGACCCGCAGGCAGGCGTTGACCGAATTCGGCTGCGATCCGGCGGGATTTGCGGATTACCGGTTCCAAGACGGCCGGATCGGCGCTTTTTTGGAGCTGCACATCGAGCAGGGCCCTGTGCTGGAAGCGCTGGAAGCGCCGATCGGGATCGTCAGCGGCATCTCCGGTCCCTTGTGGCTGACGGTGGAGATGACCGGCTTCGCCGGACACGCGGGATCGGTGCCGATGCCGCTGCGCCGGGATGCGCTGGTCGGCTGCGCGAAAGTGATCGTAGCGCTGAACGAGCTGGCGCAGCGGGAGCCGGGAGCGCCGACGGTCGGCACGGTCGGCTCGCTTACGGTGTTTCCGGATTCGCGCAACATCATCCCGGAGAAGGTGTCCTTCACCGTCGATCTTCGCGATATCGACCTGCAGCGCCGCAACGCGCTGGAATCCGAGCTGCTCAGCGTGATCGAACACGCCGCACAGGAGCACGGGCTCACCTACACGATCCGCGAGGATACGAACAGCGAGCCGCGCTACTGCGCCGACTGGATCAAGCGAACGCTGCGGCAGGAGGCGGCCGCCATGGGCCTGGCTCCGCCGGAGCTGATGAGCGGGCCGTTTCATGATTCGCTGACGATGTCGCACGTATGCGATTACGGCATGATTTTCGTCCGCTGCAAGCAGGGGATCAGCCATAACCCCGAGGAGTTTGCCGCCGGGGAAGATATCGCGCTGGGCGCGGAACTGCTGTACCGGGCGGCGCTGCAAATTTGTTCCGGCAAAGGAGGGCAATAAACGTGAGTATCGTGAAAATCGGGCTTATTCAGGCGGCCAATGACATTCACGGCGATGAGCCGGTTGAAGTCCACAAGAGCCGGGCGATTGAGAAGCATATCCGGCTGATCCGGGATGCGGCGCAGCAGGGCGCGCAAATCGTCTCGCTGCAGGAAATCTTTTACGGGCCGTACTTTTGCTCGGAGCAGACGACCAAATGGTATGATGCCGCCGAGGAAATTCCGAACGGCCCGACGACGAAGCTGTTTCAGGAACTGGCCAAAGAGCTTGGCGTCGTCATCGTCCTCCCGATCTATGAAAGAGAAGGGATCGCGACTTACTACAACACGGCGGCCGTAATCGATGCGGACGGCGCGTATTTGGGCAAATACCGCAAGCACCACATTCCGCACGTTGCCGCCGGCGGCGGTTCCTGCGGCTTTTGGGAAAAATATTACTTTAAGCCGGGCAACCTGGGCTATCCCGTTTTCGATACGGCTTATGCCAAGGTCGGCGTATACATTTGCTATGACAGGCATTTTCCGGAAGGAGCCCGGGCACTTGGGCTGAACGGCGCGGAAATCGTGTTTAATCCGTCGGCTACCGTCGCCGGAACGTCTGAATATTTATGGAAGCTGGAACAGCCGGCCCATGCCGTCGCCAACGGCTATTACGTGGCCGCCATCAACCGAGTCGGCGTGGAAGCCCCGTGGAACATGGGCGAATTTTACGGCCAATCGTATTTGGTCGATCCGCGGGGCACGATTGTAGCCATCGGCAGCAGAGACAGCGACGAGGTTGTCATCGGCGAGATGAACAAAGAGCTGATCCGCGAAGTGCGCAATGTGTGGCAGTTTTACCGCGACCGCAGGCCGGAAACTTACGATCAAATCGTCAGCTTGTAACGGGAGGAGGCTATCTATGAGCAGCACATTTATTTCCATCGAACAGTTGAAACGAAATTTCGCCGAAGTGAAGGCCGGCATGCGGCCGAAGGAAGCGATCGAGGAATCCAACCGCTGCCTGTACTGCTATGACGCCCCGTGCGTGAACGCCTGTCCTACGGGCATCGATATTCCGTCCTTCATTAAAAAGATCGCCTCCGGCAATATGAAAGGCTCGGCGCGCACGATTATGGAGGCCAACCCGGTCGGAGCGAGTTGCTCGCGCGTCTGCCCGACTGAAGAGCTGTGCGAAGGCGCATGCGTGCTGAACCGCTCGTCCAAGCCGATCCTGATCGGCGATCTTCAGCGGTATGCGACCGATTGGGCGATGCGTAACGAGCAGAACCTGTTCCAGCCGGGTCTGCCGAACGGCAAAGCCGTTGCCGTGATCGGCGCCGGGCCGGCGGGATTGTCTGCGGCGCGCGAGCTGGCGCGGTTCGGCTTTGCCGTTACGGTGTTCGACGCCAAGCCGCAGGCGGGCGGCCTGAATACGTACGGCATCGTATCGTTCCGGCTGCCGCAGGATGTGGCGCTGTGGGAAGTGGAACAGGTGCGGAAGCTCGGCGTCGAATTTCGCATGAATACGGTCGTCGGCCGGGATATTCGCCCCGAGGAGCTGCTGCGGGACTATGACGCGGTCGTGCTGGCCGCAGGCATGTCGAAAGTTCCGATGCTCGGCATCGAAGGCGAGCGGCTCGCAGGCGTGCATGACGCCATCGAGTTCGTCGAATCGACGAAGACGGACATCGACGGCCGCATGGCCGGCCAGCGCGTAGCCGTCATCGGCGCCGGAAATACGGCCATCGATGCCGCAACGTGTTCCGTGCGCATGGGTGCGGAGCAGGTGCGGATTATATACAGGCGCACGCAGGAAGAGATGACCGCTTACGACTTCGAGTTCGAATTCGCCAAGCAGGACGGCGTCCGTTTCCAATGGCTGACCGCTCCGAAACGGATCATCGGCAACGAACGCGGAGAAGTGACCGGCATCGAATGCGTCCGTATGCGGCTGGAGGAAACCGAGGGCGGCACAGGGCGCAAACGCCCGGTTCCGGTGGAAGGCTCCGACTTTGTAATCGAAGCCGATGCCGTTATCAAAGCGATCGGACAGACGAAGCATGTTGGGCTTATCGAGGCGCTCGGCCTGGAGCATTACCGCGGTACGGTTAAAGTGAATCCGCAGACGGGCGAAACGTCCGATCCGCGCATTTTTGCCGCCGGAGATGTGACGTTCGGCGACGGGCAAGGGGAAGCGATGGTCGTGAGCGCTGCACAGCAAGGCAAGCAGGCCGCCTTTGCCATTTACAACAAGCTGATCAAGCTTCGCCACGAAACGGCGTAAGAGCGCTGGTTCGCTGTTTGGGCGCCAGGCTTATTCATTTTATCAATCGGAACAGGAGGGATCTCTAATGGCTGATTTACGTATTAATTTGGCAGGCATTTCATCCCCGAATCCTTTTTGGCTGGCCTCCGCGCCGCCGACGAACACGGGCTACCAGGTGCAGCGCGCTTTTGAAGCCGGATGGGGCGGGGCGGTATGGAAGACGCTGGGGGACCCGATCATCAACACTTCTTCGCGCTTTGCGGCGGTGCATTTTAACGGCATGCGGGTAGCGGGCTTCAACAATATCGAACTGATCACCGACCGGCCGCTGGAGGTCAATCTGAAAGAAATTTACGAGACGAAAAAGCGGTTCCCGAACCATGCCGTAGTCGCTTCCCTGATGGTGGAGCCGAAGCGCGAGAAATGGCATGAAATTGTCAAAAAAGTGGAAGCCGTCGGCGTTGACGGGCTCGAACTGAACTTTGGCTGTCCGCACGGGATGGCGGAGCGCGGAATGGGGGCCGCTTCCGGGCAGCAGCCGGATCTGGTCGAAGCGCAGACGATGTGGGCCAAAGAAGCGGCGCAAACGCCGGTCATCGTCAAGCTGACGCCGAACATTACGGACATTACGGCGACGGCCAAAGCGGCCGTGCGTGGAGGCGCCGACGCGATCTCGCTGATCAACACGATCAACTCGCTCGCCGGCGTCGATCTGGATACGTGGAATACGATTCCCCACGTCGGAGGCAAAGGCGCCCATGGCGGCTACTGCGGCCCGGCCGTCAAGCCGATTGCGCTGAACATGGTCGCGGAATGTGCCATGGGCGCCGCTATCGGCGTGCCGATCTCGGGAATCGGCGGCATTTCCAACTGGCAGGATGCGGTCGAGTTTTTGCTTATGGGAGCGACGGGCGTGCAGGTATGCACCGCTGCGATGCATCACGGCTTCCGGATCGTCGAGGATATGATCGACGGCCTGAACAATTACCTCGACGGCAAAGGGCTTGCCAGCGTCACCGAGCTCGTCGGCAAAACCGTAACCCGCTATTCGGATTGGGGCAACCTTGACTTGAACTACCAAGTCGTCGCCCGGATCGATGCGGAGACGTGCATCAACTGCAACAAGTGCCATATCGCCTGCGAAGATACTTCGCACCAGTGCATCGAACGCGTCACGGATGCAAGCGGTGCGCCGATCCTGCAAGTCCGGGAGGAAGACTGCGTAGGCTGCAATTTGTGCTCGATCGTGTGCCCTGTAGACAGGGCGATTACCATGGTGGAAGTTCCTTCCGGGCTCGCGCCCATGACGTGGAACGAAAGACAGGAAGCGATAGCCGGCATGCGAACCGACAAAGAGAATACGACCAAGGAGGCTGTGTAGCCGATGGCCAAACTCATTAAGAACGGCACGATCGTCACCGCCACAGACAGCTATCAGGCGGACGTCTACATCGATAACGGCGTTATTGTGAAAGTGGGAATCGGATTGGAAGCGGAAGGAGCTGAGGTCATCGATGCGGCAGGGCTCTATGTGTTTCCCGGCGGGGTCGACCCCCATACGCATCTGGATATGCCTTTTGGCGGTACGGTTACGGCGGACGATTGGGAGACAGGTACAAAGGCGGCTGCGTTTGGCGGTACGACGACGATTATTGATTTTTGTCTGACGAACAAAGGAGTTCCGCTGCGGCACTCCGTGCAATCGTGGCATCAAAAGGTGCAGGGCAAAGCCGTCATTGACTACGGTTTTCATCTGATGATCGCCGAAATGAGCGATGCCGTGCTGGAGGAGCTCCCGGCGATGATCCACGACGAAGGGATTACATCGCTGAAAGTGTTCATGGCCTACAAAAACGTGTTTCAGGCCGACGACGGCACCTTGTTCCGCACGCTGCTGGAAGCCAAGGAGCACGGGGCGCTTGTGATGGTTCACGCGGAAAACGGCGACGTCATCGAATATTTGGTCAAAAAGGCGCTGGACGCCGGGCAGACGGAGCCGATCTATCACGCTTTGACCCGGCCTTCGGCGATCGAGGGAGAGGCTACGGGCCGGGCGGCCAAGCTGACCGCGCTAGCCGATTCCCAGCTGTACGTCGTGCACGTTACCTGCGAGGAAGCCGTCCGGCAAATCGCGGAAGCCCGCAACCAGGGGCTGGCCGTATGGGGAGAGACGTGTCCGCAGTATTTGGTTTTGGACCGGTCCGCCCTCGAAAAGCCCGATTTTGAAGGGGCGAAATACGTCTGGTCGCCGCCGCTCCGCGAGAAATTTCATCAGGAAGTGCTGTGGAATGCGCTGAAAAACGGGCAGCTGCAAACGCTCGGTTCCGACCACTGCTCGTTCAACTTCAACGGGCAAAAAGATTTGGGCATCGGCGATTTCAGCAAAATCCCGAACGGCGGCCCGATCATCGAAGACCGGTTCTCGCTGCTGTATTCGGAAGGTGTGGCAAAAGGCCGGATCACGATCCATCAGTTCGTCGATATCGTGTCGACCCGCAGCGCCAAGCTGTTCGGGCTTTTCCCGAAAAAAGGCACCATCGCCGTAGGCGCGGACGCAGATATCGTGCTGTTCGATCCGAACGTGCAGCGGACGATTTCGGCCGAGACGCATCATATGAACGTCGACTACAATCCGTTCGAAGGCATGACGGTGACGGGGGAGCCGGTATCTGTGCTGTCCAGGGGCGAGTTCGTTGTCAAGAACAAGCAGTTCGCCGGCACCCCGGGCGCAGGACAATTCGTGAAGCGCGCCGCTTACTATACGCCGTATACGGAGAAGGGGACGCCGGCCAAAGAGCCCGTTCAACTGTAAGCGAGGCGGGAGGACGGAAGGGCGGAAGCCGCAGAATGTGCAGACTCCGGCCAGATCAGGCCTCCGGTCCATCGCCGGCGGGGAGTTCCTGTACCATTGCAGGCTTTTCCGCCAAACGTGCCGGTTCCATCGAAAAAGCCTTCACTGAAGCCGCTGCCCCCTTGCCTACGCGCAGAAAGCCTGCAAAAATCAGGCTGTTGAGAAAACGTATATTGGATAGGCGAATCTCTATAAACGCGTAGACAACCAGCAAAAATCAGATTGTTGATAAAGTGACGGTTTAGAGGAATCAGAGGGGCAGGGGCACCGCCGTTCTTCCGTAATTCATGTCTCTCCTGTATGGGGCGCGGAATTGAAGTAGGGGAAGACAAGGCGGCTTGGCGGAAAAACCTGCGAAAGTGCAGGCTTTTTCCGTAAAAATGGTTCATTTTGGCGAAAAGCCTGCGATTGTGCAGGAATTTTTGATGAAAATGAACCTGAGCCCCTGTTCGCGGCAAAAAACCTGCACCATTGCAGGAATTTTTCGTGGCCAGCGTATCAACCGAGCAAAAACTGTACTTTTGCAGGCTTTCCTCGCGCAAACAAGCAGATTATGCGACTGGCTCTAGCACGTAGGGTTCTCAACAGCCCGACTTTTTCGAAACCAGACCATCAAGAAGCAAAAGGATGCATTTTTGCAGGCTTTCTGCGCGTTGCCAAGCAGATAAACTAGCTCTTGTGAGCGGTTTTTCTCGACAGTCTGGCTTTTTCGGTTTTTTACACGCGATGTTATTGGAGTCGCCCCAGCTCTTACGAGCGGATTTCTCGACAGTCTGCAAACATACAGTTTTATTGCGCTGTAATACACGCACTTCGAATAATTCCTGCATCGGCTCATCACTGGCAGGGAATTTCTTCACCATTGCAGGTTTGACAAGCTGCTGTGCCGCTTTCGAAGCCGGTTTTGCTTCGCAAAACTCTAAGGAGGTTTTTCCCATGTCCGATTTTGAGCTAGCCATGCTTGAAAAACAAAAACTTGACGGGTTTGTCGCCCGTCAATTTAAAATCGTCGCCGTCAAGGAAGATTTGAGCGGTTCCTGGCTCGATCTGGAGCATCCCGGCGGCGAGCAGGCGACGCTGCATTTGCAAACGGCCGAGGCCCGCAAATATTTCGGCGGCGTACTGATCCGGCAGCGGCGCAGCACGCTTTCCTAACGTATCGCGCCGTGAACGTATTCATAGGCATGCAGGGCGAGCTCAATGGAGACTCGCTTCTGCGGCTGCATGAAATCGCCGCCGAGCAGCTGCGCGATTTTGTCCAGCCGGTGGTAGAGCGTCTGCCTGGCGACAAACAGCTCTTTGGCCGTTTCCTGCTTGGAGCCGCACAAAGCCAAATACATCTTGAGCGTTTTCAGCAATTGGCCGTTTTTTTCCTGATCAAAGCTGATGACGGGCCCGATGTACGCTGCGATGAAGCTGTGCAGCATCCCTGACTTTTTCATCATGTACACGATTTTGTGCACGTGCAGGTCGTCATAGAACGGCTCCTCCAGCGCTCCGGCGTCTTTTTGGATCAGGATCGTTTCCTGAGCCGTTTCGTAGCTCTCTTTCGCGAGGGTGAAATCGGTCGTCACCTTGCCGATGCCCAGAAGCGAGGAGAACAGCGCAAGCTCCTGCCGGGCTTCGGTTTTTTGCAGCCTGCGGATCGCTCTCAGTATTCGCTCCTTGAAGCCGGGAGCCTGCAGCTGATCCAGCAGGACGAAAACGATCTGCTCCTGAAGCTGAGCCGGCAGCAAATACATGCCTTCCGCTTCGAAAATCGCGCGGGCGACCATATTTTTCTGGATGAGCAAAGATTCCCAGTCTTTAAAAACGGCGATATCCGCCTGGATGTCGAACACGCATACGGCTAGCCGGCTCAGCTTTGCGGTCGGTTTGATCGAGCCGATCGTCTCGCGAATATTCGGCAGCGAGTGCTTGCCGCCAAGCCATTCGATGACCCACAGATCCTCTTTGTAGCGCCTTTTTTCTTCGATATACTTCGTGCGCATCATCTCCTGGGCGACCGCCGTGGCACAACGGTCCAGCGCCAGAACGTGGAACTCGCTGAGCTCCTGTTCGGAATAAAGCAGCAAATCCGCAAACAGATGATCGAGGGCGAGGATCGGGCGATGCGCCAGCCTGCTTTTGATTTCGGGGGCGTCGAACATTTCGCCGTAGATCCATTTTTGGTAAAAAGCATCCGCTTTGGGCTTCGGCATGAACGGCATGAAGTGCGCTTCCGCGCCAAGCGGGAAAAAGGCAACCTGCGCCCCCGTCGTCTGATGCAGCAGCTTCAGCAGCGGCTTCAAGCCTTTGCCGGAAAGCAGCAGCTGATTGAGCTCCGTGGATAAAGATTCCAGCTCGGATACCATACGGTGATGCTGATTGATGAAATATGCGTGTAAATCCTGAGTAATATCGATATAGCGGACTTCTTCGTGGAAAAAAATGAGGGGAAAGTGCTCGCGCCTCGCAAGCTCTTTCATTTTCTCCAGCGGCTGTCTGGTATACGTGCCCAGCTCGATGCACAGACCGGAGGCGCCGCAATCAATAAGCTGCTGCAGGAAGGAGACGCTTAAATCCTCATCGTCGTGCCATGCGATGCCTGTCGATAAAATGAGCTCGCTGCCGTTAAGCAGATGCCCGACATGGGTGACCTCCATAATATGGACCCAGCGGACTGTGCGGCTGAGCGCTTCTTCGTCGGCGATAGCTTCCGCTTTGCGGAACAAGGGGCGTTGAAGAATGTCTCGCACTGTAAGTTGAAGCCATGTCTGCACCATGAAACACACCGCCTTTATGTCAGGTAAACTAACACAAAAATGAATGAAAAACAGTTTTTCTCATTATACAATGTGTCCAATGGAAGTGGTATACATTTCTTTCGCCCCTATCAGGGATCTTTACGCTATGGCAGAAGAAGGGAATTTGTCGTACTTATTTTTGAGCGAGGAGGGGAGCATGTATGGAAATCGGAATCCCTAAAGAAATCAAACGCAATGAAAACCGCGTGGCGATGACGCCGACAGGCGTACATGAGCTTAAGCGGCATGGGCATCAAGTATTTGTAGAATCCTGCGCGGGGATTGGTTCGGGATTCGCCGACGAGCAGTATGCCGCCGCAGGCGCCGTTATCGTGGCGACCGCCGAGGAGGCGTGGTCCAAACCGATGGTCATGAAAGTCAAGGAGCCGCTTGCCGAAGAGTTCCGGTTTTTTCGCGACGATCTGCTCCTTTTCACGTATTTGCATCTGGCGGCCGAACCTAAGCTGACTTATGCGCTGGCCGAGCAAAAAGTGACGGCTGTGGCTTACGAAACCGTACAGCTTGCCGGCGGGCAGCTTCCGCTGCTCACGCCGATGAGCGAGATCGCCGGCCGCATGTCCGTGCAGATCGGAGCACAGTTTTTGGAGAAATCGCGCGGCGGAAAAGGAATTTTGCTCGGCGGCGTACCCGGCGTCAGGCGCGGGAAAGTGACGATCGTCGGAGGAGGCGTCGTCGGCACGAGCGCAGCGCACATTGCGCTGGGGCTGGGGGCGGACGTAACGATTTTCGATACCGACTTGAACCGGCTGCGCCAACTGGATGAGCTGTTCGACCATCGCGTGCATACGATCATGTCCAGCGCTTCGGCCGTAGCGGCAGCCGTGGCCGAGTCGGACCTGGCCGTCGGAGCTGTGCTCATCCCCGGAGCCAAAGCCCCCAAGCTGGTCGGCGAATCCGCGGTACACGCCATGGACGGCGGCTCCGTCATCGTCGATGTCGCGATTGACCAGGGCGGCATTTTCGAAACGATCGACCGCCTCACGACGCATGACGAACCCGTGTTCGAAAAACACGGCGTCCTGCACTATGCGGTCGCCAATATGCCGGGCTCGGTTCCCCGCACGTCAACCCTTGCGTTGACGAACGCAACGCTTCCGTACGCGCTGGAAATCGCGAACAAGGGCATCTATGAAGCGGCTTTGGGCAGCCCCCCTCTGCGCAAAGGAATCAATGTAATCGGCGGCTGCATTACGCACGAAGCGGTCGCCGAGGCGCACCACCTGGCCTACATGGAGCCAGGCTCGCTATTGCGCGCAGCTTCCGCGTGATTGCGCAGCGGCCAAAACAAAACGGCAGTCCGAACCCGAAGGGTTCAGCTGCCGTTTTGTTTTGACGACCGGCCGCCGTCATGCAGCGCGACACCGCGCGCTGGGAGCTGTGCGCGGTGCGAAAGTCGTCCAATCTACCCGACTGCGCGAAGAAAGCCTGCAAAAGTGCAGTTTTTTGCTCCTTTATGCGCATGCTTCGCGAAATTCCTGCAATTGTGCAGGCTTTTCCTCGGCACAGGGGCTCAACTTTCCATTTTGTCAAAAATTCCTGTACTTTCGCAGGCTTTTCGCCAAAACGAGCTATTTTCACAGAAAATTCCTGCACTTTTGCAGGTTTTCCCGTCGGCCCAGCCAGCCAAGTGCCTCATGCCACCTCGCCGAAATGCAACCGTTCCTGCCCAACACGCGCCTAGCCCGACTCGGGTAGCGACGCCGTAACGAACGCAGCTCCCAGCCGCGCGGTGCGCTCGACCGCCGCCGTCATGCGACGCCGTCAGCCCACAGTGCACAGCTCCCAGCACCCGGTGCGCCCTAATTAAGCGTCCCCTCTAGCTCCACCTGTTTGGATGGCTTTGCGAAGAAAGGCTGCGATCAATGGATGACTGACATGTTTCAAAGCCGAACGCTCAGGTTGAAATAACGTCCCCATAAAGAAAGGATGCTGATCGAGCTCCATGATGCGAACTTCACCATCAAGATCTGTTCCGGCAATGCGCAAGCCCGCTTTTTCTAACATAGGGCCAAATTCGGGGTTCAAGCCGTAATTGCAAATCCCATACTGTTCAACAATCTCATGGGTTCCATAAATATTTGCCGCTTTTGAACCGGGGCTCAGCTTAAACGTATGTATCTTTTCACTGACCGAGCATGTGAGAGGAGCAACCAGTATCAAAGAAGCGGAAGGATTTTCCTCGGCGTGATCGGCTTCAGCAAGTCCCAGGACATTTCTGGCAAACTCAATTATCATATGTTGAAAACCGCCGCACGTGCCTAAAAAGGGAATCCGGCGCTCGCGGGCAAACCGGATGCCATTGAGGGCGCCTTGCATACTGCGGTAAGGGCTGGCAGGAACTACCCAAAGCGCATGATACTTGGCAAGCTTCCGCTCGCAATCCTGATCCAGCGAAGGGGTGGGAACCCATTCAAAATGGATGGAGACACCCAGATCATTTGCCGCCAATTGGATCGCTTGAGGTATCGCTGCATGTGCCGTGACTTCCGCATCGTAATCGCCAATTAATCCGATTTGATACACGCTTACACATCCTCTCCAATTTTACTCGAAAAATTAATTATAAAAGCTGCATATCTTTAAAATCAATAGTTGAATTTCTGAAAGTAATCGATGAGGAACGTCAAGTTTCCCCGGTTTCTCCAGGCTTGTCCGATGAATACCGCATTGTCGGCAGAAGCTTAATCTAGTATCATTGAGGGTACTGCATATTTAGGAATGAACTAGAAATTTTGGGAGGGAAATAGGTATGAAAATATTGTTCATCGGCGGTACCGGACTCATTAGCGAAGCTGTCTCCAAGTTAGCAGTGGAGAAGGGGCATGAGCTGTATTTATTCAATCGGGGAGGGCGCAGCAGCTTTGTTCCCGAAGGAGCGCACATCATTACGGGCGACATTCGCGATGCCGCGGCCGCTTCGCGGACTTTGCAGCCCTACGATTTTGACGTTGTCGTGGATTGGATCGCCTTTACCCCCGACCATGTGCAAACGGATATCGAGCTGTTTCAAGGAAAGACCAAGCAGTACATTTTCATCAGCTCCGCCTCCGCATACCAAAAGCCGCTCCAGCACTATCTCGTCACGGAGCAAACGCCGCTGGACAATCCGTTCTGGCAATATTCGCGCGACAAAATCGCCTGCGAAACGCTGCTCATGGAAGCGTACGGGCGGAACGGGTTCCCTGTGACCATCGTGCGGCCGTCCCATACGTACGGCAATACGATGATTCCGTCGGCGCTGAACAGCCGGCAGCATCCGTGGTCGCTCATAGACCGCATGCGCAGCGGCAAAAAAATCATCGTGCACGGAGACGGCTCATCCCTGTGGACGATGACGCATAACAGTGATTTTGCCAAAGGTCTGGTCGGTTTGCTGGGCAATGAGGCGGCCATCGGGGAGGCGTTTCACATTACTTCCGATGAGGTTCTGTCCTGGAATCAGATCTACGGCTTGATTGGCCGGGCGGCAGGCATGGAGCCCGAACTTATACATATTTCATCCGATTTTCTGTGCGCGCGTTCCCCGGAGCTGGCCGGTGGGCTGTATGGCGACAAAGCGGTCAGCAGCGTATTCGACAACAGCAAAATCAAACGGTACGTGCCGGAGTATGCGGCGACTGTCCCGTTTGCCGAAGGGATTCAGCGCACGATCCGCTGGTTCGAAGCGGACCCGCACCGCTGTATGGTGGATGACGCCTGGAATATGTGGATGGACGGCATGATTCAAGCTTTTGAAACGGGCATACGCTCATAACGCCGGAATTATTTTTTTCGATATTCAGGAGGATTCGCATGCAGCAATCGAAAAGCGTAAATTCGCTTCATCAATATTCCAACATGCTGCAAAAATACTTGCTCCCGCAGCGGAAAGCTTTGACCGTTCTTGCTCTGCTGCTTTTTGTTTCCATCGGCATGCAGCTTGTCAATCCGCAAATTATCCGATTTTTTATCGATACGGCGCAATCCCAGGGGGAAATGACGCCGCTGTACACTGCCGCGGGCTTATTTATCGCGTTTTCTCTCGCGCATCAGCTGATTTCCGTCGCAGTTACGTATTTTAGCGAAAATATCGGGTGGAAAACGACCAATACGCTCCGCGTGGATCTGGCCGCACACTGCCTGTCTCTGGATATGTCTTTCCATAAATCGCATACGCCGGGGGCGCTGATCGAGCGGGTTGACGGCGATGTGAATGCGCTGGCCAACTTTTTTTCCAGCATGATGATTCATCTGGTCGGCAATTTGCTTTTAATGATCGGGATTGTTGTCCTGCTGTTCCGGGAAAATTGGATGATCGGCGCGGGGATGGCGCTGTTCGTGCTTTTTGCGTTTGTTATCATTCAGCGGATCCGCAAATTCGCCGTCCCCGTATGGTCGGGGTGGAGGCAGGCGAACGCCGAGTTTTACGGGTTTATCGGGGAGCATCTGGAAGGCACCGAAGATATTCGGGCCAACGGGGCCGCCGGATTTGTGATGGGACGCTTTTATGCGATGCTTCGCCGGATGCTGCCGCTGCGCATCAAAGCGTTCCTCGGATTTTGCGCGATGTGGAACACGTCGATTCTCGTGTTTGCTCTCGGGAATGCGCTTGCATTCGGCATTAGCGCTTACTTGTGGCACACCGAGCATATTTCGCTTGGCACCGTGTATTTGATTTTCTTCTACACCGAGCTGCTGGCAAAGCCGATTGAAAAAATCAGGACGCAAATGGAAGATTTGCAAAAAGCCGACGCCAGCATCAGCCGCATCCGCGAGCTCTTTGAGACGCGCTCGCGGATCGCGGACGGTCCCGGCGTGCCGCTGCCGCAAGGGCCGCTGGGCGTGGCGTTTCGCGATGTGACTTTCAGCTACGAGAGCGACAGCGACGCCGGAGCGCCGACGATTGAGGAGCTGAACGTGACGCTGCGTCCGGGAGAAGTGCTGGGCCTGCTCGGGCGGACGGGGAGCGGGAAGACGACGCTGGCGCGGCTATTGCACCGCTTTTACGATCCGCAGCACGGCTCCATCGAGCTTGGCGGCGTCGACATTCGCAGCTGCACGCTCAACGACTTGAGGCAACGCGTGGCGATGGTCACGCAAAATATCGAAATTATGCAGGGATCGGTCAGAGACAACCTGACCTTTTACGACGATACCGTGCCTGACGGGCGGATTGTCGAAGTGCTGCGCGACCTCGGCCTGGAAGCGTGGTACGAGTCGCTGCCGGAAGGGCTGGAGACGCAGCTTGCTTCCGGGGGCGGAAGCCTTTCGGCAGGCGAAGCGCAGCTGCTCGCTTTTGCCCGGGTGTTTCTGACGGACCCGGGGCTGGTCATTATGGACGAAGCTTCGTCAAGGCTCGATCCGCTAACGGAGCAGCGCATCGAGAAAGCGATCGGCAAGCTGCTGGCAGGCCGTTCCTGCATGATGATCGCGCATCGGCTCGCTACGGTGCAGCGGGCGGACCAGATCGTCATTTTGGAAAACGGCCGGATTCTGGAGTCGGGCAGGCGCGAGCAGTTGGCTGCGGACCCGTCATCCCGGTTCAGCCGGCTGCTTGCCACCGGCCTTGAGGAGGTGCTCGCTTAGCGATGAAGACGCATCAATATTTGTGGCGGTTAATTATGTACCGTCCCGTTCTATATTGGATAAATGCGGCGGCATGGACGGTCATTTATTTGGCTCCGATCGCGCCCGGACTTGTGACCAAGGAGTTTTTTGACTTTTTGGCCGGCCAATCGGCTGCGGGGTTCGGCGTATGGGGCATTATCGCGCTTCTGCTGGGCGCTGCGCTCGGCCGGATGATGCTGATCCTGATGGGCTTTATTACGGATGTAAACTTCCGCTTCCGCATGGGCATGCTGCTGCGGCGCAACTTGCTGGAGCATGTGCTCAAGCAGCCGGGAGCGCGGGCGATTCCGGTTTCTCCGGGGGAGGCGATCAGCCATTTCCGCGATGACGTCGACCATTCGGAAGAAGCGGCGAGCTGGTCGGTGGACGTGTTCGGGATGACCTGCTTCGCTGCCGTATCCAGCTGGATTCTTATTCGCATCGATGCGCAGATGACGCTGCTTGTCTTTTTGCCTTTGGTGCTTGTCGTATCGGCAGCCCAACTGGCCACCGCGCGATTGCAAAAATACCGCGCAGCCAGCCGGGAGGCGACGTCCCGCGTGACCGGCGAGATCAGCGAGATGTTCGGGAACGTGCAGGCGATTCAGGTGGCCGGCGCCGAGCGGCGGGTCATCGGCCGTTTTGCCCGTTCGGGCGATGAACGGAGAAAGGCGATGATCAAGGACCGCCTGATGAGCGAACTGCTCGATTCGGTCTTTTCCAACTCGGTCAACCTCGGCACGGGGCTGATCTTGCTGTTGGCAGGGCAAAAAATGCGCGCAGGCACTTTTTCCGTCGGCGATTTTGCGCTGTTCGTCTATTATTTGACGTTCGTCACGCAGTTTATTTCCAATGTCGGCAAATTTTTGACTTATTTCAAGCAGATGAGCGTCGCCCTGGAACGGCTCACTTTGCTGCTGCAGGGGGCTTCCGCCAAAGTACTGACGATGGTCAGGCCGCTGCATCTCCGTAAAAGCGGCGGATTCGCCGCGGCAAGCCGGGGAATGGCTGCGGACGGCGGTGAAAGCATCGACCCGGATGCGACGGACGAGCGCTCCGTGAACGCCGGCGCCCTGCGGCGTCTTAGCGTAAAAGGGCTGTCGTACCGCTACGCGGATACGGGGAGGGGTATTGCGGACGTGGCATTCAGCCTCGAGCGGGGATCGTTCACCGTCGTCACGGGAGCGATCGGCTCCGGCAAAACGACGCTCGTCCGCACGCTGCTCGGCCTGCTGCCGAAGGCGGACGGCACGGTGGAATGGAACGGCATGGAGGTCGAAGATGCGGGATCGTTCTTCGTCCCGCCGCGCAGCGCCTACACGGCGCAGGTTCCCCGGTTGTACAGCGATACGCTGCGGAACAACATTTTGTTAGGGCAGGCCGGCGGCGAGGACAGCTTGAAGCGGGCGGTCTACGCCGCGGTGATGGAGGAGGACGTCGCTCATTTGCAGGACGGGCTCGAGACGGTCATCGGCCCGCGCGGGGTCAAGCTGTCCGGCGGCCAGGCGCAGCGGACGGCGGCAGCCCGCATGCTCGTGCGCGACGCCGAGCTGTACGTGTTTGACGATCTGTCGAGCGCGCTTGACGTCGAGACGGAGCAAAAGCTTTGGGAGCGGCTGTTCAGGCTGAGGGGCGATGCCACCTGCCTGGTCGTCTCGCACCGCAAAGCGGCTCTCAGCCGGGCCGACCGCATCATCGTGATGAAGGACGGGCGAATTGAAGCGGAAGGGACTTCCGCAGAGCTTTTGCAGGGCAGCGCCACCTTCCGCGAATTGTGGTACGGCGATGACAGAGGCTCGTCAGGGACAGCCGGCTAACCGATAAAACGAATTAGCTCGCCGACGAATTTTTCCAAATACTTTTGGTCGATTGCATCGAATCTGTCCTTGACGGGGCTGTCGATATCGAGAACGCCGATCAGCTCGTTATGCTTGATCAGCGGGATGACGATCTCCGATTGCGAAGCGGCGTCACACGCAATGTGGCCGGGAAATTGATGGACATCGGCGACCCGGACGGTTTGTCTTTGGAGAGCGGATGTCCCGCACACGCCTTTGCCGAGAGGAATTCGCACGCAGGCGGGGAGGCCTTGGAAGGGACCGAGCACAAGCTCGTTGTTTTTCAGCAAATAAAAGCCCGCCCAATTCACTTCCTGAAGAAAAGAGCGAAGCAGGGCCGACGCGTTGGCCAGATTGGCGGTTTGGTCCGATTCGCCTTCCAATAAAGAGGTCAGCTGTTTGATAAGCGTTTCGTAGTTTTCCTCTCTCGATCCGGTATAGCTGGCAGATTGGAACATGGGAAATCCTCCGTTTTCGTAAGGTGATGGCAGTTTCTTTCTTCAAATAACCTTAGCGCGCCGGAGGCGCCAAGTCAACAGAGCGCGAATACGGAATGCCGCATATTTTTGGCAAGTTCCGCTTTCTTTGTTATCATAGGTCATAGGTACAATATCCAATTAAAGAAAGCGGTGAAAAGTGGATGACAGAGCATACGCATGAAACCGGCGGATATGAGCTGGCGACATTTGCAGGAGGATGCTTTTGGTGCATGGTAACCCCCTTTGAGGAGATGCCGGGCATCGTGAAGGTCGTTTCGGGATATACCGGAGGACACACGGTGAACCCAACGTACGAAGAAGTTTGTTCGGAAACGACCGGGCACGCGGAAGCGGTGCAAATCACGTTTGATCCGAAGCTGTTCCCTTACGAGAAGCTGCTGGACATTTTTTGGCGGCAAATTGATCCGACAGATGCCGGCGGTCAGTTTTATGACAGAGGCTCGTCGTATCGCAGCGCGATCTTTTACCATAGCGAGGAGCAGCGGGAGCAGGCGGAAGCGTCCAAGCTGGCGCTAGAACAAAGCGGACGGTTTGATCGCCCGGTCGCGACGGAAATCGTGGCGGCAGGCGTATTTTATCCGGCGGAAGAGTACCATCAGGATTATCACCATAAAAATCCGCTCCGTTACAAAATGTACCGGAAAGGCTCCGGCCGTGACGCTTTTATCGAAAATCACTGGAACACTGACAGAGACAAGGAAGCGCGCAGGGGCAACTTGACGAAGCTTCAATATGAAGTTACGCAAAATAGCGCGACCGAGCCGCCGTTTCAAAATGAGTTTTGGGACCATCACGAAGAAGGCATTTACGTCGATATCGTCTCAGGGGAACCGCTGTTCAGCTCGCGGGACAAATTTGATTCGGGCTGCGGCTGGCCGAGCTTTACCCAACCTTTGTATGCCGGCACGATCAAAGAGAAGCAGGATTTAAGCCATTTCATGGTGCGCACCGAAGTGAGGAGCCAGGAGGCCGACTCGCATCTCGGACACGTGTTTAACGACGGGCCTGGGCCGACCGGACTGCGCTATTGCATCAATTCCGCCGCACTGCGCTTCATCCCGGTTGACGATCTTGAAAAAGAAGGCTACGGAGCATACCGCCGACTTTTTGATTAATGCAAAAGCTGCAATTCCTCCATCTCAGCATGGAGGGGGCGCGGCTTTTTTGCCTATATAATCGATGAACGTCGGTGATCCGGCGTCATAATTCTCCAACGCGGTCAGGGCTTTGCCGCCCAAAGACGGCGGTGCTGGTGATCGCGCAGCGGCTCTTTTCTCATGCGCGCCTCTCCCGGCGCGGGCTGCAGCGCTGCACGGCGGGCGGTCACGCGCCGGAGAGGCAGTACCGCGCGCAGCTCCAAGCACGCGGTGTTGCGCCGCATGACGGGGGCCGGTCGGCCACATGGCCGGCTTGGGGAGAAAACCTGCGAAAGTGCAGGTTTTTTCTGAGAAAGCGATTCATTTTGGCAAAAAGCCTGCAAAAGTGCAGGAATTTTCGCTGAAAATGAATCTGAGCCCCTGTGCGTGGCGAAAAGCCTGCACAAATGCAGGAATGTTTCGTTTTCAGCGTATGAACGAGCAAAAGCCTGCACTTTTGCAGGCTTTCTCCGCGCGCTCAGGCAATTAGGCGGCCGGGCTCAATACGAATCGGCCGAAGCGCTCCCAAAAGTGCTGGAAATGAGGATGTAGCAAGTGCTTTGTTTGCTCGTACAGTAACGGGACCATCAATAAGTATCGGGTGACAAGAACATGATCTCATTCTTTTTCGCGATTAATCATACTTCTGCTTGACACTGGAGTTGTTATTGATTTATTATGAGGAAAATTTAGGTATGTAGGAAGGAGCGTGAGCGAGGATGAAAAAGGCATTTGGATATGAGCGCATTCAACTGTGGAGCCCATCGGAAGGCGACCATTTATTTATAAACGCCCCAAAGCCTTATACCTCGCCACGCGGCCTTTTTTCGATATCCCTATCTCCCTGACGACAGGGAGGAATTGCAGGCAAAATTGCGTCATTTTTGACGCATTTGTCCGGATATGAAAAGACCGCTGGAGTCCAGCGGTCTTTTTGTTTTATAAGGCGATGGGGGAATAATAAAAAAAGGGTTGACAGCAAAAAAAACCCGTGATAAGATCATAATCAGTAAAGCGGTAAAACATTAAAGTGATAAAGCGCGAAAGCAAAAAAGTGTAACATTGTAAAAACTACGAAGAAAGGAAGGGATAGGCCATGAGAAAGCCATTATTTATGAATCCATGCGAGCAGTCTAATCAGCAACAGCCATTTGGCTATCATGAGATATCGATCATTCATGAGCATGCCGATATTTGGCGCGAGAGCGGCAGTAAAGGGGCATTTAGCAACTTTCTTAAAGCCTATATCCAGCCAATCAAAAGTAGTTTTTACGTGCCACGTTTGGGCCGTGCAATCCTAAAAAGAGGAGGAACGGCGCTAACGTGATCATGAATCGCGGACCGTTCTGAATCTGAATCCGTTGATCCATAGATTTGTACGTAAAAGGCTACTTGCACCCTTGGCGAGTGGTCCATTTGTGTTTGTCGTAATTCCGGACTACCGGGTTAGGCGAAACGATACAAGTGGAACCGCAATGGGCGAGTAGCCTTTTTCACACCGTTATAACGAACATATGTTATATAGGGTGGTAGAGTTCGGTTATTGCACTCGTTTTGAAAACGAGCGCCTCCAAGGGTTCAAAAGACCAAAGGTGAAGCCGGCTAACTCGGCAATCAGCAAAATCGTCGATCACAGGACAAATCCTGCTCGACCCTCCAAATACTTGGCGCATTAGGCAAGCGGTCTAAGCCACAGGACTTTCAATCCTGCATTCGCTCGGTTCGAATCCGGCATGCGTCACCAAAATGCGGAATTAGTTTAACGGAAGAACGGGTGCCTCCCAAGCATTCGGTATGGGTTCGATTCCGGTTGATCTCCCTATATTGCCTCTTAGCCAAGTTGGTAAGGCAGCGGCCTTTGAAGCCGCGATCCCAGGTTCGAGCCCTGGAGGGGCAGCCATGCGGCTGTGATGGAATGGCAGACATACGAGCCTCAGATGCTCGTGCAGCGAAAGCTCACCTGTGGGTTCAAGTCCCACTTGCCGCACCAAAAAGTACATAAATGAACGGTTCGCAGAGTGTGAGTCGACCATGAGTTGGGTTCAGAGTTGTGGTTGAACGAAACACAAGCTGTAAAAAAATCTGTGGGAGACTAACCCGCTCCAAGCAAGGATTTACCGTGTCCACAAGCTGGCGTAGCTCAATTGGCAGAGCAACTGACTTTTAATCAGTAGGTCAAAGGTTCAAATCCTTTCGCCGGCACCAATATGGGAGAGTAGCGAAGAGGCTAAACGCAGCTGACTGTAAATCAGCTTCCTTCGGGGTTCGGCGGTTCGAATCCGTCCTTTCCCACCATCGGGATGTAGTTCAGCTTGGTAGAACGCTAGTTTCGGGTACTAGAGGTCATCGGTTCAAGTCCGGTCATCCCGACCATATGACGTAGTGGTGAAGCGGCATAACACACCTGTCTTTCGAACAGGGATTCGCGGGTTCGAATCCCGTCTACGTCTCCAATTCGGTTCCATAAACGCACTGTTAATGTATGTAATGCAGGTTCGAGTCCTTTCGATTCCACCAATTATGTAGGGGTCCATGTTCCTCGGCCGGCGAGTCTGCCTCCAAAGCAGACTGTGGTGGGTTCGATGCCCACGCCCCCTGCCAATCTTCGGGGTATAGAATGGCGGTGTGAGAGTTAAACCAAAACTTTGCCGCCGCGGCAAGTATTTGCTTTAATAAACTCGCGGCAAACATTTGCTTTAATTGCTGGACCTGTATGCAAGTCGTGGGAACAGGGAGCAATTCAACAGGCATTATGCGAGGTACGAAGCCTTCTATCACCGGGAAATGGGTCTGCAACCGCCTCAGGAGATAAGAAGCCGTATGGCGTCCTATTTGGGATGAAGCGACTAATAGGCATAAAGACTTAAAGCAGAGAGCAATTCTCTCTGCTTTTTTTGTGTTTTTTGACAGAAATCGCGGTTTTGTGAGAATTTTGTGAGAACCGTTTGATAAAATGTGGATGAAGTTGAGCGGGAGTCGTCGATTCCATGGCTAAAGCAAGTTCGATTTGTATACGGAATTTCAGCATCTGCTCTTGCAGGACATACCTTTGTCACAGGTCCCGGAAATTGGAACATCAACGTTTCATTATGGGAGGGAGAGATAGGGAGGGGATGTCGGGAACACGTCCATATTCACACCGATTTCCGAAACCACGGTAATGGCGGAAAACAGGTTTTTCATGGACGGAACAGTCAAGATCAAGTTGATTTCATCTAGGTAGGACTCGGCAAGGGAAAGCTTCAGTTCAGGAAGTTTCTCCTTCATGGAGCTGTGAATGAGTGGTTCGATATCAAAAGAAGTATCGGACGATTGTCCAAGAGCTTGTCAATGATGTTCATGGAGGAGCTTTTGCTGAAGGTATCCGAAACCACATTTCCAAGCTGAATGTTAGCACTACAACGTAGTCTAAAAACGCTGGACATCAACAACAAAGTTGGTGGAAGCGATGCAGGCCACAATAAAGGTTTTGTAGACGTTGATTCCGCAACAGACAGGGTGCGTGCTCGAAGCGACACTTATTTATGCTTGGAAAGGCAATCTACACATATAACCATGCGGTCACTCCGTAAAAAGAGGCGGCCCACTCACCTCCACGTGATTTGTAGTGTACTGATATCCCTGTAACTCAAGAATACAGAAAAATCGCTCACGGCGAACGGATTTCATTCCGTTTTGTGCCTTGAGCGAAGCGAAAGGAATGGATATAACCATGAAAGCAAGAAAGCAGCATTTGAAACTAAAAAGACTTGTTTTTGCAGGGGCACTGATACTCAGTATGATTATTCAACTGCTGTCTGTGCCGCCGGCGGCGGTTCATGCAGCCGGCAGCGCCGCATTTACCAAAGCCTACATAACAAGCTATAATACCGGCGTGGTGGATGTGGTGGACTTGACCACCAACACGGTACAAAAGGCCAAAATAACAGTAGGGACCCAACCTAATAGTGCAGGGTTTAACCCCAACGGCACCCAAGTCTTTGTTACCAACAGGGGCAGCAACACCGTTTCGGTGATTGACCCGGCTACTGATACGGTGGTTAGAACAATACCAGTCGGTTCCGCGCCTTTTGGTGTAGCCTTTAACGCAGATGGCAGCAAGGCCTACGTGGCAAACAATGGTAGCAACACACTCTCTGTGATCGATACAAATACCCTTGCTGTTACCAAAACGATACAGGTATCCCTTGGTCCAGCTGCCATGGTAGTGGTTAATGGGAAGCTTTATGTCACTTGTAGTTCAAATAGTGTTTTTATTGTGGATGTCGCTAGTGATACCGTCATCGCACCTACAATTATGGTGGGTACTCACCCTTTTGGTCTATCGGCTAATCCTGCCGGCACCAAGATTTATGTGGCAAACCAAACCAGCAATACTGTGTCGGTCATCAATGTTGCTAACAATGCTGTGGAAGCAACAATTAATATAAGTAATCAACCCAGCGCAACGGAAGTCACCCCCGATGGCAGTAA
Source organism: Paenibacillus sp. sgz302190 (assembly GCF_059820445.1). Taxonomy (NCBI): domain Bacteria; kingdom Bacillati; phylum Bacillota; class Bacilli; order Caryophanales; family Paenibacillaceae; genus Paenibacillus; species Paenibacillus sp. sgz302190. Next base: position 351,419 of record NZ_JBZYAO010000001.1, read on the forward strand.
GGTTTATGTGGCAAGTAGCAATAGCAATAATATTTCTGTCATTGATACCGCTACGAACACTGTGACAGCTACCATTATAGTTGGCAACTTGCCTTTTGTTGTGGGTATCTCAAAAGATGGAAGCCGTGCCTATTCGGTTAATTACCTCTCCAATAGCATGAGCGTGATTGATACCTCCAATAATACCGTGATTCAGACGATAGGTTTGAGTTCAGGTCCATTTATGGTGGGAACCTTCATGGTTCCTACGGCGGTGGCCTTGGCCGCCGCAACGCCAGCGCCAGTGCTGACAGCCGCGCCAGGGCCGGGAACGGCGCCGGGGACAACAGTGGTTGCAGCGACCGCAGGAGTAGGCAGCCGACTGGTGGTGAAAGTATCGTCCAGCAGCATCGCTATCCCCGATGCGGGAGACGCTGCGCCGACAGGAACGGGAGTGACAGATCCGTATACGCCCGGAGCAGATATTAGCGGAGCGGATGCGACAACGAACAAGTATGTGGGCGTGTATGAAGTGAACAGCAGCAACCAGATCGTAAGCTTCAAACTTATTACGCTGACGGCGGCAAATATCAACAATCCCGCTCCAGTGCTGGCAACCGTGCCAGGGCCGGGAACGGCGCCGGGGACAACAGAGGTTGCAGCAACCGCAGGAGCAGGCAACCGTCTGGTCGTGAAAGTATCGTCTAGCAGCATCGCTACCCCCAATGCGGGAGACGCAGTGCCAACAGGAACGGGAGTGATCGATCCGTATACGCAGGGAGCAGATATTAGCGGAGCGGATGCGACAACGAACAAGTATGTGGGCGTGTATGAAGTGAACAGCAGCAACCAGATCGTAAGCTTCAAACTTATTACGCTGACGGCGGCAAATATCAACAATCCCGCTCCAGTGCTGGCAACCGTGCCAGGGCCGGGAACGGCGCCGGGGACAACAGAGGTTGCAGCAACCGCAGGAGCAGGCAACCGTCTGGTCGTGAAAGTATCGTCTAGCAGCATCGCTACCCCCAATGCGGGAGACGCAGTGCCAACAGGAACGGGAGTGATCGATCCGTATACGCAGGGAGCAGATATTAGCGGAGCGGATGCGACAACGAACAAGTATGTGGGCGTGTATGAAGTGAACAGCAGCAACCAGATCGTAAGCTTCAAACTTATTACGCTGACGGCGGCAAATATCAACAATCCCGCTCCAGTGCTGGCAACCGTGCCAGGGCCGGGAACGGCGCCGGGGACAACAGAGGTTGCAGCAACCGCAGGAGCAGGCAACCGTCTGGTCGTGAAAGTATCGTCTAGCAGCATCGCTACCCCCAATGCGGGAGACGCAGTGCCAACAGGAACGGGAGTGATCGATCCGTATACGCAGGGAGCAGATATTAGCGGAGCGGATGCGACAACGAACAAGTATGTGGGCGTGTATGAAGTGAACAGCAGCAACCAGATCGTAAGCTTCAAACTTATTACGCTGACGGCGGCAAATATCAACAATCCCGCTCCAGTGCTGACAGCCGCGCTAGGGCCGGGAACGGCGCCGGGGACAACAGAGGTTGCAGCAACCGCAGGAGCAGGCAACCGTCTGGTCGTGAAAGTATCGTCCAGCAGCATCGCTACCCCCAATGTGGGAGACGCAGCGCCGACAGGAACGGGAGTGACAGATCCGTATACGCCGGGAACAGATATTAGCGGAGCGGATCCGACAACGAACAAGTATGTTGGCGTGTATGAAGTGAACAGCAACAATCAGATCGTAAGCTTCAAGCCTATTACGCTGACAGCGGCTAATATCAACAATCCTACTCCAGTGCTGACAGCCGTGCCAGGGCAGGGAGCGGCGCCGGGAACGACGGTAGTTTCTGCGATTTATGGAAACGACAACCATCTGGCCGTAAAAGTATCGTCCAGCAGCATTGCTGCACCGAATGCGGGAGACGCAGTGCCGACAGGAGCAGGGGTCATCAATCCATACGTTCCGGGCTCTAACATTTCTGGCGTCGATGCGACAACGAACAAATACGTTGGCGTGTATGAAGTCAACGCAAACAACCAAATTGTAAACTTCAAGCAGATCATCCTGGGAGCAGGCGATGTAAATAGCAATAGCGCGCCAACGCCGGTAGTTACAGCTTCGGCCGCACCGGGTGGCGCATCTGGAACGACGGTAGTTTCCGCAGTTTACGGAAACGGCAATCACCTAGTCGTGAAAGTATCGCCCATCAGTATTGCTACTCCAAATGTAGGAGATGCTGCACCTAATGGTGCAGGAGTCACCAATCCGTACATTTCGGGTACAGACATTCCCGGTGTAGATGCGGCAAGCAACAAATTTGTTGACGTATATGAGGTCAATGCAAACAACCAGATCGTCGGCTTCAAACAGATTGTTCTTACAACAAGCACCGTCAATAATAAACAAGCAGCCGTACTGGCAGCAACAATAACACCGGGAACAACTTCAGGAACAACGGCAGTTGCAGCCGCGCCAGAGGCAGGCAACCATCTGGTGGTTATCGTATCGTCCGGCAGCATCGCCACTCCGAATGAAGGAGATGCTGTGCCGACAGGAGCGGGGGTCACCAATCCATACATTCCGGGCACAAACATTTCTGGCATCGATGCGGCAACCAATAAATATGTCGGGGTGTACGAAGTCAACGCCAATAATCAAGTTGTACGCTACAAACTCATTACGCTAACCTCTGCGGATATTAAACAAAATTCCTCAGGTGGAAGTGATAGTGGAAGTGGTAACGGTAGCGGAAACAATAACGGAAGCGGCACCACGACTACACAGCCTGCCACTCCCTCAGCGGGGAATACAAGCGTGGATATTTTTGTGAACGGCAAGGTTGAAAGTGCTGGAACTTCTGTGACAACGAACGAAGGAAATAAGTCGGTAACAACAATCACAGTGGATCCGCAAAAACTGAATCAAAGGCTGGAAAGTGAAGGGAATCATGCGATCGTTACAATACCGATGAACACGAAGGCTGATATTGTTATCGGAGAATTGAACGGGCAGATGGTGAAAGCTATGGAGAATAAGCAGGCGGTAGTCGAAGTAAAGACGGAGACTGCTACTTATACTCTACCTGCGCAGCAAATCAACATCGACTCCATATCCGCTCAGATCGGCAAGTCTGTAGCGTTGCAGGACATCAAGGTGCAAATCGAAATCGCGACTCCGACAGCGGATACGTTGAAAGTTGTTGAAAATGCAGCAGCCAAAGGAACGTTTACGCTTGTCGCACCGCCGCTGAACTTTACGGTGAGAGGCACCTACGGAGAAAAAACCATCGAAGTATCGAAGTTCAACACCATTGTGAAACGCACCCTTGCGATACCGGACGGCGTTGACCAGAACAAGATCACTACAGGCGTTGTCGTCGAGCCTGATGGAACCGTACGCCATGTGCCGACCAAAGTTGTTGCGATCGATGGCAAGTATTATGCGAACATCAATAGCTTGACCAACAGCACCTATGCCTTGATATGGCACCCGATGACGTTTGCGGATGTAGAAGGGCACTGGTCGAAAGACGCGGTGAACGATATGGCTTCGCGCCTTGTGGTAAACGGTATCGATGCAACGCATTACAATCCTGACATGGCGATCACTCGTGCCGAGTTCACAGCGATTATCGTTCGCGCGTTGGGACTGGCCGATAACGGGAAAATCTCTCCATTCGGCGATGTGATGGCTGGTGAATGGTACGTCGGCGCGGTGGCGAAAGCGCAGGAATACGGCATCATTGAAGGATATGAGGACGGAACGTTTGGTCCGAACAAAACAATCACCCGCGAAGAAGCAATGGCGATGATCGCGCGGGCGATGAAGTGGACGGGACTTAACGCAAGCGTCAGCGGCGCGGAAGCGGAATCAATGCTCTCCACGTTTGTGGATGGTGCGTCGGTAGATGCATGGGCGAAACAAGCAGTTGCAGCGACCGTGAAGAGCGGGTTAGTTCAAGGCAGAGATGCCGGAGTCAACCCGACGAGCGACATCACGAGAGCGGAAACGGCGGCTATCGTTCAGCGGATGCTGGAAAAGGCTAAATTGATCGACAACCGTAATTCCAAGTAATAGATAGCTCTGAGAAGCGGGGCCGTCCAAAAGCGGATATGAAGCTGAGGGACGGCCCTTGCTTTAGATGTTAGAAGATTACGGAATACACCGACATCGATTACTGAAGGAGGATGCTTCATGACAAAAGTGCTGGTCGTTGACGATGCGGTATTTATGAGGACAATAATCAAAGACATTATTCTCAGTATGGGGCATGAAATCGCAGGCGAGGCATCCGACGGCCACGAAGCCGTAAAGCTATATGCTTTGATGCGCCCGGACCTCGTGACTATGGACATCACAATGCCGGATATGGACGGCGTAGCTGCTGTCAGAGAAATACGGAAGATCGACCCGAAAGCCAAAATCATCATGTGCTCGGCCATGGGTCAGCAGGCGATGGTTCTCGACGCTATTACTGCCGGTGCCAAGGACTTCATCGTAAAGCCGATCCAAAAAGAAAGGGTTATCGAGGCGATCAACAAGGCGTTATAGGAGGCATGAGAACGTGATTAATGTAATGGCTGTCAGTGGTGATCCATTCGCCTTACGTCATGCTGAAACCGTGCTGCGTGCGTTAGAAATTGTGTGGATTTGCTCTCTTTTCACGAATCCCCGAGAGCTTCTGGAGCAGTTGCCCAGAGCATCCGTCGATCTTGTGCTAATTGATTTGGACATGAATAGATCCGGCATTCATGGTCTACAGTTGGCAAATGTCATCCAGTCTTCCAGACCTGACATTTCTATTGCTTTCGTGGCTTCAAACAGCGATTAAGTCTTCGAAGCGTTTGATATGGGGGTACTGGACTATATCGTGAAGCCGCTAACGGAGGAGCTGACCGCGAAACGAAAAAACCATTTCGGTTACGAGTTGCTTCTACTTAGATGAATATCTAACGGATTCGATGATCTCGTGGTTCCCGATTATTGTCAAACAGGGCCGAACCCGGATAAATGATTACATAATTATTATTATGTAACCAATTGGCAAATTTTTTGGGTCTAGGTATTTGCAAGTAGTCATACGTCCAAACAACCCACCCGCCCGGGACATATAATGCCATTGCAAGTGATTCATTAGCAGAAGGAGGTGTTTGGTATGGGCGCGTACGGAGCTGGCATGGGCAGCTGCGCAGGTTACGGTATGGGAACTAGCACTGCTGCTATTTTGGTTCTTTTCATCCTTCTGGTTATTATTTCGGTGACTTTTGCTTGGTAATACTGACAACAACCTAAATGAGACTCTTTCGGATAAAAAATATGGCTGCGTCCCGACAATCGATGCCGGGGTGGTTTGGCAGAAATGCAAGGGAACTTCACGTTCCCTGTTACATAAGATCGCGACGATAACCGCGCGGGAGTATCCCCGCCTGGGGCTATCGTCTTTTTTGCTTTTCCGGGCACAAAATACAACGTACCGGAGGGAACGATCGCGTCTCCCGTTACATAATTTAAACATATAAATGAAGGAGGGAACGGCATGGCAGAGGAATGGGAAGTCGGCACGGCGGCCAAAGCCGGGACGAACAGGCTGCAATTATGCCCGCCGCAAGCCAAAATATTGGCAATCGGGGCCGGTTCTATTTTGCTCTCGCTGGTCGCGTCGCTGCTCGAATCCGGAATGACCCATGTGCATGTGCGGATGACGGACCCGGCGCCGGCCGACCGGCAGCGGTTAAGGAATATGGCGGAACGCGTCCGCCGGACGGATCCCGGGGCCGTCATCGAAGAGATCGTCCCTGAACAGGAAGGAACGGATAGTTGGCGGGAACTCGTTCGGCCGTTTCATTGGATATTGTATGTATCTCAGGAAAACCGTGTGGAACAATTGCGCGCTCTTCACTCAGTTTGCCGGGAGGAAAAGAAGCTTTTTTTGCCGGCCGTATGCATCCGGCAGACAGGTTTGGCAGGCCCGCTCATACATCCGGACTCCGAAATTTGCTGGGAAACGGCGTGGCGCCGGATTCACCGATCGGTGTTTGACACACAGCCGTCCGCACAAGCTTGCTCTTCTGCCGCAGTTGCGATGCTTGCGAATGCGCTTGTATTTGCAATGCTGCAATCGTCCGATCAAGCTTCCGGGCACATTTATATACTGAATCTGGCAACATTGGAGGGGGAAGTACACTTGTTGTTCCCCCATCCGCTTGTGAGCGGCCGCCCGGCGGGCGTACAAGTCCAACATAGAGAGCAGCGGCTGCAGCAAAACTCGGTCATCCGGGGCGAGCCTTCCCCGTGGTTTTCTTATTTTAAGCGATTGACTTCGGCGGTAACCGGCATTTTTCATACGTGGGAGGAAGGGGACTTGAGGCAGCTTCCGCTTGCCCAATGCCGGGTGCGGGTGGCGGACCCGCTGTCGGTAGGGCCGGCCGAGCTGCTGCCGGACATTGCGTGTGCCGGCTTTACCCATGAGGAAGCGCGCAGGGAAGCCGGTTTGGCCGGAATGGAAGCTTACGCGTCGCGAATGTCCGATTGGATCGCGCTGCCGTCGCCTGCCGGGAACGGCAGCAGGAACGAGCAGGACCGGCGGCAGGAGTTTATCGGCTTCGGAGCCGGCGTGACGTTTGCCGAAGGCGTTTGCCGCGCATTGCGAACGTGTTTGGCGCATGAACTGGGCAAGCGCTCTGCGCACCAAAGCCTGGCTATCCGGGAAGTCAGGCTGCATAAAATCGAAGACCACCGCTGCCGCTTTTATTTAACGTCATTAACTATTTTGCAAGGAACGCCGACCGTCGGCTTGGGAGAGAATCTGTCCGGTTTCCCCGTCGTGTGGGTCGGGACAGACGGGGGCTGGCATGGATGCGCCGGCTTAACTACGACCTTGGCGCTGCGTGCCGCTCTGCTGCAGGCGCTGCAGCAAGCGCAAGTTGCTGCAGCAGGGGGTGCTGCACAGGCTGAAGCTGAGGAGAAGAACGTGCGGGAAGCGCTGGAGTCGTGCAAAGCGCCCACGGATCAAGCGAAGCCTCTTTTCGCGGAAGGCCTGGCGCCGCTCGTCCTTGACATTCCCTCGATGGAAGAGGCGGGGGAGGCGGATATTTTACGGTCAGCCATGCAAATTTTGGAACTGAACCGCAAGCGGCTTTTCATTTACGACATCGGACTTGAGCCCTTCGGGAATGATGAGCCGGTACAACTGTTCGCCACGCTGCTGCGAGAGGAGGAGCTATCCTGATGAAAGCTGTAGTAGCCGTTGTCGGAGAAGGTTTATTGGCGGACTTCGTCTGCGGGGAACTCTCCGACCACTATACAATAGTTCGACAACCCGGTTTCACAACAGGGATCCCGCAGGCGGCGGAACTTGTTTTGGCTGCGGACGATAACGGGCATTCCTGCGATTATTTCGAGATTGAGGAACGGATGCGGCCGACCGGCATTCCGTGGCTTCGCGGCTTCCTTTTATCGGACGAAGGTGTGGTTGGGCCCTTGATTCGTCCGGGTTTGCCGGGATGTTCCCAATGCGCCGACAACCGGCGCTTCATTGCAGGACACGGCAGCGGGGAGACGCCGGATTGGCTCACAGCCGAACCCGAGGGGGCGGCCCCCAAGGCGGCTTCATTGCGTCCGGGAATTCGGCAGACGGCACATCTGCTGGCGGCGGAGACGCACCTGGCGCTGCAAGGCGGACGGCCGTATACCGAAGAACACGTCTACCTGATAAACCTGAAAACGCTGAAAAGCTCCGCTCATCATTTTTTGCCTGATCCGTTGTGCCCGGTATGCGGGTGTCTGCCCGACGATTCAAGAGAAGCGGCCCGTATATCCTTGCAGCCCAGACCCAAGCTCAGCGCCGGCAATTACCGCTCCCGTTCGCTCATCGGCTTGCGGGAAGTTTTGCTTCAAGATTACCGGGATGCCCGAACAGGGCTTTTTAACGCACACATGTACGACCTTGTTTCGCCGTTTGCCGCCGTCGGCATGAATATGCCGTCGTTCGCGACCGGTGACGTGGTGACAGCAGGGCGCAGCCATTCTTATGCGGAAAGCGAATTGACCGCGATTTTGGAAGGATTGGAACGGCGCTGCGGCATGGCCCCTCAAGGCAGACGCACCGTGGTTCGCGACAGCTACAACCGTCTGGCCGGGCAAGCGCTGAATCCGGTTCAGGCGGGGTTATATGCGAAGGAGCAGTACGAGCTGCCGGATTTTCCGTGCGAGCCGTTTGATCCCGACTGTGACGTCGATTGGGTGTGGGGCTATTCTTTGCTGCAGGAGCGGCCGATTCTCGTTCCGGAAAGCCTCGTTTATTACAGCTCCGGCGGCGGGGACGGTTTAGTTCAGGAGGGCTCCAACGGCTGTGCGTTGGGCGGGAGCCTGGAGGAAGCCGTTTTATACGGGATTTTGGAAGTGGCGGAGCGCGATGCGTTCCTGATGACCTGGTGTGCGCAGCTGCCTGTCCCGCGGCTGGATCCATTTTCCGCCGATGACCGGGAATTGGAGTTAATGGTGGAGAGGCTGCGGCAGGTTGCCGGATACGATGTCCATTTGTTCAATATAACGATGGAGAATGGGATACCAAGCATTTGGGCGCTGGCCAAAAACGGCGGGGGTCCGGGAAAAATGAATCTGCTCTGCGCAGCGGGAGCCCATTTGGACCCCGTGAAGGCGGCGAAAAGCGCCATACACGAATTGGCCGGCATGATGTTCATACTGCAAGACAAGTTTCTGGCGGAGCAGGAGAATTTGGAGGCCATGCTTCGCGATCCGTTCAAGGTGCTGCAAATGGAAGATCATGTCATGCTCTACGGGCTGCCCCAAGCGGAGGAGCGGCTGCAGTTTTTGCTGGATGCCCGGCGTCCGCTGCGAACGTTCAGCCAAGAATTCCAACCTCAGGCAAGGCATATGGATTTGACCGACGATCTAAAGGAGCTCATTCAAACGTTTCGCCGCTTGAACCTCGATATGATCGTCGTGGATCAAACGATGACGGAAATTTCGCGCAACGGTCTGTATTGCGTCAAAGTGCTCATCCCCGGCATGCTGCCGATGACGTTCGGGCATCATCTGACCCGCTTGACGGGCCTGGATCGGCTGTTTAACGTACCGGCGGAATTGGGCTATGCGGCGCAGCCGCTGACGGCCGAACAGCTCAACCCGCATCCGCATCCGTTTCCATGATTCAAATAAACACTCCGCGGTTGCGCAGGAAAGACTGGGAAGCGTGCCGCCAGAACAAGGCATGGCAGGACGAGGGGAATCCGCAGCTGCGTGAGCCGCGAGTTCGTGTGCTTAATCAGGGAGCGGCGGGCTCACGGGTAAAGAGGGGCGTCTTCTAGAAAGGCGCCTTTTCGGCATTTTATTTTCGTTCCCCATTTTTGGGGCTTTTGGTTTATAATAAAGGAGGAATTTTACCGAATTTTGTCGAAAAGAGGGCATCCGATGTCTCCGCCGCGCAACAAAACCGTATTTCAATGCAGCAAAATCAGCCTCGCCACCCTTTTTACAGGCCTTGTTTCACTATCCGTGCTTTTGACCGTGACCATTCTTCTTTTCGCCTCTTACCAGTCGAACAAGCAAACGCTAATCGATACGACACTCACTTTAAATCGTACGAACGCCGAGAAAATGAGCCAGACCATCGATTCTTTGTTCAAATCTATGCGGAGCAGCTTGCATTATGCTTCAGGCATCTTTTCAAATATGAACGCCATGAGCGCGGAGCAGATAAATGCCGATCTCGAATTAGTCCGTCACAGCAGCAATTATTTTAATTCCATCGCGATTGTCGATGAAACGGGAATCGTGCGGAATGTGTCCCCGGCATCGATCGGCACAGCCGGAAAAGCGATTACGACGGAAGCTTCCAAGACGGCTTTGGCATCGAAAAAGCCCTACGTCTCCCAGCCCTACGTTTCGCCGACAGGCCGCCTCATTGTGTTCATGAGCGAGCCTATATTCGATAAGGAAGGCGTATACCGGGGATATATCGGAGGCACTCTTTATCTTCAGGAGAACAACATCTTCAACTCGATCTTCGGGAGCAATCTTGCCGATGAAATAGGCTCCTACTTTTACATCGTCGGGTCCAACGGCCATTTGCTGTACCACCGCGATACAAACCGGATCGGCGAAGATATCAGCGCCAACCAGATTGTCAAAAAGCTGATCCAGGGCCAAACCGGACAAGAACAGTCGGTCAACCTGAAGGGGGAATCCTTGCTGGCGGGATATGTCAAAGTTCCGGAAAACGGCTGGGGCGTAGTCGTCGTATCGCCGATCAGCGTCATCTACGAACAGCTGAACAGTCATATCCGTTCAATTCTGCTGCATATGCTGCCTTCGTTTGCGGCATTGCTGCTCGTAGTCATATGGCTTGCGCACAAATTGGCGCGGCCTTTCGTCACCCTTGCCGACCTGGTCAGCAAAATCGGCAGAGAAAAAGTCGAGCTCCCTGCAGGGAAGCAGCACTGGAACCGGGAGGCCGACTTATTGACGCAAGCGATCGGCTACGCCTTGACGGATATTCGAAAACAGACGGATCAACTGACGCATGATGCGATGACCGATCCGTTGACCGGTTTAACTAACCGGAGAACGCTTGAGACCATTATGCATAAATGGATTGCGGAGCCGATCCCTTTTTCCGTCATTATTATGGACATCGACAGATTCAAATCGATCAACGACACGTACGGTCATCAGGCCGGTGACGAAGTGCTCAAGCATTTCGCGAATATCATCGTTTCATCCGTCCGTCCGGGCGATGTGTGCTGCCGTTACGGAGGCGAAGAATTCATTGCGCTTATCGCTCGCGCGTCCGCCGAGGAAGCTTATTTGGCAGCCGAGCGAATCCGTACCGCCCTGGAAAATAGCGACAACCTCGTCGGGCAGCCGATCACCGTGTCGCAGGGCATCGCGCATTTTTCCCAACACGCCGATTCAGCCGAAGAACTGATCCATATGGCCGACCTGGCCTTGTATAAAGCCAAAGAGTTGGGAAGAAACCGGACCATGATCGCGGAAATGAGCGTAAAATCGCCTGCTGGAGCTGACGGATCATGAGCGATCCATTTGGGAAGCATTATCGGTATGCTTTTCGCGATGTTCTATGCGCTGGCTCGTTGAAGCTGGTTGTAGTGCACGTTCCCGCAGTTCCCCAAGCTTACCGAAAAAGAACGCTCTGGCCAGAGCGTTCTTGGCTTCAGGCTTCACCTAGCGGCAGCCAATTTGCTTTCAGTTTTAAGTGTTCACTCTATTGACAAAGGTCCTGACTCTATCGAGTTTCTTAATAAAATCGTGAGAGGGTAGATAATTGAGAATAGTTTCTTTAACGTTTGTTCGTTGTATAGGATCACAAATCTGTCTTTGATCCTCTTCATCAATACACATTCCTAGATGGATCCTTGCGCCGGTTCCCGGTTCAATATAAACCCCCTTTTCAAAAACCTTGCCACGGATGTTACTTTCATTGTGTAGTCTTGAACAAACAATGCAATAGTACATACTAAATCACCTCTTTTTAGAATTAAATTCAACGTGTGCTCTGTGTCAGATTGGGTGTCTTGATCTTGATTTCCGCTTGCGCTGCTTGATTCTGGTCATTTGCCAGTGCTGCTTGATCCTGATCGTCAGATTGGGTAACGTGATCTTGATTATCCCTTGTGCCGCTTGATTCCGGTCATCTGCCTGAGCCGCTCGGTCCTGACCGTCAGATTGGGTAACTTGAACGGTAGCCGATTGCATTTCTTTTACTTCATAGGCAATTGCTACACAACCACTAATAAGAAAGAAAAGAGATAAGCACTTCATAACTTTTTTCAACATTCGATATCCACTCCATGTCTTCTTATTTTTCCAAGTTACAACAAATGATGGTTGTTTGAAGCTCTTTTTTTGATTTCCATTTGCACCACCCAACCTATTTTTAATCCAGCATATGGTAAAATGTTGAGATGAGTGCAAGTCCGTTGAGATTGTGTTGACAAAAATGCAACTCCTGTTGATAAATATCATATGGAGAATGATGAGCACGATGCAAATCCGTTGAATATGTTGACATTATCCCTGATTATGTTTTTCCAATCGGATATTTAGATGATGCTAAAGTGTTGAGAAGAGTTTCTTTTTTTTCAACATGTATTGAAGATCATGCACATTTTTCAACACCCCGTAATACACTACGATGAATTTGAAAATTTCGTATGGGGTGTGAGTACGTACATGAGTAAATTGGAATCAGTATTGACCTCTCCGGATGTAAATCAATCCAAGTTTAGTGAAATGGTTACAAATCGCAAGAAGGGATGGAGACGTTACATTTGGCTCATTTGGGTCCTTATGGGACCAGGTTTACTTGCTGCAATTGCTAATAATGATGCAGGCGGGGTGATTTCATACACGGTAACAGGGGCGAAATTTGGCATCGGTCTATTTGTTCCCTTGGTGCTATGCCTTGCGCCTTTGACGTTTACGATTCAGGAGATGAGCATGCGCCTTGGCGCGGTAACGCAAGAAGGTTTTGCAAGATTGGCTTTGCGACGTTATGGTAAGTTTTGGGGGTACTATCACATCTCGACCCTTGCTTTTGAGAATCTGCTGACACTGATTACGGAATTCATCGGCATGACGGCAGGCCTCGTCCTCTTGGGCCTTCCTCTGTGGATCAGCTCCATCCTTTGTTTATTGCTTGTCGTTGGTTTCGTCCTCTTTACTGGATATTGGACAAAAGAGCGAATCGCTCTATTGTTGGGTGCGCTCAACGTTATCTTTTTAGTAGTGGCGGGCATGACACACCCGAGTATGGCTGCAATCAGAAATGCTTTTGCAACGTGGAATGTTCCGTTAGAATTGCAAGACGGTGTGATTTGGTTCGTGATCGCTACCATCGGCAATGCTGTCGCTCCATGGATGATCTTCTTTCAAGGAAGCGGTACGGTTGATAAAGGTGTTACGGCAAAAGAACTGCGTCTGGGCCGAATTGATACTGCATTAGGCATCATTATCCAGGTAATCATTGCAGCAGGCGTCATTATCGGTGGTGCGGCACTCTTTGGCAATATACAAAATATTAGCGACGCAGGCCCGGCCGACCTGATTGGCGCATTTTCTGACGTTGCAGGCAGATGGCCGGCAATCCTTTTTGGACTCGGGTTGTTCAATGCCGGCTTCCTGGCATCCATAACCGTTTCTTTATCTTCTTCTTGGAGCATTGCGGAATTGTTTGGCTGGTCGAAAAGTCTAAATGACAAGATAACGGAGGCGCCGAAGTTTTACGCAGTCTATATCGGCAGCCTGGTCCTTGCGGCACTTGCCATCTTGATACCGAATTTGCCATTAAATCTCATCTCCATTATCACACAAATCATTGGTGGTATTCTGATGCTGCCTCTGCTTATTTTCATGGTATTGATGACGAGCGATAAGAAGTTAATGGGAGAACACAGAACCAAGCTGCTTGGCAAAATATGGGGTTGGGGAATGATTACTCTGCTTCTCGGATTGACATTAGCCTCTTTTTGGAATACTTTCTTCCAATGAAAGAAGAAAAGTTCAGAGGCTGTTGTTCGCGTAAAAATCTCCTGCTAGAGCTGACGGATCATGAGTAGTGATCAGAAAAACCTGCAAAAATGCATCTTTTTGCCCTTTAAAACGCTCGCAGCGAAATATTCCTGCAATTGTGCAGGCTTTTCGCTGCGAACGTAGGCTGAGATGCGCTCCCATCGAAAATTCCTGCACTTTCGCAGGATTTTCGCCAAAATGAACCGTTTTTTCGGAAAAAACCTGCACTTTCGCAGGTTTTCTCCCTATTAATCCACTTTTCCGCCATCTCTTCAGCACCGAAATCCGTGCGGGAGAGGCGCAGGTAGGGGAGGAGTGGCTGGGGAGTGGCTGTGCCCCTCTGGTTGCCGTTCTAACGAGACGCGAAGAGAAATGATTTCACAGGTCGACAAGAAACTACAGACTTTTCCGAATCGGTATACTATAGTTTTTTTGAGATGCAAAAAAACGAGTGGAAGGTGCTCCCTATGACCCTTTCGGACATACCAAACGTTTCAAGCAAAGACGAGCATATCTTAAAGACTCCGTCCATATCGCTGCCCAAGGGAGGCGGAGCCATCCGGGGGATCGGCGAGAAGTTCGCCGCGAACCCGGTCACGGGCACAGGCTCCATGAGCGTCCCTATTCCAACCAGCCCTGGCCGCGCCGGCTTCGGCCCCCAGCTTTCGCTCTCGTATGACTCCGGGGCAGGCAACGGTCCGTTTGGAATGGGGTGGAATCTGGCCTTGCCTGCAATCACGCGTAAAACGGACAAAGGGCTGCCGCGCTATCTGGATGACGAAGAATCGGATGTGTTCATCCTGTCCGGCGCCGAAGATCTTGTGCCCACGCTCCAGCAGCAGGCGGAGGGGCATTGGATACGCGAGGAAACGCAGCCAAGAACGGTAAATGGAACGATCTATTTTATTCACCGCTATCGACCACGCATCGAAGGTTTGTTCGCCCGCATCGAGCGGTGGACGAACGCCGCCAAGCCGGATGATATGTTCTGGCGCACGATCTCCAAAGACAATATCACAACATGGTACGGAAGAGACAAAAACTCGCGTATATACGACCCCACTGCCACCGACCTTAACCCTGCAAATCCCGAAAGCACTCCGCGCATATTCAGTTGGCTCATCTGTCTGAGCCATGATGACAAAGGAAACGCCGTTTCTTACCGATATAAAGCCGAAAACGCCGATCAAGTAGATCTTTCGCAAGCTCACGAGCAAAATCGCGGCGATATGACGGCCGCGCACCGTTCCGCCAACCGCTATTTAAAGCGCATACAATACGGCAATCACGCTCCTTTTTTTCCTAAACTTGAAGCTGACCGGCCATGGCCTGAGCCGCCTGACGGCGACAGCTGGCACTTCGAAGCGGTGTTCGACTACGGCGAGCACGACCGCGAACACCCCACGCCACAGGAGGCGGGTGAGTGGGCGTCCCGGCCGGACCCGTTTTCCTCCTATCGGGCAGCATTTGAGGTGCGTACATATCGCCTGTGCCGGCGAGTGCTGATGTTCCACCATATCCCTGACGATCCGAACGGCGGGCAAAAAGGCTATAACGGCCTTGTCCGCTCGACCGATTTCACCTACGAATACGAGAAGGGTGCCGCAAGCACTCGGACGCCGTTGTTTTCCAAGCTGGTTGAGGTCTCGCAGCGCGGTTATCAGCTTACACCGAACGGGAGCTGCATCTCCCGGCAGCTCCCGCCGCTTGCGTTCGCCTATAGCGATGCCGTCATCCAGTCCGAAGTGTGCGAGCTGCGCGATGAGGACGGTTTAGTAAATTTACCGGCCGGCATCGGCATCGGCGGCGCAAGGTTTCAGTGGATTGACCTGGAAGGCGAAGGGCTAGCGGGTGTATTGACCGAGCAGGCCGGCGCATGGTTTTACAAATCCAACCTCAGCCCGATTCATGCGGTTAATCGCGATGGGCGGTTGCGCAGCGAAGCCAAGTTTGGGCCGGCGGAGCTCGTTGCGCCTAAGCCCGCCGCAGCGCTGGCCGATCGTGCGCAGTTTCTCGATCTGTCGGGCAACGGGCGGCCCGATCTGGTGCAATTCGCGGGTCCGAATCCGGGTTTTTACGAGCGGACCCCGGATGGCCGGTGGACTCCGTTCACGCCGCTGGCTGCTCTGCCGAATGTGAATTGGGACGATTCCAATCTCAAGTTTATAGACATTGACGGCGACGGCCACGCTGACATTTTGATTAGTGAACACGATGCTTTTGTGTGGTATCGCTCGCTGGGAGAGGCCGGTTTTGATTCGGCGCAGCGCGTCCACAAACACTGGGATGAAGAAAAAGGGCCGCATATCGTCTTTGCGGACGGCGAAGAGTCCATTTATTTGTCGGATATGTCCGGCGACGGCCTGACCGACATCGTCCGAATTCGCAGCAGCGGCGAAATATGCTATTGGCCGAATCTCGGCTATGGCCGTTTTGGCGCCAAAGTCACGATGGATTGCGCGCCGCAGTTTGACTATGCCGACCAATTCGACCACCGCCGTATTCGGCTTGCGGATATCGACGGCACCGGCACGACGGACCTCCTATATTTGACCAGGGAAGGCGTCCGTGTGTTTTTCAACCAATCCGGCAACAGTTGGAGCGAAGCGACGATAATTTCTTGCTTCCCGGCCTTCGATAACGCCGTTGACGTCCAGGTACTGGATCTATTGGGCAATGGCACGGCCTGTTTGGTCTGGTCCTCACCGCTGCCGGGCGATGCCCGCCGTCCGCTGCGTTACCTGGATCTGATGGGCGGGCAGAAGCCCCATTTGCTGATCCAAACGTCCAACAATCTGGGTGCGGAAACGACGATTGCGTATGCGCCCTCAACCAAGTTCTATTTGCAGGACAAGCAGGCGGGAAAGCCTTGGATCACCAAGCTGCCCTTCCCGGTGCACTGTGTGGAGAAGGTAACGGTGCACGATCGTTGGCGCAAAACCGCCTTTTCAACCGCTTACAGCTATCATCATGGTTACTTCGATGGGCCGGAGCGCGAGTTTCGCGGTTTTGGGCGCGTAGAGCAGATCGATGTGGAAGATTACGGTTCCTTCGCATCGGGGAACATAAGCAGCCCCTACATGACCGACGACCATACGCTGTTTCAACCGCCAGTCAAAACCGTGACCTGGTATCATACGGGCGATTTTCTTAACCGCAAAGCGGCTCTGGAGCGGTTTAAGGACGAATATTTTCCGAACGCGCTGAAAGCGGGGAGGCCGGGCTTGCAAGTGCCGGGCGGTTTTGCGGAAAATGAGCTGCCCGAGCCTGACCTCGAGGCATCGGACCTTACTGCGGACGAGTGGCGCGAGGCGCTGCGCGCGTGCAAAAGCATGATGCTGCGCCAGGAAGTGTACGAGCTCGATGTGGATGCGCTGAGAGACGGCAGGCACGTGCCGGTCAAGCTTTTTTCGGCTGCGTATCACAACTGCCGCATTCGCCGTATACAGCCGCAAGCGGCCAACCTCCATGCGGTTTTTCACGTTACCGAGAGCGAGGCGGTCACTTATCATTACGAACTGGATCTGCGTCCGGATTCGCTGAATCCCGATCCGCGCATCGTGCACGCGCTTCATCTGAACGTCGATGAGTACGGCAACGTCCGGCAGTCCGTCACTGCGGTGTACCCCCGCTTGGGCAAATATGCCGACGCCACGCTAAAGGAAGACGCGCAGGAGCTGATCCGGCAGCTTCAGGACGAGCTCCGGATGTCCTACACCGAGACGCGCTATACCAACGACTTGCCGGATTCCGCTAACCCCGATCCGGACAACTATCGCTTGCGCATGCCATGCGAGGTCATGATTTATGAGCTGACAGGCATACTCCGTGACGCCGATTCGGTGAATCGTCACTATACTTTGGCGGATCTGCGCGCCTATCGGTTGAGCGACAAGTATCAAAGCAGCGGCATGGCCGTAAAAGAAATCGCTTACCATCTGCAGCCTGACCGCAGTTCGCCTCAAAAACGGCTCATGGAACATACGCGCACGCTGTTTTTCGATAAAACGTTGGATAAGCCGCTGACGCTGGGCCAACTGAATGCTTTGGCATTGCCGTATGAAAGTTACAAATTGGCGCTGACGGATGACATTCTGGATCGGATCTTCGCGGACAAAATCACTCCGGATGTTCGGACCGCGCTTGCAGATCAGCGTAAAAGCGGCTGCATGGCAGGCGCCGATCTGGCTTTGCGTTTTGGGCCCGACTCTGCGGGACAATACTGGATGTGTTCCGGCGTTGCCGGTTTTAACGCGGACGCGGCACCGGCAGCTCATTTTTATTTGCCCGAACGGTATACGGACCCTTTTGGCAGCCTGACTGCACTGGCTTACGACCCGCACGGTCTCTACATCGCGTCCTGCACCGATGCGCTCGGCAACCGCACCGAGGTGACGGAGTTCGATTTTCATGCGCTGGCTCCGCGTCAAATCAAAGATATGAACGACAATTTGCTGGAAGCGCGATTCGATGCGCTGGGCAGGCCAACCGCCGCCGCCATGCTCGGTAAAGGTACGGAAGCCGACAGCCTCAGCGGCTTTGATCCTGGCGAGGCGCTGCTGAATCCGAATCCGGATGCGCTGCAAAAGTTTTTCATCCTGGAGGACTATGATGCGGCCGAGGCCAAAAGCTGGCTAAGCGGAGCCAGCATAAGGTATCTGTATTATTCGGGCGAAACCGCGGATGAAGCGGGCGGCACAGTGTGGGGGCAGCATCCCGCATGCGCTTGCAGCATCGAGCGGGAGCGGCACTTGGCCGACGAAGCGGATAGCCCGGTACGGTGCGCTTTTGAGTATTCGGACGGGGCGGGCAGCGTGCTCGTGAAGAAGACGCAGGCCGAGCCGGAGCAGGCCGGGGGGCCTTTGCGATGGATTGCGAGCGGCAAAGTCATCCTGAACAACAAGGGCAAACCGGTCAAGCAGTATGAGCCGTATTTCAGTCCGGCGGCAGCCGGGCATCGCTGCGAAGAACCGGTTGAAGCAGGCGTAACGCCGGTCATGTTTTATGACGCGGTCGGGCGGATCGGGCACACCGAGTCGCCGGACGGATCGTACAGCCGGGTCGATTTTTCGGCGTGGGATGCGGTGCACTACGATGCGAACGATACGGTGCTGGAAGCGGACAATGCCTGGTTTAAAGCAAAAAGCGCGCCGACGGCATCGGCGGAAGACCGGCGCGCGGCCCGGCTTGCTGCGGAACATGCGGACACGCCGTCGGTGACGGTGCTCGACAGCCTCGGGCGCGAAGTCGTCACGATCGCTCACAACCGCGTAGGACCCGCTGACTCGGCGGCGGACGAGCGGTATGTTACGTTTACCCGGCTCGATGCGGAGGGCAAGCCGCTGTGGGTGCAAGATTCACGCGGCAACCGCGTGATGCAGTACATCATGCCGCCGCTGCCGGAAGGCGGTCATCCGTTCGACGATGCCGGCAATTTGGCGCCGGGCGGGTTTGTACCCTGTTACGACATCGCAGGGAATTTGCTTTTTCAGCACAGCATGGACGCCGGCGACCGCTGGATGTTGAACGACGCGGCAGGCAAGCCGATGTTCGCCTGGAACAGCCGCTCGTTCGCGACGAGGATAACCTACGATGAGCTGCGTCGTCCGACCGGCTCTTTCGTCACCGGCGTTCATCCGGCCGATCCTGCGCGCGAGATTCAATTCGAGAAGCTGATTTATGGCGAAGGGCAGGCTGACGGCAAGCAGTACAATCTCCGCGGCAAATTGTATCAGCATATGGACACCGCGGGCATCGCGACCAGCGAAGCTTATGATTTCAAGGGCAACCCGCTGCGTACGATACGCCAACTGGCAGCCGATTACAAGGTCGTTCCCGACTGGTCGCAAATTCCGGCTCTGGAAGATGAGCGCTATGCCGCCGGTATCTGTTACGACGCGCTGAACCGGCCGGTCCAAATCGTCGCACCCCATAACTTGGCGAATCATACGCAGCGCGTCACGGTCACCCAACCTGCATACAACGAAGCCGGTTTGTTGGAGCGGGTGGATGTATGGTTCGGCCAATCCGTCGAACCGGCGGCGCTGCTTGCTGCCGATTCGGCAAGCCGGCATGTCGTGAGCCGTATTGATTATAACGCCAAAGGGCAGCGTTTGCTGCTGCAATACGGCAATGGAGCGGAAACGTCGTACGATTACGATCCATACACTTTTCGGCTGAACCGGTTGAAAACTGCGAGGGCAAGCGACGGGGCGGTGCTGCAAGACTTGCGCTACACGTACGATCCGGCGGGCAATATTACCCAAATCGTCGACGAGGCTCAGGATCACGTGTTTCACGGCAATCAACACGTGCTGCCGGGCGCGGAGTATCGCTATGACGCGCTGTATCGACTGATCGCGGCCAGCGGGCGCGAGCACAAGGGCACAGGCGAGCCGTATGACGGGAACGACCGTCCGAGATATATGACGACCTTGCCAAATGACGGTCAGGCGCTCCGGAACTATGTCGAGACGTATCGCTACGACGAGGTTGGCAATATCATGCAGCTGGTGCATCATGCCGGCCGCAATCCGGAGCAGCCGGGTCAGGCGCTTTGGGACCGGCGCTATCAATACGCGATGGACAGCAATCGTTTGCTGGCCACGAGTTTGCCCGGCGATCCCGACGCTTTGCCGGATTATGCCGCCGCACCCGGTTACAGCGTGAGCTACGCGTACGATGTGCACGGCAATATGACAGCGATGCCGCACTTGCCGCAGATGAAATGGGATTTCAAAGACCAATTACTCGCAGCTGCGGGGACGGTTATAAATAGCAGCCCGCCGCCGGACACTGTTCCTGCGACGACATACTATGTGTACGATGCGGCAGGACAACGCGTGCGCAAAGTGACCGAAACCCAGTCGGGGGCAATCGGTACGCAGCGCATTTATCTCGGCGGATATGAGGTGTATCGCGAATACGGAAGCGGCGGAGCAGTCGCAATGGAGCGCGAGTCACTGCACGTGATGGACGACAAGCAGCTTGTGGCGCTGGTGGAGACGCAGACGATCCGGGAGCAAACACCGGTCGTTGATCCTCCGCCGATTGTGCGCTATCAACTGGGCAACCACCTCGGTTCGGTCAGCCTGGAACTGGACGATAACGCTGCGGTGATCACGTATGAGGAATATACGCCATATGGCAGCACAGCTTATTGCGCCGGACGCAGCGCCGCCGAAGTGAGCCTGAAGCGATACCGCTATACGGGCAAAGAGCGCGATGAGGAGACGGGGTTCACCTATCACGGGGCGCGGTATTACGCGCCGTGGCTGGGGAGGTGGTGCAGCTGCGATCCGGCGGGACTGGCGGATGGGCCTAATTTGTATGCATATACAAATAATAGGCCTACTGTATTGTCTGATCTGCAAGGATACGAAGGAGAGCCCCCGGACGACCAGGTCGAGGATAAGCCGGGTAAATACGCACAGGAATTTGCCCGAAATGCTGCTGAACAAAATAAAAAATTTAACGACAGAGTAAAAGCGATAGATGCCATTAAGAAAAATGCGGCAGCGATCCTGGATTCTGCAACCGGATCGGACGCCGCCGTAAGTTTAGACCCGTCCGTCCGTTCGCAATTAGAATCGCTCAAGAAATTAACTTATACAGACAAGCAATGGAGGGGCACTGAGCTGCAAGAATTGAATATTCTCCAGCCATTGTCGGTCCTCACGGCAAAAGCTAAGGATTATCAGAAGAAAGATCAGCTGATTACTTTTTCCATCGATAGTTTATTCAGAAGCGGTCAAGGGCTGCATGGTTCTCTTCTTGCAGTTGATATTAGCAGATATGCCGGACACTTTATTAGTCAAGGCAGCGAAAATGCATGGAAGGAAACACAAAAGGCGTTAATTAAATTAATAGGCGATTTGCCCGCCGGAGAATATGCTTTTGGGCTGCCGCGGAATCCCGCGACCTTTTTGGATAACCCTAAAATCGAGAGCGATTCAAAGCATAAAGCTTTTGAGAATGATTACAACAGCTCCTTGTCCTCCAGCGAACAGGCAACGCCTGCTGTCATTGAGCCAAACGGCAAAATTAAAAATTTGACGCCTTCGCCTTACAGACCGGAGGGCGGCCAAAGTATTCTTCCGCGAGTTTACAAGGATTATAAAGGAACCATTCATACAACGGGAGACGCGGGTTTCAGCCGGATCGTGAATCCTGCGGCCAAAAAGGAATTAGAAACTGCAAGAGATGAAGCTGCTAAACGAAGCGTCTTTATTCAAGCGTTATTCATCGATCAGTTTTTCCATATTCACTTATCAACCGGCAGAGGTGCAAGCTTCAATAGATGGTAAATACGCAGCAATCGAAGGAGAACATGATTTTACGAGGAGGATCATCATGAACCCAATCATCTTCCCCCTGCAACCGGGAAAACAAGGCCCTGAAGTGGCCGATTTGCAAGATGCGCTGCAATGGATGCTCGACCGGGGCAAAATTTTGCCCGGCGATGAGGCGGTCCGCCGGGAGCTTGGCGCCGAGCTGCAGCGCGAACGCGCCGCGCAAGTCTATAAGGATGCCACCCGTAAACTGGTCAGCATCTTTCAGGAGGAGCGGCGCATGGAAGGCGGGGGTGCGGTCGACGAACGGACCGCCGGCGCGATCAACGCCATGCTGCGCGAGTCCGGATTGCTCGGCGACGGCGGCTGGGCGCAAGTAGTCGAGGCGCTGAATGCGCAGAGCCAAACGTTAACCGCTATTAACCGCGGTACGGATTATTTGGCGAAGATCGACGAGAAGCTCGGCACATGCGGCCAAACGCCGGCGCCGGCGCCGACGCTTTCGTTGGGCATGCGCGGCGAAGCCGTAAAAGACTTGCATGCGCAGTTGGCCCGCGCAGGCGCTATTTTGCCGGAGAGCGAGCTGGCGGAGAGCATCTTCGGCGTAGGGACTCGCGATGCGCTGCTGCAGCTGCAAGCGAAATACGATCTTGCCCGCACCGGGGCGTTTGACGACGCAACGCGCAGCGCTCTTGCCATCACTTCGGGCAATGCCGCCCATCCCAGACGGGTCGAAGGCCGTATCGTCCTGGATAACGGGCTGCCGGGCGCGAAAATCAAGCTGCGTATCGTCAACAAAGGCTTCGGCGAAGATGAGGCGCTGCTGGGCGAGATTGAGACTGACGAGCGCGGGTTTTATGCGCTGCCGTACGAGATAAACGGAGCGGCAGCCAATATCGAGGTGCGTACGTGGGATAGGCAAGACAACGAGGTGCGCCTCTCCAATCCTAAATTTAATGCCGACCGAAGCGAAGTGCTGAACCTCGTCGCGCCGTCCGCGGTCAAATCCCTGGCCAACGAATTTTCGCTGCTGGCGACCGATTTGGAAACGTTCGCGGGTGCGGACTTGAGCAAGCTCGCCCAAGCTGCGGAGGGCGAAGACCGGCAGGATTTGACCATGCTGTATCAATCCACGGATTGGGATGCCCGCTTGATCGCCAGAGCTTCCTCGGCCGTCCAAATGAACGCCATAACAGGCATTCCGCAAGAAGCGCTGTATGGCGCTTTTCGCGCCGGATTGCCCGACGATCCGGAAGCGTTAGCATTGGTGAGCCCGGATGCGTTCGCGACGGCATTGACCCGCGCCAATGAGGCGGGCGTCATTGCCTTCGACAATGAGCGGCTGGCTGCAGCCGGCAAACAGTTCGCGGACTATGCCCTGAGAACGAGGCGCAATCTGATCGTCCCCGGCACGTTGTCCAGCGTGGGAGAGCTGCTGGACCGGGCGCGCATCGAGCCGGCGCATAAAGCGGTTTTTGAAAAGCTGGTGCTTATGCACGACGGAGAAGACGAGGACCTCTGGAAGGAAGCCAAGACGAGCGGAATCCCGGGCGAACAAATCGCCGATCTGCAGCTGCAGGGGAAATTGGCTTACTTGACATTGAACAACGCGCCGCTGATCGAGTCCTTGCAAAATGAGATCGGCTCGCAAGACAATTTGGTGCAATTGGCCGAGAAAGATTTGTACAAAAAAGAAGCATGGATCACCCGGCTCAAGGGCTTGGCGACCGATAGCGGCGTTCTGGATTGGGATCGGTTAGCGAAGCTGATTCCGACAGGCTATACCCAAAGCGAAGCCGCTGACCGCCTTGATGCGTATGCAAGCGACATGGCGCACAAAGTACGGCAAAGTTACCCCACCCAAGTCATCGGCCGGATGTTGGAAAATGAAGACCTCACGCTTGGCGCGCAGCGTGAAGCGATGAACTTGCCGGTGCAATCGTTTTTGAAACGTGCTGCGAATAAAGGGTTTCAACTTGGGCAAACGCCGGTGGATTCGTTTTTGAAGCAGCATGGAGATGTGTTGGAAGGTCTCTCCGAGGAAAACAAACAATTTGCCGTGGACGGCGCCAAGCTGTTGACCCGGGTTTACCAGATGACCCCCGGCGACGAAACGATGGCGAAGCTGCTCACGCTCGGTTTTACGTCGGCCAGCCAGATCGCCTCCATTCCGAAAGCGGATTTTGTAAGAATATACGGGAAGGAGTTCGCCACGCGCACGGAAACGGAAGTCGTCTGGGATAAAAGCATGCAAATTTATTCCTCCACGTTCAACATCTATACGCTGGCGAAAAAAATAGACAGCACCCCGCCGGTGATGGCGCTTTCCGGCACTCTCGAACGGCATCAAAAAACGAAAGAAGATTTGAAAACGCTGCTGAAAGAGTATCCGTCGATGGAATCGCTTTTCGGTTCCATGGATTACTGCGAATGCGAGCATTGCCGCTCGGTGCTGAGCCCGGCCGCATATATGGTCGATTTGCTGCGTTTTATCGATCCGGCGGAACAAGACTGGGAACATATAATGAAGGACTGGAAAGAGAGGCACAATCAGCGGGAGTACACAGGGCCCGAATATAACTTCCTCAAACCGTATGACGCGCTCCTTCTCCGCCGCCCGGATTTGCCGCATCTGCCGTTGACCTGCGAAAATACGAACACGGCGCTGCCTTACATCGATCTTGTGAACGAAATTTTGGAATATTACGTCGCCCATCATCGTATGGACGAAAACGCCGTGTACAACACGGGCGAAGCCCCGTCGGCCGAGCTTATCGCCGAACCGCACCATATCATCCCTCAGGCATACGATACGTTAAAAAACGCGGTATATCCTCTAACTTTGCCGTTTGATTTGTGGTTGGAAACCGTTCGCCGTTTCTGCGACTATTTTGACATGCCGTTCTGGAAAGTGCTGGACTCGTTCCGGACCGGCGATGATGTTTTCGCACCGATCGATTCGGGTGCGGAAGCCTATTACCGCGAGCATGTTTTTGCGGAGTATCTCGGCATTTCCCCTAACGAATACGTCATTTACACGACACCCAGGATTGCGGAATGGCCGAAGCTATACGGCTATGACAAAGAAAACGACACCGCAGAAGCAGCGATCGAGGCGTTACTATCTGCCAAAACGCTTTCGCATCGGTTAGGCGTGACTTACAAAGAACTCGTCCGGTTGTTAGAGACGGAATTCGTAAATCCGCATCTGAGCGCTTTGGAAACGCTGCGTAAGCTCGGTTTGGAAGTAAGCCAGGTGTTCAGCTACAAAAAACACGAAGGTTACGAACCGCTCTCCCCGGAAGATGAGGCTGAATTGAAGAAGAAGCTTGATTTGCTGACCGGGCAGTTCCAGCCGCAATTCGATGCCGCAAGTTGGCTGAATAGTGCGTGGGACGATGGCAAATTCGAGCGCATTTTGCTGCTCAAGGACTCGGGATCGGGAGGCAATTTCGACGATACGAAGTTAAGCTATGCGAATCCGAATGAAGTCGTAAAGCCGATAGATTTGATGAAGCTGAATATGTTCGTTCGGCTATGGAAACGGCTCGGCTGGTCGATCGAGGAGACGGATCGCACTCTGAAAGCTTTCTTTTTCTTGCCCGACAACGAGGTCGTAAGCGACCAATCGTTAGGAAATGCGATGAGGACGGCAGTCGTCCATCTTGCACAGCTTAAAGAGCTCGAAGCGCTTATCGGCATTGGCAAAATCAAGCTTCTGACGCTGTGGGGCGACTTGCCGGTCAAGGGCAAAAACTCGTTGTATGCGCAATTATTTTTAACGCGCAGCATTCTGAAAGACGACGATGTTTTCGACGATCCATCAGGAAATTACCTTGGCAGCTCCAATGTGCCGCTTATCGATCACCTGCCTGCTCTGCAAGCTGCGCTGAATCTAACCGCCGGCGAGATTGCGCAAATTTTGCAGGACGGCAATGTTGGCGGCGAGGGCGATGTCGGCCATGCGGCGCTCACGCTCGCCAATGTTTCCTTGTTATACCGTTACGGGCTTTTGGCAAAAGCATTAAAGTTGTCCATCGGCGAATTGATTGCATTGAAAACGTTAAGCGGCGTGAACCCGTTTGTCCGTATAAGCGCGGATGCGCGGAACGAATATCCGATCATGCATACGATTGAATTCGTACAGCGTGCACAGCAGTTAAAAACGAGTGCATTCTCGATTCCGGATCTCGAGTACGTATTCCGGCACAAAGCCGATCCCCTCAGCAAATACGGGGCTGACAATGGCGCCAACGGGGCATGGCTCAGAACTTTGGCAGCGGAGCTGCGGACGATTGCCGGCGATTTTGCCGTGCCTGGCGGCGGGAACGACATAAGCGATGATGCGCTGCGGCAAAAGTTGGCCATGGCGTTTGCGCCCGATGTCGTGGAGAAGCTGCTGGATAAAGTCGTATTTACCGCAACAAAGGAAAACGTACTTCCGGAGAATCGTCTCGACCCTGCGGAATTCGGTCAAAATGGAGTAACCGTCTCTTATGACGATACGCGCGAGCTGCAAAAAGCAGCATATACGGGCGTGCTAACCGCAGCGGCGAAAAAAGCGCTCTTGGACCAATTGCCGCCACCGGCGCCTGATGATCAGGCCGCCACCGCTGCACATGCATTGTTTGCGGAGCTGCTCGATAACATCGCGACGAAGTCGATCGACCAATACAAGGCGTTCTTTGACCAACATTTTGATGACGAGCTGTTAAAGTTTGACGATTTTTTTGGCGGGGAAGCGGTTGTTACGCGGGAAGAGAGACGCAGCGGGTTAGTGAAAAAGATTTTGCCGTTCTTGCAAGCGAAGCTGACGCATCAGGCTATCATCCGGGCTTTGGCGCTGCAAACCGGCGCCGACCCGGCGCTCGTCGAAACCTTGATGACAAACAGCGAGTTTCTCGCTTTGCCCGAATCGGGCAACGAGCCGCTTATAGCGCGGTTTGAAGAGCTCGGAGCGAGCGGATTCTCCGCGAATTTCACGCCGTCCGCTCCCGGGCAGCCGCACATTGACGGCCTGTTCGAAATCCGGGCAGCCGACAAATGCACAGAAGCCCGGTGGCAGGGCGCTATCGAAGTTCCTTCGGACGGCGCTTACCGGTTCTACGCCATGCTGGGCAAGAAAGGCGCAGCAGTCGAAATGCGTTTAGACACGGCCGATGAACCGATTTTGTCCGGTACGGCGGAAAAAGACGGCGCTGAGCTAAGCGGCTTTGTTGACTTGAAGTCAGGTGTGCTATACAGAGTGACGCTGCAAGCAAGCAGCTTGCAAGAAGGAGCGTTTCGATTGCGAATCAAAGGGGAGACGACGGCCAAAGTGCCCCTCAACCAGCTCGTGGCTATGATTCCTCAAACCGGGCTGGACGGGGCATTGCGCTCGCAAACTATGCTGGCCAAAGCGCTGCAGCTTGCGCAAGGGCTTAACCTCAGCGAGCGGGAGGTTCGTCATATGTTGTCGCACCCGTCGGATTGCGGGGGCGCGGACTGGCGATTGCTGCCGACGCAGGCCGATGAGAGCGCTGATTCTGCCGCCATGCTTTTCGCCGGATTAATGGGGTTGCTGGATTACGATGCGCTCAAGCAGGAGATGGCCGGCGGGGGCGACGACCTGATTGCCGTTTTCGAGGCCGCGCATCGTTCAACGGCGGATATTGCCGCGGGCATACAGGATTTGTGCCAAAAAATAGCGGATATGACGCGGCGGAGGCTTGACGCAGTTCAAGCGGCAGCGGCCATGTTGAAGATGACGGAAGCCGCCGATTTTGCCGGCGTCGTACGTTTGAAAAGTTTGTGGCATGCTCTGCAAATATTGGAGCGGTTCGGCGTGTCGGCCGCAGCGTTGAAGCGATGGCTGACCCCGCGTCCGGACGCGCCCGTCGCCATGAATGTGCGCAATGCGGTCAAGGCCCGCTTTGAACCGGAGGCTTGGCAGCGTATCGCCAAATCCGTCTTTGATCCTTTGCGGCAGCGGCAGCGGGATGCGCTCGTCGCGCGCATCATGCATATGAACGAAGAGCTGGACAGCGTGGAGAAGCTGTTCGAATATTTTCTGATCGATCCCGGTACCGAACCTGTCGTGCAAACTTCCCGCCTGCGACTGGCGATCTCTTCGCTGCAAACGTTCATTCAACGCTGCTTTTTAAATTTGGAGAAGCAAGTGCATCCTTCCGTACTGAACGCGCAGCACTGGAGCTGGATGAAACGGTATCGGGTGTGGGAGGCGAACCGCAAAATATTTCTGTTTCCCGAAAATTGGCTGGAGACGGAATGGCGCGATGACAAAACGCATTTATTCCAGGAACTGGAGAGTAGTTTGCTGCAGGGCGATGTGACCAATCAGCTCGCCGAGGATGCGCTGTACGTATACCTGCAAAAGCTGGACCAATTGGCGCGGCTGGAAATCGTGACGATGTATGCCGAAGAGAAACCGCTCAGCCCGCCGGTCATGCATGTCATCGGGCGCACTTATTTGTCGCCGCATCAATATTTTTACCGCCGCTACGCCCATCAGATGTGGACTCCGTGGGAGCCCGTGACGGCCGAAATAGACGGAGATCATCTCGTAGCGGTCATGTGGCGCGAGCGACTGCATGTATTTTGGTTGACGTTCATGGAGAAAATGGAAGAAACAGGGAAGGGGCCGCAGATGACGGAACAAGGTGCACTCGGTGGCTTGCATTTCGACAAACTGGTCACGGCGGCGACGGCGATTTCGCAGGGGGTGACGGCTCGAAAGCTGTCCATCCAGCTGAATTGGTCCGAATACTTTCAAGGCAGTTGGACCGTGCGCGAATCGAGCGGGCTTGACTATACCGTTTCTTTATCCTCGCCGTTCGACCCAAGCCAAATATTTATGACTGCGTCCAAGGAAAAGAATCCGGATTCGGATTTGGAAGGCGCCATCCGGATCCATTTGAATGCGGACAAGCTCAACTTGAAATTATACTTCCGCGTCATTAGCAAAAACAGCCTCCCCCAGCTTAAAGGAGAACCAAGAATGCCCGGTCCGGTTTCCCCTTATGCCAAAGAGAAGCTGTATAACCGCTATACGGGAACGGGTTCTTTGGCGGTAACGTACGTGCAAAAAATGGAAACGACGGATGGCGTCACAAAAGCCGATCCGCCTGCACCGCAACCCATTTTGTCGAACATCGGCGATTATACGCTGCTGCCGAGCGGCAACCGCATGGCTTTTCCCAATGCGGAGTTCGTGCCGCTCATTAGCCCGGTGTTTTATGCCGACGACCTGCATACTTTTTTTGTCGAGCCTTCGCTGACGGAGACAAGAATCGACTTGTGGCAAGGTTACAGCCATACCCGAAAATCGCAGCGTCCGAAGTGGAAGGACTTTATCGAGCACCCGCCGCAACAGCTCGTACCGATCATTCCGCCCAAATACAAGCTGCCTGCTCTGATTGACCCGACGGCGCTGCATGCGATCAAGCCGAACCGGGATATGCTCGCCCAGCCCGACACTGCGGTTATGTTCGGCAGTACGGTCGTAGGACGCGCAGGCCGGCTGCAAAATCCCGATCCGAATACCCGCATCATCACCAGTGTTAACGGCAGCTTTAATTTGAGAATGTAAAGGAGCAGAATGCATATGAATAGTGCCAAAAACAATGTGACGACTCCTTTTCACGGGGTGATGGATTCCATTGCCCGGAGGTATTTGAATGCCGCCGAGGATGTCGTCGTGACCGAAATAGGCGAACGCAACATCATCACCTTGACCCGCACGCTGCGTTACCGCTTCTATTCGCACTTACACCCTTACGTAGGTGAGCTGGTCAAGCGGCTGAACGAGCAATCGGTACCGGGATTGCAGGTTGCCGACACCGAATACAAAGCGAACGACGACGGCACCTTTCAGACGCTGCCGTTCAGCTATCGGATCGCGCTGCCTATCGGACTTGCGCTGA
The DNA here is from genome assembly GCF_059820445.1 of Paenibacillus sp. sgz302190. Taxonomy (NCBI): domain Bacteria; kingdom Bacillati; phylum Bacillota; class Bacilli; order Caryophanales; family Paenibacillaceae; genus Paenibacillus; species Paenibacillus sp. sgz302190. The sequence continues at coordinate 381,187 of NZ_JBZYAO010000001.1, forward strand.
CGATACCCAAACCCGCCCGGCCGACCGAATCGGAGGCGATTACACTCCAGGGCAGCGTCGCGGTAACGCTGCCGGACAGCGTCAAAATCAAGCTTGCAGGCGGCAATCAGGCTGTCCTGCCCGGCAGCGTCATTGCCCACGATTCGCAGCATGGCACGCGCGTATTGCAAAATGACGGCACAACCGCCGATCTCGACATCGGTGAGATCGTTTCGTTGTTGGACGCCGCAAAAGTAACCTTGCCCGAAGCGGTCGTTATCATTGGCGAAGACGGCAAGCTGCGCCGGCTTACAGAGCCAAGCGTCGTGGAAGTGCCGATCGGGACCGATGTACAGCTGCTGGGAGGCAAGCCGCGTCCTGTTTTGTACCGGGATATATTTACCGAAACGCAATATACTCCGACCGAAGCGGTTCAACAGCCGTATCCGGTGCGCGATCTTGATTTCACGTCCGGCGGAGCCTATTCCATCTATAATTGGGAATTGTTTTATCATGTGCCGATGGCAGTAGCCGTTCATTTAAGCAAAAACCAGCGCTACGAGGACGCCCAGCGTTGGTTCCATTTCATTTTCGATCCGACGGACAGCAGCGACGGGGCGGTTCCCGAGCGATACTGGAAGGTGAAGCCGTTTCAATACACCGAAGTCAAGCAAATCGAAGACATCCTCATGAATTTGTCCTCGGGGGCCGATTCGCTTTTGAAACAAGATACGATCAACAGTATCGGCGCATGGAAGGATTCGCCGTTTCGCCCTCACCTCGTCGCGCGCTACCGCCAGACGGCGTATATGTACAAGGCCGTCATGGCTTATTTGGACAATCTCATCTCATGGGGGGACGATCTGTTCCGCCAGGATTCCGGCGAGTCGATTAACGAGGCGACGCAAATTTATGTGCTTGCTGCGCTGATTTTGGGCGAGCGTCCGCAAGCCGTGCCCAAAAAAGCTTCTTTGGCGCCGCTCACCTATGCTCGCGTGCGCGACAAATGGGATGAGCTCGGCAACACGCTGGTAAAAATGGAAAGCGAGATCCTGTTTGACCTGGCGCCGTTTCCCCAGGCGGGCGGTTCAAGCGACCAATTCGCGGCGTTAAGCAGCATCGGCACATCTCTCTATTTTTGCGTGCCGCATAACGACAAGTTGATGGGCTACTGGGATACGGTAGCGGACCGATTGTTCAAAATCCGCAACAGCTTGAACCTGCAAGGCATTTTCCGCCAGCTGCCGCTGTTCGAGCCGCCTATCGACCCGGCCTTGCTGGCGCGCGCGGCCGCCTCGGGCCTTGATGCGGGAGGCGTAGTCGCAGGGGTCAACCAGCCGCTGCCATTAGTGCGCTTTCAACTGCTCGTGCAAAAGGCAGCCGAGGTTTGCCAAGAGGTCAAATCGCTGGGCGGCAGCCTGCTGTCGGCGATGGAGAAAGAGGACAACGAGGCGCTGTCGATTTTGCGCGCCAAACACGAGAAAGAAATGATGGGTCTGATCCATCAAGTGAAGTACGCGCAATGGCAAGAGGCAATCAAAAGCCGCGAAGGGCTGGAAACTTCACTTGCCAATGCCGCCAATCGATTTATTTACTATGAGCGGATGCTCGGCAAACAGGAGAGCGAAATCGAAATTCCGGGTCTTGATCCGCTGGACACGAGCCTTTTGGACAAATTAAAGTTCAAAAGCGTCGAACCGGAATTGCAGCACCGCGCCGCAGACATCGACATTGCCCAAGACCTGGGCGATTCCGGCGGCAAAATCGTGAACAAATACGAGGCGGAAGAATTGGACAAATCGGATCAGGCGCGCGGCATCCAGGATGCGATCAAGCTTTTGAACCTTTCGGCACAAGGGCTGTCATTAATTCCCGATTTCAAAATTAATCTCCATTACTGGGGGCTTGGAGGATCTACCAACATCTCCGGCGGTTCCAAACTGTCGCAAGTGAGCCGGTTTGCGGCAAACGTCGCGCTCGCAATTTCCGACCGTTTGAGTTATGAAGCGGGGCGCGCCGCCAAAATAGGCGCTTACACCCGCCGGGAGCAGGACTGGGGGCAGCAGAGCAATGCCGCCGCCGGCGAAATCAACCAAATTTTCAAACAACTGCGCGCCGCGCAAATTCGCGAGAACATCGCCCAGCGCGAGTGGCTCAATCACCAGAAGCAAATGGAGCATTCGCAGGAAATCGAAAACTTTCTCACCAACGAAAAGCACGGCAAAAAAACAAACCAAGCCTTTTATACGTGGCTGAAGCGCGAAGTTCGCGGCATGTATGCGCAAGTATTCCAATTCGCCTTCGATATCGCGAAGAAAGCCGAACGGGCGCTGCAGCACGAGCTGGGAAAGCCGGATTTGACGTTTTTGCAATTCGGCTACATGTCCGGCAAAGAAGGATTGTTGGCCGGTGAAAAGCTCTATCTCGATTTGAAGCGGATGGAGATGGCCTATCACGAGCAGAACCAGCGCGAATACGAGCTTACGAAGCACGTTAGCCTTGTGCAATTGGACCCGATGGCGCTGCTGCAGCTTCGGACTGCAGGGACATGTACGGTATCGCTGCCTGAAGAGCTTTTTGATATGGATGGGCCTGGGCATTTTTTCCGCCGCATCAAAAACGTGGCCATCAGCATTCCTTGCGTGGCCGGTCCTTACACTTCGGTGAATTGCACCCTGAAGCTGAACAAAAGCTCGATTCGCAAAGACGCGGGCATGGGGGACAGCTATGCGCGCAATCGGGAAGGCGAGGACAACCGGTTCAGCGATTACTACGGGAGCATGCAGGCGATCGTTACGAGCACGGCCCAGAACGACAGCGGACTGTTCGAAACTAATCTTCGCGACGAGCGGTATTTGCCGTTCGAGAACTCCGGTGTCATCAGCGAATGGCAGTTGGAGCTGCCGAGCGATCATCGCCAGTTCGATTACAACTCGATTAGCGACGTCATCCTGCATATCCGCTACACGGCGCGCGAAGGCGGCGCCCGGTTACGCGATGATGCCGTCAAAAACTTGAAATCTTTGATTAAGGAAGCGCTCGCCCCGGGCTCCGTGCGTCTGTTCTCCGTACGCCACGAGTTCCCGACGGAATGGGCGAAATTCCAGCGCCAAAGCCAAAGTCAGAGTCCGGAGGGGGGCAATCCGCTTTACAATCTTTCGCTCGATTTTCGCGCGGAGCACTTTCCGTTTTGGAGCCGGGGGAAAGTAACCATGCAGCGATTCGATTTGATTGTCCGCACCCCGCATTCGTCTCCCGCCAGCTTGGAAGTCTACGAAACGGCCGATCGAACGAAGAAATCGACGCTTGTGCAGGACAAGCGAATGGGCAATTTGCTCATCGGCAAGTTCAGCGGCGGCGTGCATGAGATTGCCGTGCCGGAAAGTGCGGAAAGCAAGCTGGACCTGTTTTTTGAAAGCAAAGAGTTGGCGGATGTGTGGATCGCGGTGACATGGAGCAGCGAATAGCTGCAAAGTGAAAGGAAAAGTCCAATGGAAGGTTATTCACCTTTCGGTGGACTTTTTTTATAGCCGAGCAATCATTTTTGCAAAAGAGAGTTGCATGGTAGAATGATGTCATAAGACGCTTCTAAAGGAGTGTGCGCTAGTGCTCATGATGTCTGTTCAATCCATTTTGCAAAAAATAAATGAAATTAGGAAGAAAAAAATAACGCTTCCTCCTCAGCAGGAAACAATATCCTTTAATCCCACGCTCAACGCTGATGAAATCTCTTTATTTGAGAAAAAATTGAATATTAAAATTCCCGATGACTTCAAGTGTTTTTTGTCCGAAATAGGGAATGGAGGGTTTGGTCCCGGCCGTGGAATCGTTCCGCTTAGCGCGGAAACGATCATAGACCCGCGGATACCCGCAGGAAATCATGATACCATTCATACTGGAAAAGATTTCGCGTATGTATCGGCTTGGAACTATGAGCCGCTAAGACGCGCAATGGAGGAGGGTTCCCCAAATAAAGACGATTTGATGGAATATTACTTTTCGGTCGACCGGATAGCCGGTGCTATCCGTGTATGCGATTGGGGCGGCGGTGGCCTGGGCCTACTTGTTGTAAAAGGTAGCGAATATGGAAAAGTGTGGAGCGACTACCGGGGAGATTTTGGCGGAGTATTCCCTGAAACACTCTCAGGCGAAGATCTTGGCCATATGTCCTTTTTGCAGTGGTACGAGGCATGGCTCGACGAAATCGTTTGGGAGGTACCGCTGGAAGAGCGCCGATTCTGGTAGGTCATACATATAAACAGGAGTGTAGCGATGATTCCAAACACAGAAAAGCTTATTCAACTGTTGAGATCCGGTCAAAAGATAGATGCAGGCGTTCTTGCATCCTATTGCCGCATAACCTCTAAGTATGGAGCCCGGGAGGATGCAGCGGCTTTATTTCAAATGTTCGCAGAGCAGCCTTCCGATTACAGGTACACGCTGCTGCTTGACCCTGTTATGAGATGCGGAGACTTGGCCATGGCGGAGGAGATCGATCGTTTTTGCTTTGAGCAGGGGCGGCTTAAGGAAGGAATGCCCAGCGAGGTTCTTCATGTGATGGGGTATTTGGGGTATGAGAAATATATCGATTATATGGTGGATTGCATCGGTGTTAACGAATGGCATCTTTGTACAGATGCTTGTCTCGGGCTGCTGCACCTTCCTTGTGAATCGCATCGGGAACGGTTGGAGAGCGAGTTGGAAAAGGTATACGGGCAGCCGCTTTTCCCTGAACTTTTACCCGCTCTGAGCTTTAAATTCGCTAATGAACAAATCGTTCCCAGGCTGCTTGCGTGGGGAGAACAGGCATCAACGGATTGCAATGCGGGGCTGATCCTTGGCATCTCCATGTTTGGCAGTACGCAGAAAAAGCAAATTAAATCTATATTAATGGAGCCGTTTTGGGAAATGTACGGCAATGGAACGGGGAGCCATTGGTGGGGCTACATGTCCATGCAAATGGTCGAGCTAACGTTCAGTGAACTCATCTCGGATCTCAAAGCCCACACCCCTGATAAACGAACGATGGAACACTGGCTTCATGTTTTGCACGATCTGTTGGAATTCAAATTGGCTGATGTTCCGCACCCTGTAAGGTTTTCTCCGCTCAATCAAGAGTCTGTAATCGACCTCTACCAGGAGTTGTTTCAGTGGGGTAATGAGCATGAGGATGACACGTTGACAGGCAGAATCAGCACTTTCTTTGGATACGATCATCCGATGATGGAAAAGTATGTGCAATTAAGAACGAGAATGGAAATGGGCATAAAGCAAGAATTAGAATTGCAGGTCTGGGCAAGCGGCGGCAAAAATCATATCTGAGGTGATAAGCCATGGATTTGCATAAATTTAGTCATGCGAAAGAGTTGATGCGCGTCGCGGAGCTGATGTCCATAAAAGCGGCCTTGCTTCCGAAGGAGCAGGGCTGCGAATATATTTTCGCGGTACTCGAAAAATATAAGCCTTGGAAGACGGAAGGGCACCTTTCCATCGGTGAAAGTGCAAATAAAGTGTCCGCAGACGCGAACGAATTTTCCTTTTCCTTATTCATGAAAAGCGCCCCTGCATTCCTATTTTTCGAGCAAAACTTTATAAATAAGTGCGATGTTGTGATAGTTGATGACGCAAAAAATATTTCCCTATTGATGGAAAATAGTCATGGTATGGAGTATTTCATTTCTGACGAGAGTCTTACCTTCCTAATTTCCGTTAATTGGTATACGATAGAATATACTGGAGATATTGATTTATCAACATAAATGGTGCAAGACAAAGGAGAAAAGATGAATATTCAAGTGCTTTCCAGCCAAACGATTGAGCTTAAGCGGGATCAGGTAACTATTTTGGGCCCGAACATGGAGCTGCATGATTGCGCCGTAATTTCGGAGGCTGATACGCGAGGGATGACTTTTGCCGGAGTGAGGATGTATGGAGGAGTTTTCGATCAAAAGAAAGCCTTGAAGGACTTTCATTTTCAGGGCGTACATTTCTTGCGCGTCAAGTTCTTGGGCAATTATTCCGGCTGTGATTTTGGCGATTGGGAAGATATGGACAGATCATCCGTGTCAGAGTGCGATTTTTCATCCGCCCGCATGCACGAATGCCGAATGTTGAACTGTGACATGAGCGGGATTCTTATTCCCAAATGGCCATGCTTTTGCCTGTTGAATCCGGCGGAAGCGCGGGATTTTGTAATCTCGCAACAATGGCCGAACAAGATCGGCTTGATTTTGGATATTTATACGGATCAGGATCGGGAATGTGTCGCTGTAATTGGCGATGCCAGTGTGTTGGCTAAGAAGAGCGGTTTGCCTTTGAGCGAAATACGCGCGCTTTTGCAGAGAATTCCTGGGTTTACTATTGTTGACTAAATAGGTGGTGATTTCTGTCTTGATTTACAAAAAAAGAACCCTACTCCTCATTTAATCTTTGTATCGATAACTCGATCTCCAAAGATAAATGGTTCGCGGGGTTCTTTCTGTTTAACAGCGTCAAGAGGTGAGGGTCTCTCGATCCTGTTATGCTTTACTAGTTGCCGTAGTAAGCAGTAATGTAAAACGTATGATCTGAGCTAGCACATAATTCTGACCGTACACTTGTACAACCAGTTTGTAGCTTGTATTAGCATCTAATAATGCGTACCCTTGTACACCTTGAATGACAGAGCCGGATGCTGTGGAACCGTTTGTTTTGTAAACAGAAACTTTATAAATCTGGTCAGAAGGTCCATCTATTTTGTAATAAAAATGCTTTTTGGATCCAGTAGGCGTTGTAAATGTATAGTTTTGCGAATCACTTACGGAACCAAGTGTTCCAGTTACATTATTAGCAGGAATTGCAATAGAGGTAGTAGCTGCAAATGCGCTTACCGAAATCGAGAAAAATAATACCAACGCGCTCATAAATGCGAATACATTTTTAAATTTCATAAAATGTCCTCCTTGAGATTGGATTGGGTGAAAACATAAGAAACAACGTTTTACGCAACTGTACTGGTTGCAACCCTCACATCTATGGAAAAAAATGCAACAAACTAAATTCGGTTTTTCAGGGGGAAGGACTTCGCTTGAAGTTTGGAGAATCGGTAAAGTGTACTATGCAAACTAAACAAGAACAAAGGAGAGAAACATGGATTTTCAAGTGCTGCAATCAAAAATCGAGGCGGCCGCCAAGGAGGCGTTCGAACGGGTCAGAAACAAATATCCAGGACAGCGTTTTTGCGGTTACGCCTTGTATTCCGACTCAGACGCAATCACCGTTTGTCCGGCGGTAAACTCAACCGATCACTTGAACAAAATGATTGCCGGCGACCCTGATGATGCCGTTTACTATCGCTGGAGTCCGGGGGAATGGGATCATGAATTTGAAGGAGCCGAATGTTTTTCGGAAATATCCAATCTATTGTATAACGAAGTGAAGGGCATGAAATCGGCGGAACGCCACGAGCAATTTAAAGAGAAAGTATACGAGTGCTGTGTGGCAGCGCTTGATTCGCTGAATAAGGAAGGTTTTTTCCTTGATATGAACGAATCGGGGGTATTGGTATTTGCCGTATCGGACACCACACATGCACTGGAACCCGAATGGATTGCCCGATTGAGCAGAGCTGAACTTGCTCTGGAATTCCGGAATTGGTACACCCAAATTGGATGATGCAATCGGTAACTATTTGACGCTGAACAAGAAAAATATGTTGATCACTTCTTGCCTGTTCACTGTAACGGAGACAAATACTAATCTTCGCCGATCAGCTTTTTCTTACTGAACAAACGGGAGAATACGTAAAATGGAAATCGTGATGTTGCGTGACGTAATCGATGATGACCTGTCGATTTTTTTTGAACAGCAGATGGATAAGACCGCCAATTTCATGGCCGCCTTTACTGCTAAGGACCTGTCGGATAACGACAGTTCCTGCTGGGCATCGGTAGTTGCAAGTTTTGAATAGACTTCCAACGACTGTCGAGTTCTTCTCAACGTGTCAAAAAATCATAACGCCGCGGCCGCGGTACCGGATATGCCATTCCGTCATAAGATTTTGATCCCATGCGCCGAATTTTTTAGAATCCGATGCACAGGATGTCGTGGCATTGCCCCAAATCTCTTGCATCCGAACGCGAAAATCGCATTCACCACTTCGGATATCGGCAAATAATGATGACCGGTATCCGAATCAATGTCATCATCTTCTCCTGTGTCATATCTTTAAGGTGACACGATGAGGTAACATCGTCAACAGCACAACGACACATCTGAAACTTCTCATTGACAAAACTAAAAACTGAATATATAGTGTAGACATCTACACGAATCCAAGGGGAAACCTATGCAAAGTGTGTTCGACATGAACGGTCTGGGGAAATCCGGATTTATCACGCGCAATAGTAACCCTGCCGACGGGCGTGAGGAGTGGTGCCTTATCGAAATCTGAAGAATTGGTCACCCAAGGTATGTCAGATGACGAAAAAGCCATGTTTGTTTCTCTGTTGACCCATGCTTTTGAAAACGTTGAAAAGCAGCTGTCAAAGCTATGAATTTGCTATGTATTCGTTTATTTTTTTAAATTATTGTGTAGATGGCTACTTATTTTACAAAATATAATTTAGGAGGTTATCATGATGAATTATCAAAAAAACGGACTGGATCTATCCAGAATCGGACTCGGTTGCGGTCACATGTCAAATGCCGATGAAGCCGTTAAAGGCACCGGCATTGCCGCCATTCATACCGCAATGGAGAGTGGAATCAATCATCTTAATACGGGGGATTTCTATGGTGCAGGCCGAAGCGAGATGGTCATTGGCGAAGCGTTGAAGGGGTATAAAAGGGATCAATATTTTATCTCGCTGAAGTTTGGGGTATTGAATGCGCCTGACGGTTCCCTGTACGGACTGGATGTCTCCCCCCATCATGTTAAGAACTATCTTACCTATTCGCTCAAACGACTCCATCTTGACTATATCGATCTCTATCAGCCTGCAAGGATCGATCTGGGTATCCCTGTTGAAGAAACGATCGGTGCCATTTCCGAACTGGTTCAGGCCGGCTATGTCAAGCATATCGGGGTCAGCCAGATCGATGCAGAGACATTGAGAAGAGCGCATGCAACGCATCCGATCAGCTTGGTGGAAGTCGAATACTCGCTTTTTAACCGAAGAATAGAAAAAGATATTTTGCCAATAGCAAGGGAATTGGGGGTCGGTGTTGTCGCTTTTGGGGCGGTGGCTCATGGGCTCCTTGCCGGCAATTGGACAGAGGAGCGAATCCAAAAGAGCAAAGGCGGCTACGTCCCGTTATTTTTTGAAGAAAATATAGAAAAAAATGTTGCTCTGACCAAGAATCTGGGTGAGATCGCCGCAAATAAACAAATGACGGTATCCCAACTGGCGCTTGCATGGATATTATCCAAGGGTGAAGACATCATACCGCTCATTGGAACCGTATCACCGGCTCATATTCAAGAGGCTTTGCAGTCGCTTGATATTCGTCTGACTGAAGACGATATTAAGAAAATTGAAGAAGCGATACCCGAAAATGAGATAGCCGGCGCTTCTTTCCCTAATATGCAATTTAGAAACGGTAAGACTGTTCGTGGATAAACACTATATACAAAATGAAAGGATGTTGTTGTCATGATTATCGTTACCGGAGCCAACGGGAAATTGGGTCGGGCTGTGGTAGAGCAGTTACTTAAGCGTGTACCTGCCGAGCAGATCGGTGTCAGCGTCCGCGATCCGAATCAGGCACAAGAGCTTCAGGAACGTGGAGTTCGTGTCCGTCGGGGCGATTTCGACGATGCCGAAAGTCTGCACCACGCCTTTGAGGGGGCGTCGCAGGTTTTCATCGTTTCGTCCGGCATCCTGGGTGAGGCTGATATCCCGCATGGTATCCGGCAGCATCAAACAGCGATTGACACGGCAAAGAAAGCAAGGGCTAGTCGGGTGCTGTACACAAGTCACATGGGTTCTTCCCCGACATCACACTTCGCTCCTATGATTCACCATGCAGCTACCGAAAAACTGCTGAAAGCTTCAGGTATTGCCTTCACGTCGCTCCGCAATGGCTACTACGCCGCATCGGCGCTAATGTTGATCAGCGGAGCAATAAAAACTGGGGAATTGATCGCTCCTGAGGACGGTCCGGTTGCCTGGACAACCCACTCCGACTTGGCCGAAGCTACGGCGGCGATCATAAGCGAGCAGAAATTAGATGGCATGACTCCCAATCTTACGGCATCCGAAGCAATTGACATGGAAGGGATTGCGGCAATTGTTTCCGAGGTCTTGGGGCGGACCATCCGTCGAATCGTTGTGTCGGACGAAGAGTTTCGGGACCGCATGATGTCTCAAGGTGTGCCGGAAGCGAGTGTAAATATGCGGATGGGGATGTTTCTAGCGAGCCGTCAGGGCGATTTCGCGCAAGTCGATCCTGCTCTAGCTAATTTGATCGGTCGACCCCCAATGAGTTTTAAAGAGGTCCTGAAAAAGTCGATTTCTCATCAACAAGGCTGGATGTGAGCTGGTACCACCCCGTTTATAAAGCAAAGCAGGGTACAGGGGTTTCCCCGGTACCCTTTTTGTTTTAATGCAGATGCCGTTTATTCTGAATCCTTATCGTCATTATCTCCTGCGCCTTCACCGGCTTTGTTGCCCAATGCCGCCCCTGCGATGCCGCCTGCAACAGTGCCGACAGGTCCCAAAAGAGAACCCACGACGGCGCCAGCGACACCGCCGCTCACGGTTCCTACAGCTTCTCCGGCGTCAACGCCGGCCACATCGTTCGTGCTGCGCTCAGCATCGCGATCGTTTTTTTCAGCCATTCTGTCTCACTCCTCGTTAATGTGATGGGACATGCTTCTTTTTGCCAGCGTAGTCCCGAAACATATCTTGCCCTAACCGATTGGAAAAAATTCCGAAAAATATACAAAGCCAGCAACGATAATACGGACAACAAATCCTGTATATATATGAGATATGGAGAACTTGGAAAAGGAGGGGGCTGAGATCGTTCAATCGGTTGGGAAAAGCATTCCCAGAAAGGAAACTTGGGAGAAAGTTACAGGAACAACGAGATATGTGAACGATAATCCGAGACCGGGACTTTTACATGCCAAAATAGCGATCAGCGCCCATGCTCACGCGAAAATAAAATCGATTGATTCGTCCGAAGCCATGAAAATCCCGGGTGTAAAAGCGGTTATCACGGGAAACGATTACCCGATTTTGACCGGATCGCCACTGGCCGACCGGCCGCCGATCGCGATTGACAAAGTGAGGTATTACGGTGAACCCGTCGCCCTTGTTGTCGCGGAACAAGAATATATGGCAGAGATGGCGGCACTCAAAATCAAAGTGGATTATGAGCTTTTACCGGCCGTACTTTCTCCAACCGAAGCTTATAAGAAAGATGCTCCGCTCATACATGAGCACCTTGCCGCGTACAAGCGGCGCGAAGAGGTTTACCCGGAACCGGGAACCAACATTGCGAACCGAACCAAAATACGCAAGGGGAATATGGAAGCAGGATGGCAAAAAAGCGATCATATTATTGAAGTCCGGGTCAGTTTACCGCAATCGGATCACGCTGCATTGGAAATGCGGTGCAGTACGGCAGAGATTTTCCCCGACGGAAAAGTGATCATTCATTCCGCTTCGCAATCGCCCTATATTATCCAAAGAGCAATCAGCCAGTCGTTTCAAATTCCGCTTCACAAAGTCGTCGTCCACACGCCTCTGGTCGGAGGCAGTTTTGGGGGCAAAGCGGCGATTCAGATGGAATTTCTTGCTTTTTTGGCATCCCGTGCAGTCGGTGGAAAAGCTGTTAAATTGGTTAACTCCAGAGAGCAGGACATGATCTCTTCTCCGGTCCATATCGGATTGGATGCCATCATCAAACTTGGCTGTACCCGTGAGGGAAAATTAATGGCCGCGGAAATTTTGCATCTGTATGACGGCGGCGCTTATTCGGATCGAGGTGCGGTCATGAGCAGGGCGGGAGCTGCCGACAGCACCGGGCCTTATCGCATCGATAACGTATATTGCGATTCCTTATGCATGTACACCAATCGCCCCTATTCCACCTCGTTCCGCGGATTCGGCCATCCGGAAATGACGTTCGCCATGGAACGCGCGATGGATGTATTGGCGGGTCGTTTGGGAATGGATCCTTTGGAATTCCGGTTTTATAATGCGATAGGACCGGGGGATACATCCCCGACACAAACCTTGCTGAATAGAAGCAATGTCGGCAATTTGCCCATGTGCATTGCAAAACTGAAATCATTAATCCGCTGGGACGACCGGTCCCTGCCCGAAACCGACGGCCATCTCATCAAGGCGAAGGGGGTATGTTGTTTCTGGAAAAATTCGAGTACCCCGACGGACGCCGGTGCGGGAGCTATTGTTGTGTTTAATCCCGACGGAAGCGTTAATTTGCTGTGCGGTGCAGTAGAGATCGGGCAGGGCACGAGGACGGCGCTTACGCAATTGTTGGCCGAACGGCTGCGTATGGATGACCGGATGATCCATATTTCGACGGATGTAAATACCGAATCCGATCCTCACCATTGGAAAACGGTGGCAAGCCGCAGCACTTTTCTAGTCGGCAATGCAGCTCTGAAGGCGGCCGACGACGCGATCGCCGGGTTAAAAAACATTGCCTCGGTCGTACTGCAATGCTTGCCGACAGACCTGGATGTCGGAGGAGGTAAAGTTTACCGCAAAGATCGCCCCCAAATCGGGATCGAAATCGAAAAAATCGCGAACGGATACAAATTCCCAAACGGGAATACGATCGGCGGTCAAGTCATCGGCCGCGGGAGCTATGCGATGCGAAATTTGACCATGTTGGACCCGGAGACGGGCAAAGGAAATCCAGGCCCGGAGTGGACGGTAGGCGCCCAAGCGGTAGAAGTGGAATGGAATACAAGAGATTACACGTACAAAATCGTTAAGGCGGCGACGGTCATCGATGCCGGCAGGGTGATCAATCCGGAATTAGCCCGCGGCCAAATTACGGGCGCTATGAGTATTGGCTTAAGCCTTGCCAGCCGGGAGGCTTTTCTATTCAATGATCAAGGGGCCATCCTCAATCCGCAATTTCGAACCTACAAATTGATACGTTATGGCGAGCAGCCGGCGTACTTCGTTGAATTCGTCGAGACGCCTCATTTGGAAGCGCCTTACGGATTGCGGGGGATTGGAGAGCATGGGTTGATCGGCATGCCCGCAGCATTAGCGAATAGCCTGGCCGCCGCCGCCGGAGTAGAGCTTAATCATTTGCCTCTGACGCCCGAGACGATCTGGAGGACAATCCATGATTCCGTTTGATTTCGAATACTACAGACCTTCCTCCATGCAGAAGGCAGTTGAGCGGTTTCAGCTGCTGCACAAACAAGGGAAGAAGCCGCTATATTACGCCGGAGGGACGGAAATTATCACATGGTCTCGAACTGACTCCATTCATCCGGGAGCTGTGATCGATTTGAAATCCATTCCGGAGTGCAGCGTTATGGAAATGCATAAGGATAAGCTAGTAATCGGAGCTTGCGTCACGTTATCGGCTTTGTCCGCGGCGAATCCGTTCCCGCTGCTCAGTCAAACGGCGCAAGGAATCGCCGACCAAACAGCCCGGAATCAAATCACGCTCGGGGGAAACATTTGCGGCAACATTCATTATCGGGAGTCCGTGCTCCCGCTTCTGTTGGCAAACAGCCGCATGATCATAGCAGGAATACAAGGAATAAGAGAGGTTCCGATTCACCACGTTTTTTTAGGGAAGTTGAGATTGCAGCAAGGAGAGTTTCTTGTACAAACTTTAACAGACCGAGACTATGTGTCGCTGCCGTTCGTTCATTTCAAAAAAAGGCAGATCGGCAATGTCGGCTATCCTCTCGTAACCGCGGCTGCTCTTAAGAAAAACAGGCAGATTCGGATCGCATTCAGCGGCGTTTGCGCATTCCCGTTTCGCTCCGTCGAAATCGAGCGGTCGTTGAACGACTCCTCGATGCCGCCGGCAGCCAGAATTGAACAGGCGATCGGCGAACTTCCCGCTCCATTGCTGGATAATGCGGAAGGATCCGCTCCTTACCGGAAATTTGTGCTTCGGCAAACGATAGCCGACGCGGTACATTTATTGGAAAGAAGGTGAAGCATGTCAGCCAGCGATCCTATGATGTATCCGGTAGAATTTACAGTTAACGGCGAAAAGCGTACAGTTCGAGTAAGAGCCGCGGATATACTCTTATACACGCTTCGGGACAACCTCGGCCTCACGGGAAGTAAGTCCGGCTGCGACAACGGAGACTGCGGTACGTGTACGATTTTGGTAAACGGTACGCCTATAAAATCGTGCATGATGCTCACCGTGGAAGCCGGCGGAAAAGAAGTGATAACGATCGAGGGCTTGACGAACTCGCCGGTACTGCAAGCTTTTGTTCAAAATCAGGCATTCCAATGCGGTTATTGCACTCCCGGCTTTATCGTAAACTGCGAGGGCTTGCGGAATGCCGATCCCCATGCGAACGAAGAAACAATCAGGGTATGGCTGGAATCCAACATATGCAGGTGTACGTCCTATGAAGAAATTCATAAGGCTGTACAGGCCATTTTTACCACATAAGAATGTTTAAGTTCTTTACAGCGCTAAAGCGCGTAGAACCGCATTCTTATTGGCGAATAAACCTACCTCTGAACGCGGTCGCTCATCTTCGAAAAGACCTCGATAGAGGTTTATCTCACACTGAAACATGAATCCTCTGGGAGCTGAGGAGGGGGAAGTTTGGAAGAAATTCACCGTATTTTGGAGACCCTTCACCATACCGGTCAAAGAAGCGTGCTTGCGACGATTACCCGAGTGGAAGGGAGCGCATACCGCAAAGAAGGGACATCGATGCTGTTTCTTGAAGACAGCTCGCAGATCGGGGTATTAAGCGCCGGTTGTTTGGAGGCGAATCTTTCGGCTTGTGTGCCGGATATGTTGGAAACAGGCGTTTCCCGCAGCTTCGCCTTCGACATGCAATCAGCAGACCCGCTGTCCTGGGGGGAATCGCCGGGCTGCGGCGGTGTTGTCCATGTCACGATGGAACCGGTACAAGGTGTGTTCGCCGATCATCTACGTGTCTTGAAAAATTACCTGGATCAGCGAATCGAGGTCATACTCATGAAAAAGTTCGGCCCAGACGGTTCTGTCATTGATTATAGTTTCGTTACCGGAGATCGTCACCTATTCGGGGAGTGGCGGGGCGATATTCCGCCGGAATTGTTGGATTTGGCATCCGGGTCCGAGGCTTCGCGGAAGAGCGGAATGAAGTTCGTCTCATCCATGCAGTCGGAAGTTTTCGTTCATACGTATTATCCCAAACCCCGCCTGCTCATCTTTGGTGCGGGACCGGACGCCAGGCCGCTTGCCGCTTTTGCGGCAGCCGTCGGTTTTGCCGTCATCGTCTCCGATTGGAGGCCCGATTATTGTGAGCGGCGTTATTTTCCGAATGCTGAATACATGTTGTTGGGGTTTCCGGAGGAAACGGTAGGGATGATTCATGTTACGCCTTATGATTACGCCGTTGTAATGACTCATAATTTTAGGAGGGATCAGCAGCTGGTTCGGCTTCTTTCCGACCGTGGGCTTTGCTATCTAGGCATCCTGGGATCGAAAAATAGAACAAAACGGCTGCTCATCGATGTGCCGGTTCAGATGGAAATTCATTCTCCCGTCGGACTCGCGATCGGGGCAGAGGGGCCGGAGGAAATCGCCGTGAGCATTGTCGCAGAAATCATACGTACGTTCAGGAAAAAAAGAGCCTATGAAGTTGTTTTCCAATGAAGCGAAATCGTATCATCGGCATCTATTTGGCGGCGGGTCAAAGCACCCGAATGGGTGCGGATAAGCTTCGGCTTCCGGCAGGTCCTATGACTTTGGGAAATTACGCGCTGGCTGCGGCTTTGGGCTCCGGTTTGGATCATGTTGCGGTCATCTCCAACAGCCCTAAGGCGGAATGGGTGGATCACACCTTTTACCGGGAGCCGATCAGTCGGAAATGGTCCGTTATTTACTGCCCTGAAGCGCATTTGGGGCAAGCGCACTCCCTGCGGTGCGGCGTACAGGCTGCGGTTGCGATGGAAGCGGCAGCCGTCATGGTATTACTGGCGGATCAACCTTTAGTTGCACAAGAGATGATCGATGAACTGCTTGCATGCTTTCAAACGCATCGGGCGGCCAGCAGCACCGGTTTCGTGGCCTCAAGCTATGGCGGTTTGGCCAGGCCGCCGGTCATTTTTGCGCAGCGGATGTTTCCGGATCTCCTGCAATTGCAGAACGATCAGGGAGCCAGACAGCTTATCCGCAAGGAAAAATCGGGAATTTGCATCGATTTCGCAGCTCCGGATCTGTTCATGGATGTGGATACGGCTGACGATTACAGGATTTTGTTGGAAAAAATCATCGGCGGAAATCTTGAATGACTTGTTCAGCGTTCGTATATAACGCAAGCGGGTACTGGTAATTTGCCATATGGGCCGGCGCTTTTATTGGCAGGGCTAATTCATTGGATGCCGAGCCGGATGCCGCCGGATCTTCCAACACATGTTTCCATTGCTGTACAAGATCCGCCAACGTGTTCAAATAATCGGCCCACATTCGATGATCCGCATTCGTAAAATTGCCGCTTTCGGACCATATCACAAGAACCCGTATCATGTCTGCAAGATTGGCATAGCCGGATCGAAGACGGTTCATTTGCCGGTTTAATTGTTTCAAAATATTGCGTTTTTGTTGACCTAAAGGATTGTAGCGTAAACTTTGCTCCGCTTTATCCAGCTCGGTTGTCGCTTGATGCAGCTCCTGAAATAAAGTTTGCAAGCGAGTTTGCAAATGTTGCGCTTCATTAGCGGAACAGCCCTCTTGTACCCAAAGTGCGGTGTTAATAAAATGATTGGATAGATGGTCCGCGAAATGGAGCATCTTTTTTTTGGCTATGTTCAACGTATCGGGAGGAAATACCGCAATAAGGATCAAGATGGCAACGATCGCGCCGATAACGGTATCGCGTATCCGATCCAGGGAGTAGGCGGGCATCTTGCTCTGAAAATACAACACCAATAAAATGCTGAGAGCAACCTGAATCAGGATCGCATGATCCAATTTCAGCCAATTTACGATGAAAGCCCCGATAAGAAGCAGGAGCCCGATGCTCCAGCCGTTCAAACCGACATAAGGTGTTAACGATACGGTGAAAAGGACGCCGGCAATCGTTCCCGCGATGCGCTGCCATGCGAATTGGATCGACTTGTCAACGGTTAATTGAATGGACAATATGGCCGTCAGAGGAGCGAGATAAGGATGTTTGGATCCGGCCCACTCCGCGAGCTCCCATGACAGCCCGGCGGCTAAAGGGATTTTCCATACAACCCCTTTGTACTTGATAAAATCCATGATTTTATTCGTCATTTCGTTAAACTCCAATCTTGGGCATCGAAATACTCACCGAATGATCTGATTCATTTCCTTAGTATGTCAATCGCGATTTTCATTTATCACGAATTACGTGTCGGTCTCCCACAATACGAAGATGGGCGCCGGAAAAGGAGCCGTCCTGCTCGCCGAATCGATGCTGGCACGGGGGTACTGAGCTAAGCAATAAGGAGAACGCAACCCAGGCGAAAGCGCGGGGGCGTTCTTTTTTTACGTCTCGATTTTCTTTCCCAATGAATGTTTCATTATATTTTGTGCTACTATAGTTTATAAGATTAAACCATTAAACTGAGAGGCTGAACATGGATAGACAAGAACGCTTGAAACGGTTGACCAAAGAGTTCAGTGAATGTCAAAAAGCATTAATTGCGATTGGGGATGAAACGCGTCAATCCATTATTATTGCACTAATCGAAAGCGAAAGTGACAGCGGACGAGGCATTCGGGTCGGCGAGATTACAAAAAAGACTCATTTGTCCCGTCCGGCAGTATCCCATCACCTTAAAATGCTGAAAGATGCAAAATTAATTGGCGTTAGACGAGAAGGTACAATGAATTATTATTATTTGGATATTAGAAATAGCGATTTTTTTAAACTAAAAAAACTTTTCGACGATGTTGAATCATTTATTACCGAATTTAAGGATCGACCTTTCAAGCGCGATTAACATTCATGTATGGCATTGCGGCCAAGTTGGAAAATATAAAGTGAAATATGGAAAGGGGTTTTCTCTATGGAAAAATGGATGCCGATCCCCCAGCCGAAAAGATATGGCGCACTCGGGAATGTACCCTTGATCGATAAGGATTTGCCGGTATTATCTTTATGTAAAATCGCCGACGAGTTCGGTCCTATTTTTAAATTCGAGGGATTTACAAAATATGTGTATGTCCTCTCCGGGCCCGACTTAGTGGCCGAAGTATGTGACGAGTCGCGTTTTGACAAAGGCATCGATCACCTGCGTAAAGTACGTGAATTTTCCGGAGACGGACTGTTCACAAGTCTGTCGGAGGAACCCAATTGGAGGAAAGCGCATCAAATTCTGATGCCTTCATTCAGCCAGCAAGCGATGAAAGGGTATCACGGCATGATGCTCGACATCGCTTCGCAGCTTGTTCAAAAATGGGCGCGATTGAACCTGGACGAAAGCATCGACGTTCCTGAAGATATGACACGGCTTACGCTGGACACCATCGGCTTATGCGGATTTAGCTATCGTTTCAATAGTTTTTACAGAGAAACGCCAAACCCTTTTATCGTTAGTATGGTTCGATCTCTAGATGAAGCCATGCATTACGGTACCAGGCTGCCGATACAAAACAAACTGATGTTAAAAACAAAACACCAGTTCGAGCGCGATATTCAATCGATGTTCTCCTTGGTAGATAAAATCATTGCAGATCGTAAAGCAAGCGGAGATTACGGGGAAACCGATTTGCTCGCCCGAATGTTGAATGTTAAAGATCCCGAAACCGGGGAGCTGCTGAGTGATGAAAATATTCGTTATCAAATTATTACATTTTTGATAGCCGGTCATGAAACGACGAGTGGATTGTTGTCTTTTACGACCTACTACTTATTGAAACACCCTGAAGTTTTAAAAAAAGCTTACGCAGAAGTGGATGAAGTACTAACAGACTCAGTGCCGACTTATGAACAAGTGCTAAAGCTTAAATATATTCGGATGATTTTAAGCGAATCTTTGCGTTTATGGCCGACAGCCCCTGTATTTAGACTCAAAGCCAGGGAAGATACGACGATTGGGGGAAAATACCTCATTAAAAAAGGGGAGTCAGTGTCCGTTCTTTTGCCCCAACTTCACCGGGATAAGGGAGCCTGGGGGAACGATGCGGAACAATTCCGCCCCGAACGGTTTGAAGACCCGGCCAAAGTTCCAAACCATGCGTATAAACCTTTTGGGAACGGTCAACGGGCTTGTATCGGCATGCAGTTCGCGCTGCACGAAGCGGCTTTAGTACTCGGCATGATCCTTCAACAATTTCAATTGATTGATCATATGAACTATCAGTTGAAAATAAAGCAAACGCTGACGCTGAAACCGGGAGATTTTAAGATACGCGTTCAATTGCGAGATAAGAAAGTCACTAATACGCATGCAATCAAGCCTGATGATGCCGTTGCCGATGCTCCAAAACTTGACAACCAAGTGAAGAAAGCTTCCATCATCGGAGTGAATAACAGGCCGCTGCTCGTTCTTTACGGTTCGAATATGGGAACGGCAGAGCGTATTGCAAAAGAACTGGCGGACATTGCCCGATTGCACGGCATTCGAAGCGAAACCGCCCCCCTTAATGAGCGGTTAGGCAATTTGCCGAAGGAAGGCGCCTTATTAATCATCACCTCTTCTTATAACGGTAAACCGCCGGGCAATGCGCGACAATTCGTTCAATGGTTGGAACAGGTTGAAGCGGGGGAGCTTAAAGGAGTTCATTATTCCGTATTTGGCTGCGGGGATCGCAACTGGGCTTCTACGTATCAAGAGGTACCCAGATTCATCGACCGGAAGCTCGCCGAAGCAGGAGCGTCCAGGTTCTCTCTTCGCGGAGAGGCCGATGCAAGCGGAGACTTCGAAAAGCAGTTTGAAACATGGAAAAAACAAATGTGGACCGATGCGATGAAGACGTTCGATTTAAAGTTGAACGAAAACGCGGAAAAAGAACGGAGTACGCTGAACATTCAGTTTGTCAGCGGCTTGGCAGAAACTCCTCTCGCTCAATCGTACGAAGCGGTTCGCGGGACAGTCGCGGAAAATCGCGAGCTTCAGCAGTCCGGCAGCGAACGAAGCACACGGCACATCGAGATCGAATTGCCGGACGGGGTTACGTATCAGGAGGGCGATCACCTCGGAGTTTTCCCAAGCAACAGTAAAGAGAATGTCAACCGTATTCTACGGCGATTTCGTTTGAGCGAAAACGATCAAGTGATTTTGACGGCAAGCGGAGTTAGCAGCTCCCATCTGCCTTTAGATCGGCCTGTATCTCTTTGTGACCTGCTCAGCCATAGTGTAGAGGTGCAGGAAGCCGCTTCCCGCGCCCAAATACGCGAAGTTGCCGCTTTTACGGCTTGCCCTCCGCATAAGCGTGAGCTTGAAGCTTTGTTAGAGGAGGGAACATACGAGGAGCAGATATTGAAGAAGCGGATTACGATGCTTGATCTTGTTGAAAAATACGAAGCGTGCGAAATTCCGTTTGAGAAGTTTTTGGAGCTGCTTCCTCCATTAAAACCGCGATATTATTCGATATCAAGTTCCCCGCGGATGAACGCTGAACGTGCCGGTATTACAGTAGGGGTGGTGCGCAGCGCTGCTTGGAGCGGACAAGGCGAATATCGCGGGGTTGCCTCGAATTACTTGGCTGAACGCAAGCCCGGGGAAAACATGGTCATGTTCGTCCGTACACCGGAATCCGGATTCCAGCTCCCTGAAGATCCGCAGACACCTATGATTATGGTGGGCCCCGGGACCGGAGTAGCGCCTTTCCGCGGTTTTCTGCAAGGTCGTGCTATGATGAAGCAGGCAGGAAAATCGCTGGGCGAGGCTCATCTTTACTTTGGATGCAGGAACGAAGCCGATTATATTTACCGCGAAGAACTTGAACAATTTGAAAAAGACGGATTAGTAACGATTCATACTGCTTTCTCCCGCAAGGAAGGCGTACCTAAAACTTACGTTCAACATTTGATGGTGGAAAATGCAGCGGAAATAATCCGCATTCTTGATGGCGGAGGGCGAATTTACGTATGCGGAGATGGCAGCAAAATGACTCCAGATGTCGAGAACGCATTGCAGAAAGCTTATCAGCTTGTCCATGGGGCTGAAAAACAAGAAGCGGAAAAATGGTTGGCAAATCTTCAGACGAATGGAAGCTATGCGAAAGATGTCTGGGCGGGTTTATAAAAAAAGCAGGCCAAAACTGGAACCTTACAGTCTTGGCCTGCTTTTTTTCTGTTTTTCAACTATCGTTACCGATGAAAACCAACATTGGGATCACTTCGTATTCCGGCTTTCAGACCGGATAGGGAGTAAAGAGCAGCACAAAGCACAGAGTAGAACGGAGGGAGTCAGGTGTGGGGTGGAGGAGCGGAGGCTCCGCCTTTGAAACACAACTGATGATGGAGCGGGAGCCGGTGGCGGCGCTCCGCGAATGGCTGCTGCTATTCGTGGATTTTCTTGGCCTTCTTTTACTTTTCCACATTCATCCAAGCAAATTTTTTCAGGTCAACATCCTATGTATTCGAGAGCTGGGAAGGGATGTGAAAAGGTTGAATGTGAAAAAGCCAGCCCGTAAAGTGAAGGTATGTAATACTGTGCTGCGAAACTTGAAAAAGAAGTGGGCCAAAAACAAGTTGCCGGGATTACTGATCGACAAACGATACGCTCCTCGAATATTAAGACGCGGCAAGGAACCTGAACTGACCGGACGTATCGTTGTACCGGGGAATCGCGAGTACAACTCGGCTCGTCGGGAATTCAACACCTTCTTTAACAAATTCCCGCGAGTCATCGTATTTGCTCAGAAAACTCAGGATGTAGTCAACGCCATACGTTGGGCCCGCTATCATAACGTACCGATCCGCATGCGTTCCGGCCGCCACAGTTACGAGGGCTTGTCGGTCGTTAACGGAGGAATCGTGATTGACGTGAGCGACATGCATCAGGTGGATGTGAACCGCAGGCACGGCATCGCCGCAGTACAGACAGGCATTAGGGGAGGCGCCTTGAACTCGGCACTCTGGAAAGAAAGGTTGGTGGTGCCGGTCGGGCTTTGCCCAACCACAGGCATTGCCGGAGTCTCTCTTGGAGGCGGTCACAGTATTCTATCTCGACCCTACGGTCTCACGATCGACCATTTAGTCGATGTCGAAATGGTCAACGCCGACGGACGCACGATTCACGCCAATGCCAGCCAAAACGCCGATCTGTTCTGGGCATTGCGGGGAGGGGGAGGAGGCAACTTCGGAATCTGCACGAACTTCCGCTTTCGGACTCACCCGATTGAAACGGTCGGCTTTGCTGAAATCGGTTGGGACCTGCGTGATCTTGAACCAGTGCTTCGGACTTGGCAGGATTATACTGTTCCAGGCGCGAATGAGCAGCTCACCGTTACCCTTGGGATAGCTAACGGACGGCAGTCTTCGGAGAGTTACCCTATATTGATGCAAGGAGTCTTCCTCGGATCGGCCCAAAAGCTCCGCCAATTGCTGCAGCCATTGCTTCGGTCCGGGTCGCCGCGGAAGGTTGTTATTGAGGAAATACCGTGGATTGAGTCTGTTGAACTGGTAGCGAAGACGACGCCAACAGCTCCTTATCCTTTTAAAAGCGTCGGACCCTACGTCTATCATCGGCTGCCCGAGGCTGCCATCTGCACTATACGGCGTTTCATTGAATCGCCGCCTACCTCTGCGGTCTCCATCTTATTTCACGGTTTAGGCGGCGCGATGGCCAAGGTGCCGAATCGGGCTACAGCCTATTTCTACCGCCGGGCTTTGTATAATGTAACTCCTACTGCCACCTGGAACAAACAAGCGGAGGCGAGGCGGGGAATTAGCTGGGTAGAGAGCTTTCGCAGGGCGATGCTCCCCTTTACCCGCGGTGTTTACGTCAATACGCCGGACCTCCAAATCAAACACTGGCAGCAGGCCTACTACGGTAGTAATTTCGACAGGCTGACACGAGTTAAAGCCCGTTACGACCCGAATAATATGTTCAATTTTCCACAGAGCATCCCGCCGGCCCGGCGATAACACCTATAATCATAAAACAGATTTTAACGGAATTTGCTCATACCGGAAGGCAGTCCCTGAAAAGCTGCCATAGGCTGTTGAAAAACCCCCACGTTAAAGGGGATAACCCCAACCTGCCTGCTGCACGAAGAAAACCTGCAAATATACATGAATTTGCGTCCTTGATCGCTGGCTACGACAAATTCCTGCAATTGTGCAGGCTTTTCAGCGGGAACATGGGCTCAGGTTCACTTTCAGCGAAAAATCCTGCACTTTTGCAGGATTTTCGCCAAAACAAGCCGATTTCATAGAAAAAACCTGCGCTTTCGCAGGCTTTTTCCCTAACACGATGTTTCCTACCCATTTTGTTCAGTACCGCGACCTCACAAGGAGAGGTGCGCACCCGGAAAAAACGGCTGTCCTTCAAATTAAGGGCTCACTGTTTCCCATAGCCCTAACCCTAACTGAGTGTCGCGGCTTTCTCGGGCGGCCTGAGGCGGCTCCTGAAAAGCTGCCTCTATTTGTTTGTCAGTCCATTCGCATCGGATTACCCGTCATTCCGAAGCTTCACTGAAGCTCCCTTAATGAGAGAGACATATATCCGCTCATGTTCCACTTCCTCGCCTGCGATGAGGCGGAGGAGCTGCTCGGAGGCCATAGCGCCCCAACGGTACTTGGAATACTCGATGGTGGAGAGGCGCGGCTGAAGATAGTGGGTCAGATCAATGTTGTCAAACCCGATGAGCGAGAAGTCCTCGCCTACCCGAAAGCCTCGGCGGGCCGCATAGTTATGCAGGCCGATCGCCATCTCGTCGTTCATGCAGAACACGCCGACCGGGCCGTCATATGAATCCAGAATGATGCGGCCGGCCTCTTCGCCTGAGCCTTTATTGAAGTCGCCTTCGATTATGACCGCCTCGATATCGGGATGGCGGTCCAGCGTCTGGCGGACGGCAATCATCCGCTGCCGGGAGTCGAACGAGTCCGACGGACCGGTCACGACATACAGCTTGCGGTGCCCGGTTTCGATCAAATAGTCCATCGCCAGATTGGCGCCGGCCTTATTGTCCAGCAGCACCTGATTCACGGCCGGATGATTAAGCTCCCGGTCCAGAACGACGAGCTTGTGGCCGCGGTCCGCGTAATCCAGCAGCTCCTCGTCGGAGAAGGTGGAGTCCAGAATGATGGCCCCGTCAATCATGCGCTCCGGGAGCAGCCTGTGAGACTGCATGCCGCTGCAGACGATCAGGTCGTAGCCCTTGCGGTTCAGCACTCCCTTCATGCCCTGAAGCAGGTCGCCGTAGAAGGCGCCGGTGAAATCGGTCAGGAACGCCCCGATAATGCGGGATTCCTGCTTTTTGAGCTGGCGGGCCGCAGCATTGGGAATGTAATTCAATTCCTTGGCGATGGCAAGAATTTTTGTGCTTGTTTCGGGTGTAACCTTAGGACTGCCGTTCAGCGCGTAGGAGACGGTCGAGATCGAGACTCCAGCCTGTTTGGCAATATCCTTGATGCTGACCATCGGGTTCCCTCCTAAAGACTGCTTGTTTTTCAAATATACCACAACTTTCTCTTTCGTAAGCGTTATCCGGAAGACGATTTTTTCAAAATCAGGCTTCAATCGCAATTTCATTCAGCTGTTCGGCTTCCGGCAGCCAGAGGAGCTCCAGCTCCTCCAGGGACAATTCCGCGCCGGTGCTGCGGTAAGGACCGATGAGCCTGCTGAAGGCGACCTCGCGTCCGTTGACGGTAATCCGGCGGATAGCGCTCCCGCTGCCGGAGAGCGTGTAGGTGATGCGCACCGGCCGGCCGGCTGCCGCAAAGCGCACGCTCAGTCCGTCCAGCTCGGCCGGAAGCACCGGATCCAGCTGAAGACGGCCTGCGGCTAGGCGAATGCCGAGCACGTTCGAGATCAGCTGGTTCATGTAGATGCCGGGGCCGCTGGAATAGATGCGCCAGCCGCCCTTGACGGGAGCCGAGCCGCTGCGCAGCTCGCCGAAGCGCTCCGCAGCTTCATAGCGGCTTGCGAACTTGCCGTCGGAGCTGCTGAAATACGCATTGCTCTGCCGCAGTTCCGCGTTCGGCACAGCTTTGCGAATGCCGATCGGGTTAATGACCTGCAGGGCCAGCCACGCTTCCTCGGGCTTGCCAAGCCCGGCCATCGCTTCGATGAAGCGGATATGGGCATGCACGTACTGCAGCCCGATTTCGCGGCCGAAGTTGGCCGCCTGCTCCGCGCGCTTAAAGCGGGTGCTGACGCCGCCTTCATAAGAAGCCGTCCGGTTCATCAGCCGCACGCCGTCCGGGAAGCTCAGCTCGCGCTTGATCAGCCGGTAATGCTGTTCGGCCTGTTCCGGCGTGAGCAGCCCGGCAATCATGCTGCGCGTCATCGGCAGCAGCCGGTATTGGATGCCGGTGCGCGTGTCGGTCGGATGGAGCCATTTGTCCGGCTGCTCCGGGTCCTTCATATACAGGAAGCCGGGAATGACTTCGTCCGGATTCATGTAGCGGCGGAAATCCGCAGAGATGCCGTCCGCCAACTGCAGCAGTTCCGCGCCGAATGCCCGGTGCTCTTCGGAGGCGCCGCCCGCAGCGGGAACGGAAGCCAGCAGGGTGCCGAGCTGCCGCACGGCTTGGTACGTCAGCGCCACGGTCCAACTGCTGATCATATAGGTGCGCAGCTCCGCGCTGGCCGGCTGCAGCGTGTCGTCCCAGTCGCCGTCGCCGTAAGCGGAAAGACGGGTGCCGTGCAGGAAGCGGGCGCGGATGTAGTCCATCTGCTTCAGCACATGATGAAACAGCGGCTGTTTTTTCTCTGTCAGCTCGAAGGTGTGCGGATCCGTATAGGATAGCTCAGATTCCAAAATGGAGGTATCGCCCGTTGCGGCGATGTAGTCGCCAAGCAGCTTGAGCGGCCACACGATAATATCTCCGTGGCTCTCTTCCTGCTGGACGCGGCGATAGCGGTCGAACATGAACCATTGCGGCCAGCCGCCGCCGGAATCGTATTGATGTTCATATACCGTCAAAATAATATCGCGGACCGCCTCGTAATGCTGAACCGCAAGAAAGTACTCCGCAGGCCCTTGGCATACGTCGCGTGTACCCCAAGCGGCTCCGCCGTATTGCTCCAGCCCGTGAGGAACCGCAAAATGAACCCGCATGTTATGCGTGTACCACCACGCCAGCATGTTCAGTCGCTGCACGGCTTCGCTGCCCTGCGGGTGCTCCATGGCGAAGCCGTTCATCAACTTGGCCATATCCTCGCGGTATTTCAGCTTCTCGCTTTCAAAAGCGGGAGAGGGCGCTGCGGGCGCATCGGCGCCGAAGCCGGCAAGGCGGCCGCCGATGAGGAGGCGCCAGGACGCCGCGGCATCCGTCTCCAGCACAAGCAGCGGGGCCGGCCCTGGGACAAGCGACGGCATCAGCCTGCGCTCATCGGTTCTGCGCAGCCCGGTGCCTTCGGCACAGATCCGGTAGCGGAGCCCGGGATACGCCTCGCGGATCGGCGAGCCTTCGGCCGCGGCAATGAGCAGGCAGCCTTCGCGCTCTGTCAGCTCATAGAGAGCCTCGTACTCGCGGTCGCCCATAGTGATCTGTGCGGTGATCAAATATTCGCGGGGCCGGCCGCTTTCGGACCTCACTTCCAGCACCGCGTCAGGGGAGTCTGCGCTCGTATAGCTCGTAATTTCGAGCGTATCCCCGTCCAGCCGATAGATCCAGCGGCAATAGTTGAAGCCGATCTCGAACAGGCTCGGCATGGCGAGCAGCCGGAAGCTGCCGCCGACCCGGGCGTATAATCGAAGCCCGGAGGCATTGGTGGCGCCTAGCGCATTTCGCGTATTGCTCAGCAGCTTGTTGAAAGAAGTATTG
The DNA here is from genome assembly GCF_059820445.1 of Paenibacillus sp. sgz302190. Classification (NCBI taxonomy): domain Bacteria; kingdom Bacillati; phylum Bacillota; class Bacilli; order Caryophanales; family Paenibacillaceae; genus Paenibacillus; species Paenibacillus sp. sgz302190. Next base: position 408,251 of record NZ_JBZYAO010000001.1, read on the forward strand.
CCGACGACGAGATGGGAGTGAAAAACCCCATACATATAAGCGGTCGAAGTCAGCATTTCGACGTCCGCCCGGTCGGGTGCGCCGCTCATCAAAATATGGCCGTGCGGCCGCTCGATGCGCATCTCCTTGCTTTTCAGCACGACGTGCTCGTAAGTCGCAGTGAAAAAGGAGAGCAGTTCGCCATCCGCCCATTCCTCCTCCAGACGGGAAGGATAGCGCGCTTGCAGCTCGGCGGCCGTCAGCGGTCGGACCTTGAGCGGGGCTCCGAGATCCGGCGACTTGAGCGGCACCGGATGGGCAGGTCCTTCGGCGGCAGGCAAGGACTCCGCCTCTTGCCAAGCTGCCGCAAGCTCATGGGCGAATTCGGCTGACGCGACCGCCTCGGGATGATCCTCGCGGAACATGCCGTAAAAGACGGCCCGGGCTCCTTCCGCCGCATCCATCGATTGGGACTGGAGCGCTGTATAGGCGAACTCGTACTGGTATACCTTGCTTGGCAGTTGATCTCGAGAAAGCGCCTCGGGCTGATGGGTATCTTTGAAGCTGAGGCCGAAAAATTGGAAGCCGTCGGTGGAAAAGGAAGCGGCGCCCGTCAGGCAGCCCTGCTGTAAATAAGGGAAGCGTCCAGCCTGCGGCTGATTTTGACGGGAGCAGACGACCCAGCCCAAATCTTCAGTACGGAATGCTGCATGATCGATATACTGCGAGCAGTAGGCTTCGTTGCTGCGCACGGCGGCGGGAGCGCCGAGGCCGATATCCTGGCCGTAGACGATATCCGCCCGGACGGAAGCGCCTTCCGAATGAAGGTTGACTTCCCAAAACCATATATTGCGCGATGATAGCAGAAAAGAGACCTCATAACGAATCTCGTCGGCGATGCCGCTCCAGGTGATGCGGTGTTCTCCGCGGCTGACGCGGCTTGCCGAGCGGACGCCGAGCAGCGGATGGACCGAGTAGCCCTCAGGCCGGGCGATCCTCAAATATAGGTTGTTCAGCGAGCCGTCCGGCGGGCTGCTCAGCAGCTGATTCAGCATAATTCCGCCGCCTAGCGCCTCATACAGGTCTCCCGACGGATGAAAGGTGAAGGCCAAAGCTCCGGCTTCCAGCCGCCAGACGGCCGGGTGCGGAGCGGGTTGTTGAGTCGACATCGTGCAGTACCTCCTCTGATGGGTAAAACCTTCTTACAACGGAAAATGGGTAATAGAAACGTTTCTATAACAGTTAAAAAGAGTATAAACAAAGTAGTGAAATGAAGTCAAACGTTAAATATTTTTGCGTGTTCGCGCATGCTGTACGGAAATTGTCCATTTCCGGCTATATATGAAGGGGAAATTGTTCAACAAAAAAACCTTGAATACGATTTCAATTTGATCTATAATTCATATCGAAACGTTTCTATAAAGTTTGGAGCAACTTAATCAGGGGAGGAAAAACAGATGAAAAAGAAAACTGCAAGCGCGGCCATCGCGACAGTTATGCTCGCAGGAACTGTACTCGCGGGCTGCTCGTCAAGCGGTAACAAATCCGGAGAAAGCGGCAAAGTCACGCTCTCCGTCTGGGCGATGGGCGACAGCAGCAAGCCGATGGAGCAGATGGCAGAGGCCTTCGCCAAAGAGAACCCGGATATTACGATAAAGGTACAAGCGATTCCGTGGGGGAGTGCCCATGACAAGCTGCTGACAGCAGTTGCTTCCAAAAAAGGACCGGATGTGCTGCAGATGGGTACCACCTGGATGCCGGAATTCGCATCGGCGGGCGCGCTGGCCGATCTGACAGGGGACCTGGCCAAATATCCGGAGCTCGCCGCCGGCAACTTTTTCAAAGGCACTGTAACCTCCAATCAGTTCGACGGCAAAACTTTCGGCGTGCCTTGGCTTGCCGAGACAAGAATATTATTTTATCGCACCGATGTGTTGAAATCGGTCGGGTACGATCATGCGCCAAAAACTTGGGATGAACTGCTCGACGCTTCCAAAAAACTGACCGAGCGCGGCAAGGACAAATACGGCATCGGCCTGGATCCGAAGGAACCTACGCTGAGCTTCATGTTCGCCCGTCAAAACGGCGCCAAGCTGATTACGGACAACAAGGCCCAGTTCGAAGAGCCGGCGTTCCGCGATACGGTGGCGTATCTCAAAGGCTTTTTCCAAAACGGCTACGCTCCGGTCGATCTCGGCCTGGACATTTCCCAAACGTTCGGCGGAGACGGCATGGTTCCGATGTTCATCAGCGGTCCTTGGATGATCAAAACTGTCAAGGATCAAGTTCAAAATGTCGACGGCAAATGGGCCACAGCCGTGCTGCCGTCGAAGCAAAACAATATGAGCTCCCTCGGCGGCTCCAACTTGGCCGTTTTCAACTTTACCGAGCATAAAGCCGAATCGATGAAGTTCATCTCGTTCCTGAGCAAGCCGGAAAACCAGCTGGCCTGGATGAAACAAACCGGCGAGCTGCCGGCGAATATGAAGGCGTGGGAAGATCCGCAGCTGAAAGGGGATGCCAATATGAGCGTTGTCGGCGAGCAGTTGAAAACCGCCGAGCCGATGCCGCTCGTCAAATCGTGGGATAATATTTCCCAGAACTACCTGAAAACCTTTGAACAGATTTACCGTGCCAAAGCGGACATCGATGCCCAGTTGAAAGACTTCAACGCGCAATCCCAGCAGCTGCTGAACAAGTAAAACTGGTTAATCGGCCAAGTGCAAAGGAAGTGAGATCATGAAAGGACCTTCAAAGGCTGCGCCATACGTCTTTATCGGGCCGACCCTTATTCTGCTTGCTGTGTTTTCCCTGCTGCCCATTCTCGTTGCGGTATACATCAGCCTGACCGACATGGGTCTCGCGGGTCTTGCCAATTATTCGACCATTCATTTTGTCGGGCTCAAAAACTACGCCGATGTGCTGGGCGATCCCGTCTTCCTGCTGGCGCTGCGAAACACGCTGTTCTATGTCATCGTCGGCGTGCCGCTGGTCATCGTGTGCTCGCTCGGCGTTGCGCTGCTGATCAACTTCGGCCGCTCGCGCGTGTTCAAAATATTCCGCGGCGTGTACTACCTGCCGTCGGTCACCAACGTAGTGGCCGTGGCCGTTGTCTGGAGCTATCTGTACAATCCCCGCATCGGCCTGTTCAACTACATCCTGACGTCGCTCGGCGCAGATCCGGTGCCATGGCTGACCGAGCCGACCGTTGCCAAGCTGTCGCTCATTATGCTGGCGCTCTGGCGAAGCATCGGGCTGAATATGATCATCTTCATCGCCGCGCTTCAGGGGATCGACCGGTCGTACTATGAGGCTGCGCAGCTCGACGGGGCAAGCAATTGGCAGCAGCTGACGCGGATTACGATTCCGATGATGCGTTTTGCGATCTTCTTTGTCAGCGTGACGACGATGATCGGCTGGCTGCAGTTTTTTGAAGAGCCCTTTGTCATGACTCAGGGCGGACCGCTGAACGGCACCGTATCCGCATCGCTGTTTATTTACCAGAACGGCTTCCAGTTCAGCCACTTCGGTTATGCGGCAGCGGGATCGTTCATACTCTTCTTTATTATTATTGCCGTCACCATGCTCCAGCTGAGACTCCAGCGGAAGCAAGCCGAGGAATAGGAGGCGAACATGTATGTCATCATCCGCGATTAAAACGTCTGGCCGGACCGAAAGCTCGCGCGGAAAGCTGCAGCAGTGGATCGCCGGCCTTGTTTTGACCGTATTTGGCGTGGCGATGATTTTGCCGTTCATCTGGATGCTGCTCTCCGCCTTCAAGACGGAAGGGGAGATCAAGCGCATGCCGCCGACGCTGTGGCCGGAAATGTTCACGTTTGACAACTTCAGCAAACTTTTCACGGAGATGGATTTCAGCACGTATTTGTTTAATACGCTGCTGATTACGCTGCTCTCCTTCGTCGGACTGCTGCTGAATGCGATGGCCGGCTTCGGCTTTGCCAAGTATAAATTCAAGGGCCGGGAAAAAATGTTCCTGCTCGTGCTCGCCACGATGATGATTCCCGGGCAGGTCACGATGATCCCGGTGTACCTCATCCTGAACAGCGTCAATTTGACGAACACGATGCTTGGCGTCGTGCTGCCGGGCTTCACGAGCGCCTTCGGCATTTTCCTGTTCCGCCAGTTCATGCTGGCGCTGCCGGATGAGATTATGGAGGCGACACGGTTGGACGGAGCAAGCGAGTACAGGCTTTTCGCACAAATCGTACTGCCGATGTCCAAACCGATTCTCGCCGTGCAGGCGATCCTGACGTTCATCGGCGGCTGGAACAGCTTCCTTTGGCCGCTCATCATCGCCAACGACGAGAAGCTGTACACGCTGTCGGTCGGCCTGCAGCTGCTGAAAGGCCAGCATGGCACCAACTTCGCGCTGCAGATGGCGGGCGCGGCGTTCATGGTCATTCCGATTATGATTATTTTCTTCTTCTTCCAGAAGCACATTATCGAGAATTACAATATTTCAGGCATGAAATAAAGTGAAACCTCCGCCCCGAAACTGGGAGCGGAGGTTTTTGTTGTATACGTAAACCCCCAGTTTGACTGGGGGTTCAACTCGAATGAATAAGAGAGGAGCCGGTCTGCCAACCGCTGCCACTTGCGAATCGTGGAAATCTATTCGAAATTTCACACAGAAATTGTACTGATTTCGTGAAAAACGAAAAATAAATATGAAAAACCGAACAGAATCGTGCCAAACAGCGATAAAGATGACTTTTGTATGCGAAAAATTAAACGGAAAAGGGCAAAAGGGACTGCAATAGGCCGTCCCCCGGCAACCAGTTACAACTTCCACCCGACGCAGCCCGATTGGAGATCGGGAACGCCGGCCCGTATGCGCCCGCCGAACATCGCCATGCCTGTCTGCCGCTAGACGGATGAATCAACCTGATTGGGCAACCTGTTTCACTTATTCCGTAATAACAACCGTTTGGTCGTCGCTGTTCCAAGTCACTTTTGCGCCCAGCGCTTCTGCGATGAATCGGGCCGGAACTACGGTGAAGCCGTTTGCGAGCCGCGCTTCCTGCTCCAGAGTCACGCTGCTGCCGTCGACCGTTGCGGTTTTGGAGTCGAGCGTCAGGACGATCGTTTTGCCGCCTTTTGTCACTGTAATCGCCTTTTGCTCCTCGTTCCAGGCTACCTTCGCACCCAAGGCTTCGAACACACCGCGGGCAGGGACGAGGATGCTGCCGTCGACGTTGAGCGGAGCTTGCTCGAACTGCTGTTGTTTGCCGTTAATTGTCACTTTAACCGTTACCGAGCCTTCGTTTTCCACCTCGGCTGCAAGCTTCTCGAATTCGGCAAGCGTCGATTCAAACACCTTGAGCGCTTCTTCGATCGGTTTGGCCGTCGACATGTCAACGCCGGCTGCTTTCAGAACGTCGATCGGCGATGCGGAATTGCCTGCCGCAAGGAAGTTGTCGCGAATGCGGTTCACGGCCGTCGGACCTTCGGTGAGCACCTGATCGGCCAGCGCCGCGGACGCCGCAAAAGAAGTCGCGTACTGATACACATAGTAGCCGTAATAGAAGTGCGGGATGCGCGCCCATTCCATGGCGATTTCATCATCGGACACGATCGCAGGGCCGTAGTATTTTTTGTTAATGTCGAGATACAGTTTTTTCAGCGTTTCCGCATTGAGGGACTCGCCTTTTTGCGCTTTTTCATGAATCGCGCGCTCGAATTCGGCAAACTGCGTTTGGCGGAATAGGGTGGTGCGGAAATTTTCAAGGTATTGATTCAGCAGATATAGCTTTTCCTGTTTGGATTTGGCTTTGGCGTAAAAAGATTTGAACATCAGCGTTTCGTTCATGGTGGAAGCGACTTCTGCCGTGAAGATCGGGTAGCTTGAGTTCAAGTAATTTTGCGTTTTGTTCGTGTAATAGGACTGCATGGCGTGACCCAGCTCATGCCCGAGCGTGCTCACGGAGTCATAAGTTCCCTCGTAGTTCAGCAGTATGTAAGGATGCGTGTCAAAGGTACCCCACTGGTAGCCGCCGCTCCGTTTGTCATCGGTCGGATAGACGTCGATCCAGCCTTGGTCAAAAGCTCCCTTGAGGACGTTCTCATACGCGTCGCCCATCGGTTTCAGCCCGTCGAGCACCATCTGCTTGCCTTCCTCATACGGTATGTAACGTTCCTCGTATTCGACGACAGGGGTGTAAATGTCGTACATGTGAAGCTGGTCGACGCCGAGCAGCTTTTTCTTCACTTCCATATAACGATGCAGGGGCGACAAGTTTTTGTTCACCGTATTGACCAACTCGTCATAGACCTGGACAGGGACGTTGTTCGGCGTCAACGCGCCTTCAAGTGCCGATCCGTATTTGTGCAATTCGGAGTTGATGTTGTTAGCCTGCACTTCGCCGCCGAGCGTTTTCGAAAAGGTGTCCTGAAACTTGGCCAGTGTGCCGTAGTAAGCTTCGAAAGCCGCTTTGCGGACGTCCCGGTTTTTGCTTTCCATGTAAGTGATAAAGTTGGAGCGCGTAAGCTGGACTTCCTTGCCGTTCTCGTCCTTGATCGTCGGAAATTTGATATCTTTGATGAGCATGGAGAAGGTGTCTTCCGGATTGCTGGAGAGGGGTGAGGTTTTGGCTAACGCTTCTTCCATTTCCTTGGAAAGAGTATGCGCTTTCGTGCGGACCTTATCTTCGACAAAATGTTTGAACGGCTTCAGTTCGGGGGCGCTCAGCAGCGCTGCGAGCTGGTCGTCCGGAATTTGGTTCAGCTCCACGGTGAACCAGGCCAGTTTCGAAGCCGTATCGGAGCTAAGCTTGTCAGCGCCGTCGGAGAGCGTCTGCATGTCCGGATTGCCGGAGTTAACATCCAGGCTCAGGTGTGCGAACACATACGTTTTGTCGAAGAGGCGGTTCAGTTCGGTGTAATCGTCCAGGGCCGATTTCAGCACGGAAGCGGAGGATCCCAGCTTGTTTTGATACTTGGCAGTGAAAGCCTCCGCCAAATCGCGGACTTTTTTCACATCGGCGTCCCAGGCTGCTTTGCCGGCATAAATGTCTTCCGTTTTCCACTTATAGGCCGACGGAATGTCGGCGCGCGTCGGATAGGACGGTTTGCTCTCCGATTGCTGCCCAGCCGCTGCGAGCACGTACCCCGTGTTCAATGGTATGAACGGGGCGGACAGGGCGGATACGGTCAGGGTGACGCCGGTCAGAGTGATCAGCCATTTCTTTTTCATGTGCGATAGCTCCTCTCATGTTTACAATTTTTTCAATCTAAATAAAACTATCATACAACAGTCTCACAAAAACGAATAGTATAAAAATACAAAATTCCCTTGTTAAACCAGAAATTTTTTTTACTATATACACGATGAATAGATAAAAGATTACATAACAATTATTATGTCGATAAATTGATATCAGAATATTCGCGATAGTATGGCTTGCGAAATACGGGAGTTTCATAGCAGTATCCCAATTGGCGGCATAAGACCAAACAACCGATCCTATATGAGGCTCGGTTGTTTGCGTTTGGAGCATATGAAGGGAAAGGCCGCATGAACGCTTTGAAGCACAGTGTATAAGGGAGGAATCCGTTCAGTTGCCGCGAATTTGACTCCACATAGTCACCATGTCGATCCAGCCGCGATGCTCGGCAATTTTGCCGTCCGCAACGCGATATCTGCGGTACAGAGTGACATCAATCGTATTGCCCGTAGGCGCAGTACCAAAGAATATGCCTTGATGCGTGCCTTTTACTGTCATTCTGACGAGCACCGTATCCCCTTGGCCGATGATCTCTTCGACAGTGTAGCTTTTATCGGGAAATGCCTCCAAGATTGTTGCGGCAAATTTTTTGAGGCCTTCTTTGGAATGGTAAGAAAGCTCTTGATAATCGGCTGACAGATAACGATCCACGCAATCCAATTCATTTTGGTTCCAAAATGCTTTTATAAATTCATTTACCGTTTCCACATTTCTCTGTTCCGTCGTTTTCATGTCCGCCATCTCCTTATAGGTTTATTTGCAATTATTGAGCCTGGATTTGAGGCAAAAGTGTGCCTGTATCGAACCAGCCGAGGTGTTCGGCGATTTTCCCATCGATGACGCGGAATTCGCGGAATTGAGTTGCCTTCACGGTTTTGCCTGTAGGTGCATTTCCCGCAAAATGACCTGAATGCACAGCCGTCATGAGGATTCTTGCGATGACTTTTTCTTCTTGGGCCAGAATTTCATCCACGGTATACTGACGATCCGTAAATGCCTCCAGGAATTGCTTAACAAAGAACTGATCCGTCCTTTCCAGAATGTTTTGATTCGCAATATCCTCGATAAATGCGGTCACTGCTTCTGCATTTTTTTGTTCTATCGGTTTCATAAAAAACATCTCCTTAAGTAAGGTTTAGTAAAGCCCGTTCTACTGAAGCAAATTTACCCACGAACAGGCATAATGGGATACTAGGATGAAGATGATCGCTATTCCAACGTCATTACGTTACCAAAAGGTAACATGTTGGCGAAAAAAAAGAGACTGTGTTGTTAGATTGATGCCGAGGCGGTTGTCACAAGCTTCCGGGTCAGCTCCACGAAAGTTTGGACTGCACCCTGAACTCTGTCTCTCATACCCTCGTCTAAAGGAGCGCCATCCGGACCAAATTCATTCGAACCATACCCGATAGAAATCCACTCTGAACAGTTAACCCCGTGCAAATTGCGTACAATAGTCTGCAGGTGGGTCAGCGAGCTTACTCCGAGCGGGCCGCCGGCGGAGCTCACCGAGAGCACAGGCTTGCCTGCAACTTGCTTGGCGTTTACATAGTCCAAAGCGTTTTTGAGTGCGCCGGATATGGAGCCGTGATATTCCGGAGTCGCTAGAATCAAACCGTCGCCGGCTGCGATTGCTTCCAGCATTCGCTGGACGTTCGGGTGGAAATCCCAGTTGTCCGGCGAAAAGAGCGGCAGCGGCAGCGCCGATAAATCAACGAAATGGACCGCAATATGCTGGGCTTTCAAAAGACTTTCCATGTACCGGAGAAGGTTGGTACTGCTTGCGTTTGCGCGGTTACTGCCTGCGATCAAAGTTACTTTCATCTTCAACATCACCTTTCATTTTCAAATGGTTGGTTGTGGTTAGAGGGAGGGATTTACATGCCGCCGGCTGACAAACAAATCCGTTTGTGATAATATGTGACTGTAAGGTCACTATTGATATTTTCATCATACGTTACTATATGGTAACATGTCAAGTGACTTCATTCCATTTTTTTCTGAATGTCAAAAAGGAGGTGCTCCGATTGGATAATGACATATTCAAAGCGCTTGCCGATCCCAGTCGCCGTACGCTTCTGGATATGCTTCACGCCTCGGATGGACGAACGCTAAACGATCTCTGCGCCCCGCTCGACATGTCCAGGTTTGGCGTCATGAAGCATTTGAATATATTGGAGGAAGCCGGGCTCATTACCACGAGAAAAGCAGGCCGGGAAAAGCTGCATTATTTGAATGCCGTACCCATACGCCAAATTTACGACCGGTGGGTAAGCAAATACGCCGAACCCTGGGCGATCGAATTAACATCTCTACAAAACGAATTGGAGCGTGAAACGAACATGAACAACAAACCCCGTCATGTCAACCGGATTGCGATAAAAGCGAAGCCTGAGCAGGTATGGAAAGCGATAACGGATCCGGACAAAACGTCGAAGTTTTGGTTCAACTGCGCCATCCGGTCCAACTGGGAAGTCGATTCTCCCTTCGAATTATGGAACGGGGATGAAAAGAAGGCGGAAGGGACCATTCTTGAGATGGATCCTCCGAACAAGCTCGTTATGGGTTGGCGGTTCATCTCGTTTCCGGGTACGGAAAACGATACTCCGTCGCGCATTACATGGGAGATCGGATCGCATGCCGAGCTCCAGGGCGTAACCCTCGTAACCGTCGTGCATGATGAATTCGAGCAGGCTGCAGCTACGGCGCGGATTCTTGAAAACGGTCTGCCGATTGTGCTTTCGGGTTTGAAAACGCTGCTTGAAACCGGGGGGATGCTCGTTACTTGAATAATTCGTTTCTGAATCTGACCATCGTCAGTTTGGAAAAATCCCCACAGAAAAAGCGCCGGCTCACGATGTTATCATGAAACCGGCGCTTATTCGATCGATTCCACATATACGATCAAATGGAGTCTCTGTTAGGAAGCCCCGTTGGGCACCGCGGGACTCCGGCTGGTTGCTACGCGTGTCAATTGCGACGAGCCGTTCGCTCTATGCCGTCAGCGGTTACTTTGTACAGTTGGTGCGGCAGGTCGTGTCCCATGCCGTCAACCAACATTAGCTCGGCGCCCGGGATGGCAGAAGCCGTGTCCTCGCCACACGCCGGGACGAACAGGGGATCGTCCACCCCATGAATGACAAGTGCTGGTACTTTTATGGTCGCCAGCCGCGGACGACGGTCACCGGAGACAGCGATCGCAGCAATTTGTCGTCCGACACTGCCTGGATCGTAGGCTCGCTGGACTTCCTCCAGAATGAGCGCCCGATAAGCGTCCTCTTCAAACGGATAGCCAGTTCCGGCGATGCGTTTGGCAAAAGAGAGGCTGTGCGCCAAAAATCCTGCTTCATCCTCAAAGGGGTTCGGCGCCGGTTTAGTCATCATCGCCATGACATCCGGGGAAGCTTGCGGAAGGGTGGGATTACCGGAACTGGACATAATGGAGATGAGTGATAAAACCCGTTCAGGGTACTCACTGGCTGCAATCTGGGCGATCATTCCGCCCATCGACCTGCCAACGACATGTGCCCGGTCAATTGAAAGGGCGTCGAGCAGTCCGATAGCGTCGTCTGCCATGTCATCGAGAGTGTAAGGGATGTCCGGTCGCTGTCCTGACATGAGAGCAGTCGCCAGTGCGTCAAAATCCAGCGCCCGATAATGGCTAAAGTGTGTCGAGCAACCTGCGTCGCGATTGTCAAAGCGGATTACGCGAAAGCCCCGCGCTGCTAATATCCGACAAAACGGAACCGTCCATCGAATCATCTGGGTTCCAAGCCCGGCGATTAGGATAATAGCCTCGTCATTTTCGTTACCGAAACTGTCATAGGCCAAATCAACGCCGTTGACTTTCAGAATGTTCATGATCATGTTCTCCTCCAATTCATTAATTCGGTATCGGAAGTTCTGCCATTGGCAGAAGGCGGGAATCTTCGATCGCTGCAGTCCGATGCCCGATACCGGCCAGGTAGTCTTGATGACTTGAAAAAGCAAGAAACGACTGCGCGCTGCTCTGGCGGACCAGCATGACAAGATCCCATCTTTCGTCTTCGGGTCCGATAAGAAACTCTCCGCCATCGCCAAGAAACATGATTTCACCTCCGCTTTCACGGAGAAATGGGAGGGTGTGCTCAATATAGCGGTTGAAAGCTTCGGCACCGCTGATTGGGTCCTCCGGTGTTAGTTCAGGATTGGCTGTGTAATCGGCAATATCACGAAAACGCAGCAGGTTCAACATGACGATGCTGCCCTCAATGCCTCGCTGCATGAACCTCATGCCAGCGCGTTGCGATGGTTCGATGTAACGAATAGATCCAAACTCCGTCATAGCGGCTCCTTTCGTAGTTCCTTTTTTCATTCAAATCTCCACATGCTTTCATTCATAGGTTCCCTTCAGGGAATGCATTAGCGGCTAATCTTTTGACATGGTTTCTGATATCAGGTGCCCAGTCATCGATGAAGTGGTAAAAACGATCCAAATCACCAGCATACAGTGCCCGCAGAGCTTCTTCGTATTGATGGAAGTTCCCGGCCATAGCTGTCATAAAGTGATATGTTGCTTCTTGTGACTCTCGGATATTGCTCTGTTTTTCTCCAGCACGGCGAGCCTCATCAATGAGTTTTCGTAATGTTACCGACGCACCTCCAGGTTGACTCTTGAGCCATTCCCATTGCCGTGGCAATAACGTAACCTCACCGGATACAACCCCCAGCTTGGGTCGACCGACCCGCCGTGTAGGCTGGTGATTCACTTCCGTACCGGGTAAGTCACCAAACTGTTCTCCTAATCGTTTGAGCACATCATCTGTCTTCCCACGAAAATCAACATCTACTGGCTTCCCCGTGGAATCGTCAAATATAAGCAGCTGTGTGAGGTCTCTGTCATCCAGAGCATCCTTCACTGTAGTAACAACATGCTGTAACGAACCACTGGCGACGACTCCCACACCCAAAAATGCCGTGCAGTAAAAGCGCGTTAGGGCATTACTCATGCTGACCTCCTCTCTGATTGCCTCACCAATTATACCCGGATAAAAATAAAAAATCAATATTACCCGGGTAAAATGTATTTTCTCGTTCGTTATGGAGGGAATACATGCAAAAAACGCGGCCTAAGAGGAACCGCGCTGTTGAGGGCTAGTGTTTGTTTTATGTTGTACATGCTGTGTTTTGTCGCAAAACTTCTCGTTCTGTATCGTCCCGATTCTGGTATGACGGACGCCTTCCCGAATCTTCAGCCTGTGCTTGCGAGACCGATTAACTGGGAACTGATCCGACAGCAGTACGATCAGATGATGAAGTACGCCACCGCACTACGGCTCGGTACCGCAGAGACAGAAGCCATCTTGAAACGGTTTACCCGGATTAATTTGAAGCATCCAACTTATCAAGCATTAGGAGAACTCGATCCTTATGGCACATTCCGCCTCAACATGAGCGAACGATTATCCTTGGAAGGGGAACTAGCGTGACGGAAAAACGTACATCGTCCAAAAAGAAGGCTCGGGAACCGGCAAAGTATTTGCGCGGCGAGCGGCCAGACTACGCGTACTTGAAAAGCTTATTCCAGCACTTGAGAGCGGAGCTTGAAATCGAGGTTCCCAAGGCATCCGCGTCAGCGAACTAATCAATATTAGACTGACAGATATTGATTGTGATTACTGTCAGGTTCGCATTAATAACGGATAAGGCGGAAAGGATCGTATCGTTCCGTTTCCTCAGTCATTTAAAGAATACTGATCGGGGGGGACGAAAGATTTTGGCCAAATATTCGGAAGAAGCCGGTCTTGTTTCAAAATCTGACGCCGCATAAGATGCGACATTTCCTGTTGGCCTGATCAGGTTAAATCCCTTCGTTAGTCTAATTTCGGTCACGGATTCCAAATTGCGACAAAAATAGTGTTTTTTAGAGAAAGGAATTTTGAATAAAATAATAGAATTTAATAATATTTGGAATATTTGTGCAAAACAGCCGAGGATCATGTTGAAAAGGAGGGGTGTGCAAAAATATGGGGCCAATGCATCACTGTCAATGAACAGAAAACCTGCAAATATACATCTTTTTGCTGCTTCATACGCTTGTTTCGGATTATTCCTGCAAATGTGCAGGCTTTTCTGCGGGTACATAGGGTTCGGCCTGCTCATGAGGGATAATTCCTGTACTTTTGCAGGTTTTTCCCCGAAACGAACCGATCCTATCGAAAAAGCCTGCACTTTCGCAGGTTTTGCGCGCTGCCGAGCCGTGTTACGAACGAATGAGCCGTCTTTGGCGGCAAAACAAAACGAAACATTTTGCTTCGTTCCCATATTGACCTTGTCAAAAATATGGGTTCCCGAAAGGAGTGTACGTACAAAGTGAGGGAGCAGATCGAACAGCTTGAAAATCAGGATCAAGATGCGGCGACTGCGTATTGGAAGGGCTATTTAGCCGGCTACGAAGAGCAAACGCTGGTGCCGTCCGGCAAGCCGCATGGCAAAGTCAACGGCTATGAAGCCAACACGCTTTATTACCGTGTGAACGAAACGCTTGGCAAAGGGATCGGACGGGTCGCAGAACAGCACCATGTAGCGGTCATTGCGCTGATGCAAACAGCGTGGGGCCTGCTGCTGCAGCGATACAACAATAGCAATGACGTTGTATTCGGCAGCATTGTGCGGGTGCGGCCAACAAACATCCCGTACACGGGACAAGTCAGCGGAATGTCCGACAATGGCAGCACGATACCGGTGCGGATTCAGTGTGAAGGGGAAACGAGCTTTGCCGATGTCATGCAGAGAAAGCACGAGCGGAGCCTCACTTCACACGCTTACAGTAATGACATTCAGCATGCAGCGGGGCAGAAGCAGCATTTGATCGGCCATCTGATGATCTTTGAAAACGATCCGATTGAACGGCCGGTCAGGCAAGCCAGCGAGGCAGAAGCAAAGGCAGAAGCAGAAACAGGCCGCTTGCTTAAGGAGCCGGCGCTCTATGACTTCATCATTCGCATACTGCCCGCTAAAGAGATTGAGGTCAGCTTCTGCTACAACACGCTCATGTACGACGCGGAGTGGATAGAGCGGATTTACGGGCACCTGGTGCATATGCTGGAGCAGGTGGTGACGGATCCGGGCATAAAAGTGTGCGATCTGGAAGTTGTGACGGAGATTGAGAAAGCGCAAATCTTCGGGCCGTTTAACGACACGGCGATGGATTCGCCGCATCGGCAAACGATTCACAGCCTGCTTGAGCAGCAGGCCGAGCGAACGCCGGACCGGCCGGCGCTGTATGTTGAAGGGCAGACGCTGACGTACCGGGAACTCAACGAGCGGGCGAACCGTCTGGCGCGGACGCTGCGTGAACTTGGCGTCGGCAAAGATACGCTTGTCGGCCTGATGGCGGAGCGTTCTCTGCCTGTGTACGCAGCCATATTTGCCATTTTAAAGGCAGGCGGAGCCTATGTGCCGATCGATCCGGAAGTTCCGGAAGGCAGGATCAAGTACATGCTGGAAGATTCCGGCGCGAAGCTGCTGCTAGCCCGGAAACGCTTGAACGCAGAGCTGCAGTCGAAAGCCGCAATCCTTGATCTGGATAACGAGACGGTTTACGACGTCGACGGCTCGAACTTGGACCCGGCGGCGGCAAATGCGGACGATCTGGCGTACATCATCTATACGTCAGGGACGACCGGCGAGCCGAAGGGAGTGATGGTGGAGCATCGCGGCCTCACGAACCTGATGGTATATTTCGACCGGGAGTTGAAGCTGACCCCGGCGGATCGTGTGCTGCAGTTTGCGAGCCTTTCGTTCGATGCGGCATATTGGGAAATTTATGCGGCGATTTTTTGCGGCGCGACGTTGTATGTTCCGGCTTCAGCGACAATATTGAACTACCAATTGCTCGAGTCCTATTTGGCGGACCACAGCATTACGATGGCGACGCTGCCGCCGGCGTATGCGATTTATTTGGAGCCGGATCATATGCCGAACCTGCGAATTTTGTTTACGGCCGGCTCGGCCGCTTCGCTGAAATTGGTGGAAAAGTGGAAGGACAAAGTGAAGTACTACAACGGGTACGGCCCGACGGAAAACTCGATCGCAACGGCAGTCTGGGCGGCCTCCGGCGACCTGCAAGAGGATCGGCCAGTGTCGATCGGCCGTCCCGTTTCGAACCATCGCGTCTATATAACCGACGCTTTTGGCCATCTGGCGCCGGTGGGCATGCCCGGCGAGCTGTGCGCGGCAGGCCTCGGGCTGGCGCGGGGCTACCTCAATCGTCCGGAGCTAACAGCGGCGAAATTTGTGACAAGCCGCTTCGGCGGAGAGCGGATTTACCGGACGGGAGATTTGGCAAGATGGCTGCCGGACGGCAAAATCGAGTATTTGGGCCGAATCGATCACCAGGTGAAAATTCGCAGCTACCGGATCGAGCCGGGCGAAGTGGAAGCGCAGCTGCTGCAAGTGGACGGTTTGAAGATAGCCGTGGTACTGGCCAATGCGGACGAATTCGGCCTGCATCAGCTGTGGGCGTACTTCGTGGCGGACCGGGAACTGCATGCGAACGAGCTGCGAATCTCCTTGTCCGAGACGCTGCCGAACTATATGATCCCGGCTCGATTCGTCCAGTTGGAGCAGATGCCGCTTACGCCAAACGGCAAAATTGACCGCAAAACGTTGTCGGAGTTGTACTCTCCCGTTTCGCTGCCGCAAGAAAACGGTCTGACCGAAACGGAACGGCGGATCGCGGATTTATGGAAAGAAGTGACCGGCAGACACGATATTTTGCCGGATGTCGGCTTTTTTGAAGCCGGCGGGGATTCGATAGGGATGTTCCGGCTTCATTATTTGATCCGCCAGCACGTTCATGAATCCGTGACCATGACGGATTTGTTCCGGTTTCCCACGATCAGGTCGCTGGCCCGCTACTTGAATGCAGAGCTTTTGGGAGAGGAGGCTAGCCAAAAATCATCCGTAAACATCCAACATCGAAGGGAAGAAATGATGCGGCAAAAGAACCTTAGAACGAAAGGAAGGTAAATGATCATGACAACCAATCAGGAGGATACGAATTACCGGGGCGTTGCGGTGATCGGGATGGCCGGAAGATTTCCCGGAGCGTCGGACCTCAAGAGTTATTGGAACAATTTGCGAAACGGAACGGAATCGATTACTTTTTTCAAGCAGCCGGAGCCGAATCGGATCAACGCCGCCGGGGTCGTCGCGGATTATGCCGATTTCGACGCGGACTTTTTCGGCATGACGCCCCGGGAAGGCGAGATTACCGACCCGCAGCAGCGCATTTTTTTGGAATGCGCATATGAAGCTCTGGAATCCGCAGGCTACCGGCCGACATCCGTCCCTGCCCGGGTAGGCGTCTATGCCGGATGCAGCCAATCGGAGTACATTCATCATGTTATGAGCGATGAAAATCTGGTCGAGCATCTTGGACAATTTCCGATCATGCTCGGGAATTCGACCGAATTTTTTGCCACTCGGGTTTCCTATAAATTGAATTTGAACGGCCCCAGCGTTACGGTGCAAACGGCTTGCTCCAGCTCCCTAGTAGCTGTGCACATGGCTTGTCAGGCGCTGCTTACTTATGAGTGCGATATGGCGCTTGCAGGAGGTTTGTCGATTCGGGCGGAGCAGACAGAGGGCACCTATTACCAGGAAGGCGGCATTCATTCTCCGGACGGTCATTGCCGGGCTTTCGACGCGGCTGCGGAAGGAACGGTCATCGGCAACGGCGGCGGTGTCGTGCTGCTAAAGCGGCTGGCGGATGCGGTGAAAGAGGGCGATCCTATCCTCGCTGTCATTCTGGGAAGTGCCGTCAACAATGACGGCGGCGATAAAATCGGTTTCACGGCACCGAGCGTGACAAGACAAGCCGAAGTGATCATGGATGCGCTTGCCGTCTCCGACATCGACCCGGAAACGATCGGTTATGTGGAAGCCCACGGCACGGGAACGCCGCTCGGAGACCCGATTGAAGTGGCCGCCTTGACCGATGCCTACCGCGCCTACACAAAGAAAAAACAATATTGTGCGCTCGGGTCCGTCAAAACGAATATCGGCCATCTCGACAGCGGCGCAGGAATTGCCGGATTGATCAAAGCCGTGCTGTCCGTCCAGCATGGACTAATCCCGCCAAATGTACATTATACGATGCCGAATCCGAAAATCGATTTCGACGATAGTCCGTTTTTCGTTAATAGCGAACTCTCCGCATGGCCTCTAAAAGAACACCCGCGCCGCGCCGGTGTAAGCTCTTTCGGCATCGGGGGAACGAACGCTCATGTCATTGTTGAAGAGGCGCCCCTTGCCGCGGCTTCAAGGCATGCGGAACTTCCCGGCGAGCGAACGGGTGCTCCGCAGCTTCTCGCCATCTCCGCCAAATCCGCAGTCTCATTGAAACGGAATACGGTAAACCTCATGGACTACCTTCAATCCGCTCCTGAAGCATCCTTATCCGATATCGCGTATACGCTTGCTCGCAAAGAGCCTTTTGCTCTCCGTTTGGCGGTGTCCGCCAATACGGCGGAAGAGGCGGTTCGTCATTTTGAAGAGGCGCTGCACGAGCCGCTCCCGGATCCCGCTTCTTCTCAGCCGCCGGCGGTTTTCTTCATGTTTTCGGGGCAAGGGTCGCAGTATGTAAATATGGGAAAAATGTTGTACGATCAGGAGGTTCCGAACGGAAAAGCGCAAGTTTTTCGGGAAACGGTCGATCGATGCGCCGAGCTCCTGGAGCCTCAGCTTGGCTTGGATCTCCGGCAGCTGCTCTATCCCGCGGACGGCGGCAAGCCGGAAGAAGCAAGCGCCAGCCTGAGCCGGACAGCGATGGCACAACCCGCATTGTTCGTCACCGAATATGCGATGGCGAAGCAGATGGAAGCTTGGGGCGTTCGTCCGCAGGCGATGATTGGCCACAGCGTCGGCGAGTATGTGGCGGCATGTCTGGCTGGAGTCCTGTCGCTTGAGGACGCTTTGCACCTTGTCGCAGTGCGGGGAATGCTCATGCAAGAGATGCCCCCCGGAGCCATGCTGGCAGTGAGTCTACCCGAAGCGGAACTGCGCGCGAGCTTGGCGGATCATGCATGGAATCTTGACGTTGCAGCCGTGAACAGTCCCGGTTCCTGCGTCGTTTCAGGCTCGTTTGAAGACATCGAGACGTTCGAAAAAGCATTAGCGATGAAATCCATATCCAGCAAAAAGTTGGTCACCTCCCACGCTTATCACTCTGCCATGATGGAGCCGATGCTGGCCCGCTTCGAGGCCGTTGTACGCCGCATCCGCCTGCGCGAGCCGCTGATTCCGTATGTATCCAATGTTAGCGGAACTTGGATTACGGCCGAGCAAGCAAAAGACCCGCTATACTGGGTGAATCATATTCGGAAAACCGTCCGTTTCAGCGACGGGATCGACCTGATGCTTCAACATAAAGGCGCCGCCGTTTTTGTGGAGGCAGGTCCGGGTCAAGCGCTGACTACGCTGGTCAGGCAGCATTTCGCCTCCGGGCGGCTGTCTCGAATGGCTGCGGTCAATACGCTGCCGACCGCGGGATCGGAGCCGTGCGCCTATGCCAGCGCACTGCGGGCAATGGGTGAGCTGTGGCGGCATGGAGCCCAGATCGATATGACTTTGCTGTATGGCGGGCTCTCTCATCGGGTTATCCCGCTTCCTACTTATGTCTTCGACCGCAAAACACTGCTGGCAAACGACATGCGGGATCATTCCTCATCCAGGACTTCCGTATCGCAGGAAGCCGGGACACATTCGGCGGGCTGGTTTTACGCTCCGATGTGGAAACAGTCCGTCATTCCTTCCTCGCCCGAACGGCCGCAAAATCATAATGGCAGCCTCCATACCTACCTATTGTTTCACGATCTTCAAGGCATTGCCGAGCAATTCCGGCTGCATCTTAAGGCAGAAGGGCATACGGTGATCACCGTGCTGCAGGGAGATACGTATAGGCGAATCGAAGATGACATGTTTGCCATAGATCCCAAGGACCGTCTTGCTTACGAGAAGCTCTTTGCGGAACTGTCATCCGAAGGGAAACTCCCGCGGAAGCTGATTCATTTTTGGAATCTGGATGTTCGGGAAGCCGGCAGCGGCGAGTGGGATGCGGAGCAATTTGAATCCGCCCAGCAGATGGGGCTCTACAGCTTGATGCATATCGCACAAGGAATCGGCATGGCGGCAGCCGCAGAACCGATCGAAATCATCGTTTTAACCGGCAACCTGTACAGCGTCGCCCATGAGCAAATACGGATGCCCGAACGGGCTGCGATGCTCGGCATTTTGAAAGTAATCCCGCTGGAATACGGACAGCTCAACACGCGGATCATCGATGTGGACCAGAGCGACCTCAGTCCTGCGCGCAGCAAACGGCTGATCGAGCGGCTGTCGCGTGAAATCGCGCACGAATCGTCCGAATTCAACGTGGTCTACCGCGGAAACAGCCGATTTGTTCAAGGGATTGAAAGCATAGCCCTTCCGCAAAGCGATGCATCACCGCAGATGTTCCATGAGGAAGGCGTCTATGTGATCGCAGGGGCAACGAGCGGCCTTGGCCTGAGCATGTGCGAGACATTGATGCAGTCGACGAATGCGACTTTTATCGTTATGGGGGAAATCGAAGCAGAGACACCGGCCGCGTTCAGGCGGATTCGCGAGATGGAACGGCAAGGCCGCTCCAAGCTGCGATACGTAAGCGTAGATTGGCGCAACGAAGCCGCCCTTAAAGAGCGGATTCGGCAGGAAGAAGAAACTTTTGGCGCAATTAGAGGCGTGTTGTTCATTCCCGACGTTCTTGAACCGGGTCTCGTTCAACTGCAAAACAGAGAAACGTCAGGCCGTCTTCTCCTTCCGCCGGCGATGAGCCTGTTTCGTTTGGCGTCCATCTTGCCGGAGCGGCGGAATCTCGATTGGGTGCTGCTGTTTTCAAGCGGAATGTCACTTACAGGCGGGGTCGGCCAGATGAATGGGTGTGCGGCGAATCAGTTGACGGATTTGTTCGCGACCTATTTGACCCAACAAGGGATACGTGCCGCTTCGATTAATTGGAACATGTGGCAGGAGGACGGCTGGCTCGAAAAACAGGGAAATTTGCCCGATGTATTCAAGGAACAGCTTCAACGGATGCTCCAGGAACAAGGCTTTTCCATCGCGGAAGGAATCGATGCCGTCAAACAAATCGCAGCGGGAGATTTCAATCAAGTGATTGTGTCCAAGCAAAATATGATTGACATCCGGCAGGAATGGTTTGCATCTCCGGCGGATATGCCTCAATCTGCCGGGACGGAGAGCAGCGCTGAATATGCAGCGCCCCGCACCGAAACGGAAAAGAAGATTGCGGACATTTGGGAAACATTGTTCGGTCTGACGAACATCGGCATCCGGCAAAGCTTCTTTGATTTGGGAGGCAACTCTCTTGTCTCCATTCAACTGGTCGCGCGTCTTCGTCAAACATTTCACGGTGACATTCCGATGGATGTCCTCTTCGAAGCGCCGACGATAGAACAGCTCGCACAATCCATTGAAGCCAGGCAGGTGAGTCAAGAGGAGCTGGATGAATTTGAACGGTTGCTGAGCGAAGTTGAGGAGCTGCACCCCGATGAGCTGATCCAACTTCTCGGCAGCGATGCATAACAGAGAGGAGAAATCCGGGATGAGCGAACTGCGGCAAAGGCTGGAAGCCTTGACCCCTCAGCAGCGAAAACTGCTGGAACAGCGGATGAAGATTCAGGGAAAAGAGCTTGAAACGTTTTTGGCAACGGACAATGCCAATGCCGATCAGGCAGGCGATTGGGTATCGCAATCGGCAGACCATGCGGTTCCTTTTGTGCCGAAGCGCCGCAGAGAAGGAGCAACGATGGATTTCAGCATTTTCTTTTTCTCCGGCGACGGCTCGACGGTAGAACCGGACAAATACGGCATGCTGATGGAATGCGCCAAGTTTGCGGACCGGCACGGCTTCCCGGCGGTGTGGACGCCTGAGCGGCATTTCGAGGATTTCGGGGGATTGTACCCGAATCCGTCCGTTCTTAGCGCCGCTCTGGCAGCAGTGACCGAACGGATCGAGTTGAGGGCGGGAAGCGTCGTGCTTCCGCTGCATCATCCGATCAGATTTGCGGAGGAGTGGTCGGTTGTCGACAATTTGTCCAACGGGCGTGCAGCAGTTTCCTTCGCATCCGGCTGGCACCCGGCCGATTTTTTGCTTGCCCCCGTACAATCGCCCGACTATTACGAGCAGCGTAAAGATGAAATGTTCCGATCGATACGAACGGTACAAGCTTTGTGGAGAGGAGACGCCGCTCCGTTTACGGACATGTTCGGAACCGTCCGGGAAATTCGAACCCTGCCTCGCCCGATTCAGAAGGAGCTGACGATATGGATTGCCACCAATGGAAGCGAGGAATCTTATCGGCACGCGGCTGAAATAGGAGCTAACATTTTAACGGGATTTATGGGCAACAACTTTGGGGAGCTGGAGGAAAAAATTGCGAAATACCGTGAGATGCTTGCAGCGAACGGATACGATCCCGGCTCCCGTAAAGTGGCGGTGATGCTGCATACTTGCCTCGATGAAAGCAACGAGGAAGTGCGGCGGCTGGTGGAACAACCGTTAAAGGAATATTTGAAGACGTTTTTGCGGCAGCAAAAGAACATCTCGGCATTGTACGATACGATGACTGCTGCGGATCTGGATGCCATCGTCAAGCAAGCGTTCGAATCTTATTTTCATTTCAGCGCGCTTCTTGGCACGAAGGAAAAATGCGAGAATCTTTTGCGAATTTACAGGGATATGGATGTGCAGGAGATTGCCTGTCTGATGGACTTTGGCGTTAGCCGGGAAATCGTGATGAGGACGATGCAGCATTTAACCGAGCTGCGGCAAACATTTGTTCAAACAAAGGAGCCGATGAGATGAAAAGCTTAACGGATCGCATTCATTTGTTAACGCCTGAACAGCGGGCTTTGCTCGAAAAGAAGCTGAAGGCGAGGCAGATGGATTCCATACTGAACAGTATGATAGGTTCTACCATTCCGAGAAGAAATCATACAGGGGCGAGTCCGTTGTCGTACGACCAGGAGCGGCTGTGGTTTATGAACCGGCTCCACCCGGATTCGTATACGTACAACGTTTACGGAGTAGGGCGAATAACCGGAACGATCCATTATGAATGGCTGGTGGAAGCGATCAATGCGGTTCTTGCCAGGCACGAAGGGTGGAGAACTATTTTCGATCCCGTGGAACCGCTGCAATATGTGATGCCTGAACTGCGTTTAACGGTGCCGATCGTGGACTTGCGGGAGACGCCGGAGCATTTGAAAGAATCCGTTGTGCAAAAGCTGATGAGAGAAGAAGTACAGCGCGTATTCGTTCTGGACGAAGGACCGCTGGTTCGTTTTAAGTTGTTCTACTTATCGGATACGGAAGCAAAGCTGGTATTGACGGTTCATCATATTGTGAACGATTTGATTACGCTTTCGATATTTTTCGAAGAAATGGCTGTTCATTATTCGGCTTATGTGAGAGGAGAACGCGTCAGCCTTCCAGAACCGCCGATTCAATATGCGGATTATGCGGAATGGCAGCGGAAAGATTTGCAAGGAACGAAGAGAGAAAAGCTGCTGCAGTTTTGGAAAGAACAGCTGAAGGACTGCTCGTACATTTTGGACATTCAAACGGACTATCCGAGACCTCCGGCCATGAACTATCAGGGGGAGCGGGTGTTCATTCACACGCCAAACGAAGTGTTCGATCGTCTGAAGGCGATTGCCAAGCAAGAACAGGCGACCAACTTTATGATCATTTTGACCGCATTTTACATCCTGTTATACCGTTATACGGGACAGTCCGATCTTTTGGTCGGAACCCCTATTGCGAACCGCAATCTTCCCGAGCTGGAAAGAGTGATGGGCTATTTTTTGACCATGGGAACGCTTCGCGCCAACATGTCCGACGACATGACGGTCATGGAATTGCTGCATCAGGTGAGGGAAACGCTGAAGGAAGTTTTCAATCATCAGGAGCTGCCTGTCGGATTGCTGCTTGACGAGCTGCGCATTCCCCATGACCCCAGCCGCAATCCGCTGGTGCAAGCCGTTTTCGTGTATGTCGATACGCCGAATGAAAAAACCGGCACATCCGCTATCGCGGGGATGGAGGTGGAGCAAGAGGATATCGATGGAGGAACCGCCAAGTACGATATTACGATTGGAGTTGCAGAAACTGCGAAAGGCTTGACCGGCTTTCTTGAATATCCGACAGAACTTTTTCGCCGTGATACGATGGAGCGTATGGCCGGCCATTGGTATCAATTGCTTGGCAGCATCGCGGAAAATCCCCATCAAACGCTGTCCGAGTTGACGATGTTGACCGATGAGGAGTACAGGCAAATCGCGGTCGAGTGGAACGCGGCAAGCGACCCTTGCGATTTGACAAACGCCTGCCTTCATCGCAAGTTTGAGGAACAAGCGGCACGGATGCCCGATCGGACGGCCATTCGCTTTGAAGGGGGCGAGCTGACGTACCGGGAATTAAACGAACGAGCCAATCGTCTTGCCCGAACGCTTCGGGCCAGAGGGACCGGCCCCGGGGAGAGGGTAGCGGTTATGGCGGAACGCTCCCTGGAAATGGTGATCGGCATTTACGCCATTCTGAAAGCCGGCGGCGCTTACGTGCCGATCGATCCGGAGTATCCGCAGGAGCGCATCCGTTTTATTTTGGAAGACTCCGGGGCGAAGCTGCTGCTGATCCAGGAGCGTTTGCAGGATCGCGCCGCCTTTGACGGTCAGTTGTTCAATCTGAACGATCCCGCATTGTTCGATCAGGAAGCGTCCGATCTGGAGCCGACAGCTGCGCCGAACGATGTTGCTTATTTGATTTACACATCGGGATCGACCGGGAAACCGAAAGGCGTTATAGTCGAGCACCGATCTGTCGTTCACCTGTTAACCCGGATGGAGCGGGAATACCCGCTTTTGGCGGAGGATGCTATCCTCTTCAAAACGACGTATACGTTCGATGTTTCGGTGTCGGAGCTGTTCGGATGGTTTTTTGGCAACGGCAAGCTTGTTATTTTGCCGCAAGGTCAGGAGAAGGACCCGGTTTCTTTGCTCAAGGTGCTTGAGGAGGAGAACATCACGCATGTGAACTTTGTCCCTTCTATGTATAGTCCGGTTTTGAAAGTGCTGCAAATGACCGATTGTTCCAGATTCCGGGCGTTAAAGTACATTTTCTCTTGCGGTGAAGCTTTGCCTCCTGCATTGGCGGACGAACATCACAAGCTGCCATGGAATGTTAAATTGGAAAATATATACGGGCCTACCGAAACGACGGTATATGCAACACGGTACACTACCGGAGCGGGACAAGGTACAGCGGCTTCCGTTCCGATCGGCAAACCGTTTGACGGCTTGCAGACATGGATCTTGGACCGTTCATTGCGATTGCAGCCGATCGGCGTGCCCGGCGAACTGTGCATCTCGGGAGAAGGGGTGGCCAGGGGCTATTTCAACCGGCCTGAGCTAACCGCCGAGAAGTTCGTTCTTTGTCCCTTTGCGCCAGGCAAGCGAATGTACCGAACGGGCGATCTGGCGCGATGGCTGCCGGACGGCAGTATCGAGTTTCTGGGACGGCTCGATCACCAGGTTAAAATTCGCGGGTACCGGATCGAGCTGGGCGAAGTGGAGGCGCAGCTTTTGAAGGTCGACGCTGTGCGGGAAGCGGCTGTGACGGCTTGCGAGGACGCCGCGGGACAAAAGCGGCTGTGCGCCTACTTCGTGGCGGATAAGGAGATCAGCGCAAGCGAGCTGAGAACCGCGTTGTCGCAGGCGCTGCCCAACTACATGGTGCCGGCCCACTTCATGCAGTTGGAGCGGATGCCGCTGGGTCCAAGCGGCAAAATCGACCGCAAAGCTTTGCCGGCGCCGGAAGCCAGCCACCGTCCCGAGACGCGGTATGCCGGTCCTCGTACGGTTTTGGAGCAGGCGCTTGTCTCCATCTGGCAAGAGGTTCTCGCCGCCCGAACGGTCGGGATTTACGACAGCTTTTTTGATTTGGGTGGAGACTCCATCAAAGCCATTCAGCTGTTCTCCAAGCTTTTCCATGCAGGATACAAGGTGGAGATGAAGGATCTGTTTCAAAACCCGACTATCGCTTCATTAAGCCCGTACGTTCAAACGGCCAGTCACATGGCGGAGCAGGGGGAAGTGACAGGGGAATGCGGGCTGACGCCCATCCAGCACTGGTTTTTGGAGCTTGGCCTGGCGGAGCCGCATCATTTCAATCAATCTGTCGTGCTATACAAACCGCACGGCTTTCATGAAACGGCGCTTCGGCAGACGCTTAGCAAGCTTGTCGAGCATCATGACGCTTTGCGATTGGTGCTGCGCCCCACCGGGAACGGATTGTCTTTATATAATCGCAGTATGAAAGAAACGGAAGAGCTGCTGAATCTGATTATTTATGATTTCACTTCGGTCAAGAACTTTCAGGCAGAGGTTGAGGCGAAGGCCGGCGAAATCCAAAAAAGCTTCCATCTGTCCGACGGCCCTTTCATAAAATCAGCTTTATTCCGCTGTCCGGATGGCGATCATCTGTTCATATGCATTCATCATCTGGCGGTAGATGGAACGTCTTGGCGCATTCTTTTGGCTCATTTTGCGATGGCCTACGAACAAGCGGCAAAAAATTCACCTATCCGCCTGCCCGCCAAAACAAATTCGTTTCTCCGATGGACCGAAGCATTGGCCCAATATGCCAACAGTCCCGCAATCGAAAAAGAATGGCCTTATTGGCGGCAAATCGAACAAGCGGAAGTGCAGGCGCTACCAAAGGATCAACCTGAAGAAACCGGGATGAAGGTTGCAGAAATCCGCACGGTGACGGCGACATTGCCGGAGCGGGAAACCGAGCTGCTGCTGAAACAGGCGCATCATGCTTACAATTCGGAAATGCAGGATTTGCTGCTCGCCGCGCTCGGTATGGCTATGGGCGAATGGACAGGCATGAAGCAGGTGCTCGTCGGCCTGGAAAGCCACGGCAGGAAACCGGTTCAACCGGATCTGGATGTTACGCTTACGGTAGGCTGGTTTACAAGTATGCATCCGTATTTGCTGCAAACCGGGTCGGATATGCTGATATCCCGGCAAATCATTAACGTGAAAGAAAGCAGGCGCCACATTCCGCATGAAGGAATCGGTTACGGGCTTTCCAGATATTTGGCAAAGGCAACGCAGACGGATGCAGGCCGTTTTCAGACCGATCCGGAAATCGTCTTTTCCTATTCGGGCCAAATGGAGCTGGAAAAAAACGAACTGTTGCAGCTATCGCCTCTATCCGGCGGCGAAAACATAAGTGGCAGTGCGAAGCTGAACCATCTGATCGGCATCCATTGTTTTGTCTCCGGCGATGTGCTGAAGATTGCCGTCGATTTTAACGGCAAGGCTTACCGCCGAAGCACGATGGAGCTGTTCGCCGAACGGATCAAATCGAGCTTGCAGCAAATTATTGCCCATTGCATCGCTCAGAAGCGGACAGTGCTTACGCCAAGCGATGTACTTGTTAAGGGCATGGAGCTGGAAGACCTGGAACAGCTTGCAGCGAGCACGTCAGACATCGGGGAGATTGAACATGTTTTCGGGCTGACCTCCATGCAAAAAGGGATATTGTTTCAATGTCTGCTGGTCCCCGAGTCCCGGGCGTATTTTCAACAAGCTACCTTTGATCTGCTTCAGGACCTTGATGTTCCACTTTTTCAAAAGAGCTTGAATTTGCTTATGCAGCGGCATCAGGCTCTGCGGACAAATCTGTATAAAGGTTGGAAGGACGAGCATCTGCAAGTCGTATTCAAGAAGAAATCCTGCGAGTTCCACTACGAGGATTTGCGGGATCGGAGCCGGGTGGAGCAAATTGCTTATATGGAGGCGTTCAGACAAAAAGATAAAGCGCGGGATTTTAACTTTTACCGGGATTCGTTCATGCGGGTTGCAATTTTGCAAATGGAGGACCAGGCTTACCTCTTTATCTGGAGCTTCCACCATATCGTCTTGGACGGCTGGTGTTTTCCCATGATGACGAACGAAGTGTTCGACAGCTATCGCGAGCTGGCGAGCGGCCGGCAGCCGGCCTTGCCTCCTGCGGCGCCCTACAGCGAATATATGGCCTGGCTGGAACGACAGGACGTTGAGGCGGCCGCGAATTATTGGACCGACTATTTGAAAGGGTTCCATTCCCGGACGATGCCGATGAAAGCGAACCCGCCGGGAATCGCGAAAGAGTATCAGGCCGAAAACCTGGTCTGCGCGCTGCAAACAGAGCTGAGCGATTCGCTTCACGACACAGCCAAGCAGCATCAAGTCACCGTTCATTCATTGATCCAAACCGCTTGGGGCGTTCTGCTGCAAAATCATAACTTTTGCCGGGATGTCGTATTCGGCTCCGTCGTATCCGGAAGATCGGCGGAAGTCAAAGGTATCGATTCCATGCTCGGCATGTTTATCAATACGATTCCCGTACGCTTCGCCTGCGATGGGGACGAGCGCTTTAGCGATGCGATGAAGCGTACCCAGCAGCTCGCGCTGGCATCCGGCGAATTCGAAACGTACCCGCTTTACGAAATTCAAGCGAGATGTGTTCCGAATCAACCGCTAATCACTCATATCATCAATTTCATCAATTTCCCTGCTTCGCAATGGGAAGGGATGAAGGGCGAGCAGCGTGAATGGAATTTCGACAACGCCCGTTTTAGCGAAGAGGTCAAATATGACTTTGTCCTGATCATTTCGCCTGCGCATTCATTGACCCTGGAGTATAACTACAATGCTGCGGTTTATGGTAAAGAAGCTGTGGAAACGTTGAACGATGCCTTCATTCAAATTTTGCAGCGAATTTCGGAAAATCCTCATATCCGCATCGATGATCTGCATCATCCGCATCGAAGCTCCTGGAGAAAGCAGGAGAAATTCTGGTTGGATAGATTGGCCGGCGAGTGGCCCGTATTGGATCTGCCGCTGGGTTATCCCCGGTCCGTCGCGCCTCTGGCAGAAAAGGGGAGGGATGCCGCCGAATTTATGATCGAGCCTTCATTGACAGAGGGACTCAGGATTTTGGCCGGACAAAGCGGCAACACCATGCACACGGTTCTTCTTGCTGCCTATACGATCTTGCTGTCTCAATATAGCGGACAATCGGATATTATTGTCGGCATGCCTGTCGAAGCCCCGTCGTTCCCGGACCGCAAGCCGGCGGTTCATCGGGAAAACACACGAGCGCTGCGCCATTTTCCGGAGGATCACAAACCGTTTTTTGCCTACTTGCAGGAGGTAAAAGAGTCGAATTTGAATGCTTCTTTGCATCAGGACATCCCTTTTGAAGTGCTTGCGGAAAAGCTTGGGGTCATTTCCGAAGAAAGCCTCATTCCGCTTATACAAGCCATGTTTGTGCGGCGGAAATATGAACAAATGAAGCCGCCATTTTCCTATGAAATCCATTCTGCAGCGCATAACCTCGCCGTGTGCGATCTTTGCCTGTATGCGGTTGAAAAAGAAGAATATCTGTGCTGCCACCTCGAGTACAACGCGAAATTGTATAAGCCAACGACGATTGACCGCATGATGAAGGACTTTACAGCGCTGCTGCACATGCTCGTTGAAAATCCGCATTCCAAACTGGAAGAGTTTGATCTGTCAGACAACGCCGTGAATATGAGCCAGACCATCGATTTCCATTTCTAGCATCCAAACGCACATCGAAAGCCGCGCATCAGCTGCGGCTTTCTTTTTTGTTTCCGGAACCAGCGAAAGGTTCATATTTTGATAAGGTTCAGATGTTGAGATTTACAAGGTGGGGACGAAAAAATAGAATGGTAATAGATTCCAACTGACCTATTCGTAACCATCTTCAGGTCGATAGAGTTGGATGGATTGCTGAGAGGAAGGTGGAAAGATCGCGAAGCAGTAACATCACATCGGACAGCTGTCAGTCGGTATCAGTTCCGGTACGCCCAAAATAAAGGAGGAAATTCATGATGAAGCATTCTGTCGTTGTGCCCGTTAACCAGGACTATAACATTTTGAACTTGTTTACCGATTCTTTGATGAGAACCGTTGTTCCGGAAACCCAAATTATTTTTATTAATGACGGCTCCGGGCAAAATGTCCAGCAGCATCTGGAAAAACTGCAAAACGAAGCGCCGACTTCCGTCAAGGTTGAAATTATTCGCCATGACCATCCGAAGGGATGCGCCTATTCGATCAATGAAGCTTTGAGGATCGTTGAAGGTTCCTACATTCATTTTCTGGATTCGGACATTATTTTGAACCGCAGCTGGCAGGACATGCTTGAGGAGACGTTGAACAGCAGCCCTTCGATCGGAATGGCCGGCGGTGTGCTGCTTTATCCTCAAACCGGCGGCATTCAACATTGCGGGATCACGTTTGCCGACACGATCGGACGTCACCTGTTCTTGAACGCCACTATAGAGGACATTCCGCGGGAAACTTTCCCGGTTCAGCTTGTCGTATTTGCGATGTTTTCGATGAAAAGGGAAGTCTATGAGAAAGTCGGGTTTCTGGACGAGAAGTTTTTCAACGGCTACGAGGATTTCGACTACCAAATGAGAGCGCGGGCAGCGGGCTACAGCACCGTCATTAATCCGGCCGTTCATGCCTATCATTGGGAGCGAAGCAGCGGCATTCACCGCAATTTCAACCGCAAAAACAACCTGGCCCGTTTCTGGAAAAAATGGGGCAATCACATTGAAACCGATCTGTGGGACTACACCTTTGCCAAATTGAAAGAACATTTTCTCGGAGCGGTCGGCCCCAGATCAAATATTGCTTATGTTGGCATCGATTTGGCTGAAGTGCGCAGCGATGCCGAGACGTTCTGGGAACAGCTGAGAGAAGCGAATCTGTTCGCCCTTTCCGAAGTTCACGACTATTCCAATCGGTTCAACTCTAACGGAGCGATCTGGCTGCCGCAGGTGCTGGGCAGGGATTTGGTTCATTCCCCGGCAAAATTCATGTATCTTGTCGACAATTTTACGAGACTGCTGGAAAACAGGTACTGGATTGAAATGCGCCATGCCAATCGCGGAGACGACCTGATCGTGGATTTGTACGGCAACGTAGTCTCGGTTGATCGGATCTATCAAAGCTGCTGGCCCGGAACGAAAGTTCGCTAGAAGCGGGTGGTGAAACATATGGAAACTCATGTTAAGCATGCAAAGTTTCACAAGAGCCTGCAGTGGCTTGAAGAGGTATCGGCGATCATTCCAGGCGGTACCAGCACGCTGGCCAAGACGCCGCAGCGGCTGTTTCCCGGCCATACCGCGATATGCTGCGCCGAAGCAAAGGGCTCCCGGTTCGTCGATATAGACGGCAACGAATGGCTTGATTGCGAAATGGCGATGGGAACAGCCTCGTGGGGGCATGCCCGGCAGGAAATTAACGTTGCCGTGATGCGCCAATTGAGCAAAGGGACAAGCTTTTCTACAGCGGCGGACCTGGAGCTGACGGCTGCGAAGCTCATTCTTCGGCGATTCGGCGGCCGATACGACGCGCTCCGGTTCGGCAAAAACGGCGCAGACGCGGTTAGCGGCGCCGCCCGCATCGCCAGAGCCCATACAGGCCGGGCGAAAGTGATGACGACTGCGTATCACGGTTGGCATGATTGGTCGGCCTACGGCTACTACGATCGGCAGGCCGGGAAGCTCGGCATTCCGGCTTCCGTCGAGGACACGACCGTGTGGGCCGGCGGCTGCAGCTCGGCGCAAATCGTCGAGCAATTGAAGGGGTATGAGGAGGACATGGCCTGCATCGTCCTTTGTCCTAACGAATGGGAGCCGGAGCCGCTGCGGGAAATTGTGCAGGTTAGCAAGGCGCGCGGAATCATCGTTATTTTCGACGAGGTGACGTCCGGCATTCGCATGGGCAAGCAGGCGACCGCAGGGGAATTTGATGTGTGGCCCGATCTGCTCTGCATATCCAAAGGGATGGCGAACGGACTGCCGCTCTCCGCTCTTTTGGGCAGTAGAGAACTTCTCGATCTCAGCACGCAAGTCAAGTTCAGTACGGCGCATGCCGGCGAGACGATTGCATTGGCTGCGGCTATAGCGTGCGAGCAATTAATGGAGCAGGTTCCGGTATGGCCGAGCTGGCGGGAACGTGCCGTGCAGATGATGGGGCGCATGCGGACGAGTCTGATCGAAGCCGGGCTTGAAGACCAGCTGGAATTGAAAGGAACTTACGCGAGTTTTTGCATACGTCATAAACGCTCGGACGATTTTTACCGCGATCCGTTCCGCGAATTTCTGGTCAAATCGCTTGCCGGAGCAGGCATCTTTACGAAAGGCTATTTTATCTTTTCCGACAGCCACACGGAAGAAGAGCTTTCCTATATTGAGCGGTCGGCAGTGGAAGCGCTTCATGCATGGAGCAAGAATGAAAGTCAGCTTATCTTATAATGGAGGTTTAATCCTAATGAAAGCGATCGTTTATGCGGATCATAAGAAGGTCAAATTGATGGAAATGGACGAGCCCGTCATTCAATCTCCTACGCAAGTAAAAATTAAAATTTTCGGTTCCGGCATATGCGGCACGGACTTAAACGTTGTAAAAGGTAAAATTTTTGCCAATACCGGTACGATTATCGGCCATGAAGGCGTAGGCACAGTCGTGGAAGTCGGCGACCGGGTCCGCAGCCTGCGTATCGGCGATCGGGTCCTCGTCGATCCGACCCAATCCTGCGGCATTTGCTCCTACTGCCGCCAAGGCCAGCACTGCTATTGCGAAAATTTTGAGGATCACCAGGTAGGGATGACGATTCACGGCACGTTCGCGGAGTACTATGTCGGTGATGAAAAATATGCATACAAAATTCCCGATTCCATGAGCTGGGAAACGGCCATGTTGATCGAACCGCTCGGATGCGTGCTCAATACGTTCCTCAAAGCCGGCATCAAGCCGGATGACGCCGTGCTGGTGCTCGGTTCGGGCGCGATCGGCTCGCTCTGCCAGCTTGTCAGCAAGCGGTTGGCGCGTCTGACAGTAGGGACGGAACCGAACGAATACCGCCGCCGGTTCGCGCGTACCATTGCGGACCATGTGTTCGCTCCCGATGAACTGACCGTCGAGAAGGTGCTGGCCATGAACAATAACCGCAAATTCGATATTGTCGTGGATGCGGTTGGCAATCAGCTGCACATGGCGCTGGAATATATAGGCAAGGGGGGACGTATTATACCTATGGGTTACGATGACGGGTATGAAGTCGCGATCAAGCCGACGGATTTCATTAATAACGGCATCAATGTGATCGGCAATGTGGCCAATCATCAAATTATCAGTATGGCCCTGCAGTTTGCCCGGAGTATGCCGGAGCTTGAACGGATGGTAACGGCCAAAGAGAAGCTTGACAATTACGAGCAGGCATTTAATGAAACGATCGGTTACGATCTGCATACGGGAGAGCCTCGCCCCATGAGCTCGGTCAAAACCGTTCTCCTGTGCTAGGCAGGGATCTATGAAATTTTCCCAATTCCGTCAGCTTCCCGATAACCCGCGAGTTTCGATCTGGCTGGAGCCTTTATGGGCGATTCCCGGTACGATTGTGCTGTTCTACGCCCCCCTTTATATGAAGGGGGCGGGCTTAAACGAGATCGAGATCGGCATCATTAACTCCATCAACTTGTATTTCGCTTTCATCTTCCAACTGCTGGCCGGAACGGTGACCAACAAGATGGGCAGGAAGCGCACGACGCTCGTATTCGATTTGCTGTCGTGGAGCGTTCCCATGTTTATTTGGGCTTTTTCCAACGATTTCTGGATGTTTATGATCGCTTATTTGCTTAATGCCACATCCAAGTTCGTTACGGTTTCCTTCAATTGTCTCATCATTGAAGATTTGGAGGAGAAGCAGCGTCCGCTCGTGTTTGGCATTATGAATATGATTATAACCGCAGCCGGGGTGCTGACTCCGATTGCGGGCGCCATCATAGCCAGCTACGGCATTATGCCGACGCTCAGAATCGTATATATCGCCGGTGGCATCAGCATGACCGTCCTGTTCTTCGTGCGAAACCGCCTGACCCACGAGACGGAAGCGGGCAGGGCGTTAATGGAGGCGCACAGCCGAATGTCCATCTGGGGCGGACTGAAAGACAGCTTGCATCTGTTCGGCAAATCGTTCCGCAGCCGGAGGCTGTTCCCGATTGTTGTGATTACGATCGTTTCCAACATTATTTTGCAGCTAAACTTTTTTCAGGTGATCTATCTGCAGGAACAGCTTGGTTTCGGCAACCGGCCGATATCGCTCATACCGTTTATTACGGCATTGACGATTATTGTCCTGTATGCGGTGCTGATCCCCAAAATGAAGGAACGCTCTCAAGAATCCCATCTTTCGTTTTCTATTGTGCTCTGCACGGCGGGTTCTCTGCTGTTTCTGTTCATTCCTGCAGGCAGTATGCCGATGCTGTTCATCGTCATCATGATTCTGGCTGCGGGAACCTTCATGCTGCAAACTTACAGGGACGCATTGCTGATGAATCGGCTCGGTTCGCACGACAAGGCGGACATGTTCTCCGCCGTACAGACGGTCATGTCGCTGATTGCCATACCATGGGGTTATTTTTCCGGGCTTCTCTATAACTACAAACCGACGCTGTTATTTGTTTGTATTTTCGTTTTGTATCTACTGCTGCTCGTGACCGCTTTCTTTTTGTCATCGACTCATTTTAAGACGGCGGCAGGAAAATTCAAGATGGAAAACGAATCCATACACAGGTAATAAAATACAAACTTAAATGGAGATGAATATGAACAACAATCTGTTTCATGCCGAGGCCAGGAAGTCATTGACCTGGATGAATCCGCCCGAGCATTGGGCGTACACCGAAGACGGGAGATTGATGGTCGAAGCCCCGCCTACGGCGGATTTCTTTCAGGACCCGGCCGGCAAACATGTAGTAAGCTCTGCGCCGTATCTGCATTTCCCGGTCGGATCGTCATTCGAGCTGACAACGCGGCTTCAGGTAGACATGCGGCATATGTATGATTCGGGCTGCTTAATGCTGATGGCGGATCATGCCAATTGGGCCAAGCTTTGCTTCGAATTCAACGGCGAGTATCCCACGATTGTTTCTGTCGTCACGCGGGACGGCTCCTCGGATGATTGCAATTCGGAGCGTGTTACGGTCGATAACCCTTATTTGCGCATTACGAAAGCGGGGTCGTGCATCTCTTTCCATTATTCGCCGGACGGGGAGGAGTGGAGGCTGATCCGGTATTTCGGGATGAATTTGCCTTCCGACATCGTGGCGGGCGTCGTGGCGCAATCCCCGAAGGGAACAGGCTGCCGGGTCCATTTTGATTATTTGCACGTAACGACGCCTAACGCGGACAGCCGCTTTTAGAAGTGCCGATATGAAGCTGAGTGGAGGGACTGGACATGAAAGCGGCCATATTTGACTTCGACGGATTGCTGCTGGATACCGAAACGCCTTGGTACTACGCCTTTAAAGAAATTTACGAAGAGCACGGGCTCGATCTCCCATTAACATTGTGGAGCAAAAACGTCGGAACCTCCTTTGATGAGTTCAACCCGTTCGACTATCTTGAAACTCATGCAGGGCGGCAGATCGACCGCGGGCTGATCGAGCAAAGGTCCGAACAAAAATACGCGGTGCATATGCAAAATGCGCAGCTTCGTCCGGGCGTCACTGAAATATTGCGCGAGGCGAAGGCGCGCGGGCTCAAAACAGCCGTCGCATCGAGCTCGACGCGAAAATGGGTGCAGGGCTACTTGCAGGAGTTCGGCCTGCTGCAATTTTTCGATGCGGTCGTCACTTCAGACGACGTCACACGCGTAAAGCCCGACCCCGAGCTGTATGTGACGGCACTGGCGAAGCTTGGTGCGGCAGCTGCCGAAGCCATTGCCTTCGAGGATTCGCCGAATGGCCTGAAAGCCGCCAATGCGGCGGGAATTCGTTGCATGATCGTACCGAACGATGTGACGCGCGAACTGCTCTTCGACACTTGCGAGCAGCGGCTCGATTCGCTGTTGTCGTTTGATTTTACCGCGCTGTCCGGCAAGCGGCCGGATTCAGCATAAGTTCATTTGAAGCATGCGCTCCCGGTATTGCTGCGGGGTGCATGCTTCATATTTTTTGAATATGGCGCCGAAATAACTGGGACTGTTGAAGCCGACTGCCGCAGCTACTTCGTTGCAGGTCATTTTCGCTTTCGAGGCAAGGATCTCCTTGGCCTTCAGGAGGCGAAGTCTGGTCAGAAAATGGGTGGCGGTCATGCCATACCTCTTGCGAAACAGTCTGTTCAAATGCTGCTCGCTCGTTTCAATATACTCAGCCAGCTCAGACAGCGGCAAATTCTCGGAATATCTGTCATACATCAGCAGAACTGCGGTTTCGAGCTTGTTCTCCTTGTTCCCCCGCCGTTCGGGCTTAGGAAGAGAGCGGGTCTTCCATACTTTAACCAGCAACGTGTACAGCAGCGCGGAGTTCTCGAATTTCAGATCCTGCCATTGCGAATTCAGGTTCAGTATAATTTCATCAAACAGAATCTTGATGATCCCGTCTTGTAAAGGCAAGACGAATGCCTCTTCGAGCTGAAGCGTTTTCATGATGCCGGATAATTCAAATCCATTGAATGAGAACCATTTGCTCTGCCAGGAGTTTCGCAATGTTTCGATTCGCAGCGCAGTCCGCGGCGGGTAGAGCAGCAGCATGCCTTCCTCAAGCTGGATCGTTCGATCGGAAAGGATAATCTGCCCGGCTCCGCTTTCGCATTGGAGTAAAGTATAATCCGATCTATCGTTAATGGACGAAAGCTGTTCGACCACGCCTGTTCTCCCGCTGCCGGTGATGTATACAGGAAGGTGGGTCATTCCAAATACTGCTCTCCTTTCAGTTTCAAATGAAAGGTCTCTATATGATGATAATTATTACCTGTCTATGGTAATATTTCAATTGATTGTTTCGCACTGTAATTTGGATTTGCCCATTAACGACGATTTAACGGAAATAATGGCGCAGATTACCATTACATACGTCTCTTTCATCTTGATAGAATGTGAGTATGCTCTATTCAAATGCGGAATTGGAGGGTGTATTGTTAGGGGGGACGTCAATGCGAAGGTCATCATGGAACTGAAAGCAATATGGGATGATGTGGGGCGGAACATGCTCACCGCAAGCGGTCTATGGCTATTGCCGCCAAATAGACAAAACGGATTGAAAGGATGCTTTGTCGTTGCCAGATCCCCATTCCGTAACAGAGTACTGGTTATAGTTCTGAAACCGCAATGCCGCCGGTGTCATCCCATTGCGATCCTGGAACAGACGGTAGAAGTGCTTCATATCGTAAATCCCCACATCCTCTGCAATAGATTGAACGCTACGATCCGTTAATAAAAGAAGCCAGATGCTATTGACGATTCGTATATCTTGAAGCATTTTGATAAAGGAACGACCTGTGGCGATCTTGAACAAGCGCTGGAAATGTCGAGGACTCATAGCAACTGCATGACTGATCTCGCTAACTGATATGGGCCTTTTGTAATGGGAAGCCATATACTCCACAGCAATGTGTATAGGGTAATCCGCTTCACTGGATTTATTGAAATCCACAGTGCTGGTTGAGGAAGACAAAGAGGATAACAGATTGAGCAGCAACGCAAAAAGCTTTATTCTAACGTAAGGATTTTGCGAGTATTTCTCTCGATGCATAGTTTGAAGAAAGTATGCGATTTCCTCCGATACTTCCCGGAAAGCCAGCCAGGTTGCTCCTTTGTGAAGGTTGTTGAGTAAGGTGTAATCTTCCTTCCATTCATGTTGAACCAGTTCGGAAGGGACTATAAAGATTTCCGGCCTGTACATACAATTCCAGATACGCAAGGAACGCCGTCCTGTTAAATCGCACGGTTGGAAGACATGCTGTATACCGGGAGGGATAAAGAAAAGGTCTCCTTTTGTAACCAACAGTTTTTCATTCTCAATATAGTGAATTCCATCACCTTCAGCTACATAAGCAATTTCAACAAAATCGTGCTGATGCCGCAATAGAAATGGTGTTTCTCTACCGCAGGATGTTTGAATCGGGATATTCGATTTAAAGATGTAGCGGCTCTCCAGAATAGGATATTCCCCCATACGCAACCCCCTTTACCATTAAAACTAGTATAATCTATCTGCTTCTATTCATGTTTTTACTATAGCACAACGATGTCATTAATACCCATATTTAAAAATTTATGTATATGATAAGTTACTCGCAAGTCCTAGGAAATGGAGGGAGATTCATAGCAAAAACAGCGGAAAATCTCATTCATGCAGCCGGGTCAGGAAAGACGCCGAGCGGGTTCTCAATCAGTCTGATCACTGCTATATTCATCGTGCTTTTCGCGATGGCAAGTCCTGTCTACTATCTGAATAAGTGGCATTTCAAAAGGCAAACTAGACGCAACCCGCTTTATACGAGCAAGTTGGTCCAGCTTCAAGTCCGCTATCCCATGATCTACGAGCTAGCTATGCTAGTGCAGAATTTTCCGATTCCTCGCAATGTTTACAAGGCTTTGCCGGAATTAAGGGGGGACGTCCTTCAAGTCGGCTGCGGGACTGGATTGTTGAACAAGTTCGCCCGATCGAATCGTTATGTTCGCTGGATCAACATGGACCCCAACCTGCGGGCGCTGAAGCTAGGCGTTAAATTGGGGCGGTTTGATTCCTATGTTCACGCTTATATTGACAAAACCGTACCACTGGAGGACAAGTGCTGCGATGTGATTATCTTTGCTCGCAGCTTTCATCACATTCGAAACCATAAGAAAGCGTTTCGGGAGTGCAGCCGATTGCTGCGTGATGATGGACGGATTATCATTGCCGATCCGGTTGTCCTTGTAACAAAATTCAGGTCGCAAGCGGAAAGGGGG
Source organism: Paenibacillus sp. sgz302190 (assembly GCF_059820445.1). Taxonomy (NCBI): domain Bacteria; kingdom Bacillati; phylum Bacillota; class Bacilli; order Caryophanales; family Paenibacillaceae; genus Paenibacillus; species Paenibacillus sp. sgz302190. Next base: position 446,408 of record NZ_JBZYAO010000001.1, read on the forward strand.
TATATGGCCAATTCCTCAATCGACGGGGTGATTTGGCGGTTCAGTAAAGAGTCGCTTATTCGTCACTTAGAAGAAAACATGACCTCCGATCTGGAGATCGAATCGGTGACTGATTGCAGGCAGCTGCACATTACGAACTATAATTTGTTTGTTCCTCAAACGGATCTCATTGTAGTGCTAAGAAAAAAAGGAGGAATTTATGATGAACAGTAAAATTATTGAAATCATCGCCGAAATCAAGGAAGATCCGACACTGCTCCAAACCCTCAGCAACTCCTCCGACTTGATGATCGACGCAGCAATGGACTCCCTGCAAATTATTAGCTTTATTCTTCGCATTGAAGAAGAATTTGATGTTGAAGTTGATTTTGATACGTTTAACCTCGATCATCTGGAATCGATCGAAGCTTTCACTCATTATTTGGGTCAGTTGGAACGCGTATGATAATCTCGGTTCATTACGGTACCTTTAAGGCGGAAAGCTATTGTTAATGAGACAGGAGGGCACAAATGACGGAAGTAGTGACGATTCTCTGCTCCGGATTCGGGTTGGGCTTTTACATTCCCGGTCTGCTGATCGCACAGAAGCTGAAGCGTTTGGGACAAGTTACAGATGTAGAAGTGTTCGAAAACCTGCTTACGGAAGACAAAAAGCTGATGTCGGATGAGAGCCGAAAGGCTTACGCCGCGAACTTTGCCTTTGCTTTCGCTTCGCAGAAAATTCCGGGGAATATTCGAAAGAGTCTCGATTCCAATAAAGTGGAAGCCCTGATTGTTCGGTGGTTGCGTGAGGGAAGGAAGCGATTCATCTGTCTATCTGGCCACTGGGTCCATATCCTTGATGAATTTCGTAAACTGGCAGGCGGCGACGTTGTGGCGGATTTGCTTTACGTCGATTCCGATTTATCGCCTTCCTGGAAGCAGCTGCGCAAGCAGATGCCAAATTATGCAGCATGTTATCGTGAGGTTGGTCTCTATGATCCAATCGGAAAGAAAACCAAATTCAGAATCGATGTTGACGTTACTGATCCGGTTCCTTTCCCTGAACGTAATGGACGACTCGTCGTTCACGGAGGAGGTTGGGGAATCGGCACGTTCCGCCAATCTATTCAAGAGCTGGAGCAAGCCGGATATTCGCTTGATGTAGTCGCGTATGGCCTTGATGATATCACCGTTGATACGGCGGGCAGACGGTATTTCATGAACGATCCGGATTGGCGAGCTTGGATAAGGGAAGAGGGAGGGTCGCATACGTTTCCGCCATTTGCACGCGTGGATCAACCCGGTAACATCGTTTATTCTCCCGGTCTGGATTATCACGGTTTGTACGGGGTCATTCGCAAGTCGACAGCAGTCATCAGTAAACCTGGAGCGGGTGCTCTTATTGACTCGCTAGCCTCGGCGACCCCGCTGGTATTGCTGGAGCCATTCGGTCAGCATGAGAAAGTAAACGCGGACGTGTGGGAATCAGAGGGGTTCGGTATTCGGTATGAGCGCTGGAGAGAAGGTGGATATGAGATGAACGTCCTGCAGAAGCTGCAACACAATCTCGTAATCAAGAGAGCACAAATTCCTGATTACGCAACCTGTATGGCAAGCGGGATGACTTTGGTCGATGGGAGAGGATAGCATGCAAAGTTCTGTCATCACACCTTCTGTTTCAATGGATTTATCTTTACCGAAGTGGGTGTTTCTGCAGTTATTGGAAAGCTGTAATCTGCGCTGCAAAATGTGTTACGAATGGGGAGAAAACGGACCTTACAGGGAGAAAAAAATATTAAGGCAGCTCGATATCGAAGTGGTGAAGAATATCATCAACACCTGTAAGCCGGTTCAACCTTACTATGAGCTATACGGCGGCGAGCCATTGCTTTATCCGCATATTGACGAAGTACTGGAGGCCATCCATGAAGCGGGAAGCAAGGTGCACATGCCGACGAACGGCACCTTGCTGGAGAAGTATGCCGAACTGTTGGTCGCCTGCCCGCCCGAGAGGGTATGGATTTCTCTGGACGGCCCTCCTGATATTAATGATGCGCAAAGAGGCAAAGGAGTCTTCCAGAAGGCGTTAAGAGGCATCGAGAAGCTGCAGCGTTTGAGGGAACGAGCGGGTTCGAAATATCCTCAGATCGGCATCAGCACGGTCATAACGCCTACAAATTACAAATATCTTGAATCGTTTTTCTTCGAATCGCTGGATATCAGCAGGCTTGATTGTATGAGTCTCGAACTTCAAGCGTACATCACCGAGAAAGACCACCATGATTATGCAGGGGTATTGCGAAGAGAGTTTGGCGTACAGGAAGCTCCGTTAGCCAAGGGATTTGTCTGCGATCCGGCGATCTTTGCGGATGTTGATGCAGGCTTGATTGCCAGGCAGGTCAACCGAATCGCGGAATATTGTCAGGCGGAAGGCAAATACTTGAACACCTATCCTAAAGTGATGACTGAAGATAATATACGCAAATATTTCAGCGCCGACTGGTTTTCCATGACGAAAGTGAAGAAAAGATGTCCGTTCCCATGGATCAGCACGGAGATCAATGCCAGAGGCGACGTGACGTCGTGCCACGCCTACTATGATTTGACGCTGGGTAACGTTCATGAAACGGGTATCGATGAAATCTGGAGAGGAGAGAAGTATGCCCAGTACCGCAATTATTTGCGAAAGCATCTGCTGCCAATCTGCCAAGGCTGTTGCCTATTTTATAACGAAAAACCCATGATGGCTTAGCCCAACATTTTACGAGGAGGGATCGCGATGCAGCCGTCCAGCAAAGTTGCGATGGATCGCAAATCATTCGAAATTCTGAAACGAACGATTCGAAATGTGGTTGTTCCGCATCGCAAGAGAAAGATGGATTCCGGTTATAAAACAGTGATGCCGGAGGTTATTGCCGTTAAACTGACCAATCGCTGCAATCTCAGATGCAAGCACTGCTATCAATGGAACGACTCGGGATATCATCACGATATGGAACGCGATGAGCAGAATCTGGATATGGACGTCGATATATTTCGCAGCTTGCTGGAGGAAACCCGCGAGACCAAGTCGAGGCTGTATCTATGGGGTGGCGAACCTTTGTTTCATCGCAAGATTTCGGACATTCTTAAGCTTCTGGAGGAGGACCCCCGGGAAACAACCATATGTACCAACGCCTACCTGATCGATCAATACGAAGAAAGCTTATGCCGAATTTCGCCCAATCTCGAATTACTTATCGCGATTGAGGGCTTTGAGAAAGAGCACGATCTGCTTCGCGGAAAAGGATCGTTCAAAAAAGTAATGAATCAGATCGATCGTCTAATCGCTCTTCGTGAACAAGGTCTGTTTCATGGAAAAATCTCGGTTCACTCGGTGATCAACGACAGTATGATCGGAAGAATGTACGATTTGATGGCGTTCTTTGAGCGTAAGGGAATCGACCTTGTACTTCTCTGTTTCCCCTGGTACATTTCGCAGGAAACGACAAGCGAGATGGATATCTTTTTCCGGGATCACTTTGACTGGTTGAAGCAGCTTGAGGAGAACCGGCGAAGCAGCTGGCATGCTTTCAAATATCATATGAAGCCGGAGAACATAGGAAGATTAATGGATGATTTAAAACGGATCAACGATAGAATATGGCATACCCGCATCCGCTATCAGCCTGGACTCGACTTTGACGAGATCGAAGCGTTTATCGGCGGCGATGCCATGACTTCACGATGCGCCACGACTTGCTTGGCTCTCAGTACAAGAGCCGACATTATGCCTAACGGTAACGTGAGCGCCTGTAAATTTTTCTCGGAGTTCTCCGTCGGCAATCTGCATGAACAATCGCTTAATGATATCTGGAACTCAGAGGCCTATGATAAAATCAGGCGAACACTGGGAGAACAGCTATCCCCGGCTTGTTCCAAATGCAATGTGCTTTACTTGCATGGCTCTGCAGCATCGCTTGCACACATATGATCGGCATCAGTGAAAGGAGAACAACGCAATGAAGACGGTTATTCTATGCGGAGGCTTGGGAACTCGATTTGCCGAGGAGACGAATAGCCGGCCCAAACCGATGATTGAAATTGGCGGTATACCGATTCTGTGCCACATTTTTCAGATTTATCGCTCTTTCGGATTCAATGATTTTATGTTGACTCTTGGTTATAGAGCCGACTATTTTCAAGCTTTCTTCGCCGCCGGCGAGAAGAAGGCAAGGCATAGTCTAAATGAAGCGAAGATAGAACTGGTCGACACGGGAAGCGATACCATGACGGGTGGCCGTTTGGGAAGAGTAAGTCGCAGTATTGATAATCAGGCATTCATGGTCACATATGGCGACGGGTTGGGAAACATTGATATAAACGCTTTGTTGAGGTTTCATCGAAGTCATGGAAAACTTGCAACGGTGACGGCGGTTCGACCGAAAGCAAGATTTGGGATGATGCGGTGCGTAAACGGTGTTGTCACTTCTTTTCGTGAGAAAGTTCACGCGCAGGATGAATGGGTCAATGGCGGTTTTTTCGTGTTCGAACCGGAGGTCCTGAATTTCATCGATGGTGACGAGACAGAACTGGAGCGAGAAGTTCTTGAGAACTTAAGCGCGATGGGACAATTGATGGCTTACCGGCATGAGGGTTTCTGGGCCTGTATGGATACGATACATGACAAGCGCGAGCTTGAAAGGCTTTGGGAGAGAGGTGAGGCTCCATGGAAGGTATGAAAGGACTGCTATCCGAGCAACAGAAGCATGTACAAAGCCTACCTTGGGAAAATGAAGTGATCCGAGAAGATATGATCTATATGCTGAAAAAGTTCGGCAAGCCGGAAAGGTTTGCGAAAAAAACGATTGTCATTACCGGTGGCGGCGGATTTATCGGATATTATCTGACTCTGTTCTTGCTGTATCTATCAAATAATGCCGATCCGATTCATCAAATCTATATACTTGACAGCTTTACAAGAGGGAAGCCGAAATGGCTGCTCGATTTAGAGAATGGGGGATGGCCACCGTTAAAAGTCTGTGATTTTGATGTGACGAAAGATTCATTCGAGCCATACGTAAAGGAAGCGGATTTTCTCTTTCATTTGGCTTCCATTGCTTCTCCAACTCATTACCGGCGCTTCCCCCTGGAGACGCTGGAGGCGAATGTGATCGGACTCAAACGGCTGTTCGATGAGTGCCGTTCGGGAAATCCTGAAGGCATTTTATTTTTCTCCAGCAGCGAGGTGTACGGGAACCCCGATTCCAATGCCATCCCAACGCCGGAGACTTATAACGGCAATGTACCCACTACCGGACCCAGGGCTTGCTACGATGAATCCAAGCGGCTTGGCGAGACATTGTGCTATATCTACCATGAGCTGTACCGGCTGCCGATTCGGATCGTACGGCCTTTTAATAATTTCGGTCCCGGTTTGGATTTGAATGACCGACGAATCACTTCCGATTTTGCAAAAGCTATAGTTAAAGGTACGGATATTGAAATTTACTCAAGCGGTTTGCCGACACGTACTTATTTATATATTGCGGATGCGATAGTCGGATATTTGCTTGTATTGACTCATGACCGTTTTGATATTTTTAATATCGGTTCGGACGCACCGGAAATCAGCGTGTCGGATACGGCAGCTTTGTTTGCAGAATGCGCCCGCGAGCTAACCGGAAAAAGGACATCGATCCTTTATTGCAGTCCGGAGGATTATAACTATTTGACCCATAATCCCGAGAGGCGTTGCCCGAATATTCAGAAAGCGAAACAACTGCTCGGATTTCAGCCGGAAATCGGGTTGAAAGAAGGGATTCGACGATATTTAACTTTTAACGGGGTGAAGGCATGAAAAAGCCTGCAGATGTGGCGGTAATCGGTCTCGGATTTGTCGGATTAACCGCTGCGCTCGGATTTGCGGAAAAAGGCATGCGCGTTTGGGGATTTGATCAGGACGCGGCCAAACGTGCGTGCTATCGTTCAGGTCAGGTACCTTTTTACGAACCAGGTTTGGAAAAAGCGCTGCAACGTCAGCTTGATCAGAAATTTTTTGTGCAAGAAACGCTTAAGCAAGCAGTCGACCATGCCGAGTTGATATTTCTTTGTGTCGGAACTCCCGCCGATGAGAGCGGACAACTGAATCTATCAAGTCTCAATCGAGCACTACTTAATATTCTTCATTGCCTGCACAGGGACAAGTTTTATGGAATTGTCGTGAAATCAACCGTTCCTCCGGGCACAATGCGAGACTTATTGATTCCAACCATACATGCTGAAGGATTTGAGCTCGGGAAGCAGGTCGGTTTGGCGTACAATCCCGAGTTTCTAAGGGAGGGCAGTGCATGGAACGATTTCATGTTTCCTGATCGTATAGTGGCGGGTGAAGCCGACGATACAATCGGATCGTTGCTTGAAGAGGCATACAGGCCATTTAAAGCGTCCTATTGTCGCGTTTCGCCAACAACTGCAGAATTTGTGAAGTTCGCTTCAAACACGCTGCTTGCCACCATGATCAGCTACGCAAATGAAGCGGCGATGATCGCGGAGCAAATTGGCGATATTGAGGTGCCTGCCGCATTTAACCTGCTTCATATGGATCGCAGGTGGTCCGGATTCCCGGCAGGCATGAGCAAATACGTATACCCCGGCTGCGGATTCGGCGGATATTGTTTGCCTAAAGATACCATGGCCTTCAAGCGAGTAGCGGAAGAGTATGGATACAATCCCAAGCTGCTGAACGCTGTGATAGATATTAATCATGATATCATGGAGAGGTTCGTCGAACGGATTCTGGCCGGTATAGGCGATCGCGACAAGCAAATCGGTATTCTAGGTCTTGCCTTCAAGCCCGGAAGCGATGATGTTCGACATTCGCCTTCGGCTCGCATGATTCAATTGCTTCTGTCTCATGGTTGTGTCAACATTGCCGCTTATGACCCCTTTGCCATGAAATCTTTTTCCGAACAGTATTCATTTCCTATTAGGATGATGGATTCATTGGAGGAGATCGCAATTTCAAGCGATATTCTTGTGGTTGCAACAGCATGGGAAGAGTTTCGCGCCATCCATGACTTATTTCAAAAAGAACGTCTGATCGATGCGCGATATATGTTAGCGGGTCGCGGAAACTGTATAGAAGAGAAACAAGCGGTAAAATTCTCGTAAGGATGCGCGTAGTTATTACGGTTTGATTACCGCCGATCAATAAATGGCATATGGATTGGGAGGAGAAATATCGATTAATCGTCGATTTGTGGTATAACATACAAATAGTCCCCTTTTATAGGGACTATTTGACATTTCTATTATATGCGAATCATATTCAAGGTTGCAGGATGACATCAAACGACGACGATATACCATTAGGCGCTATAACTTTTACCCGGAAGCTTGAAATAGGGGTCCCTCCATTGGAGTTATACTTAATAAATCCTCTCAGCGGATCAATGCTCACAGAATCAGGTGTTCCGGCAACAGGAGAACCGTAGGTGATCTTGTCTATTGCGAACATAAGATTCAACAGATCATTACCGTTCTGGCTTGTGCCGGTTGCGCCGGGATCTTGGACCAACCAATTGTCGGTCGGATTCCATTCTTCGTCCAGCGACCCAGGAGCGTGAAATGCTTTAACAGTATCAAAATATTGATCCGTAACGGTGATTTTGTTCGCAAGTTTAGCATCCCATACATATAAGCCGGTGCTCAAATCCGATCTGGAAATATTGAATATTCTTGATTTATCGAGAACAATTGAAGACACTGCCGGCGCTTCGTTTTTAACTTGAATATCGAAAGCCGCTGTGCGTCCTTCACCTTTAGCATCTGTGAAAGATACGCGAATCGTGGCTTTTCCTTCTTTTAGACCGACCAAATACCAACGCCCGTTACTTGCTTTGGCGACTTGAGCCACAGAGGGGTTGCTCGATGCTCCGCTATTAATCGTCCACGTATTCGTTGAAACTTGTTGCGAATAATCCCCTTTATAAGCGATAATATTCAATTCTTTAGCGAATTGTAAGTAATGATTTAAAACATAAGTCGCATCGGTTACCGAATCTCCTAAATAATCTTTGGCGGCAAGAACCGTTGATAAATAATTATAAGGTAACGGAACAGGAATATAACCGAGATTCCCGCCCATGAAATCCGATGATAACTTCGGATCAAAGGCTTCTTCGACAGAACTAAGAGAATTAATCTCTTGGTTGGTTCCCGATTTATACAATACGGCTTTAAAAGTAAAGCTGGATTCACCCGAATCTCCGGTATAGAAGCGGAACCCTTTATCGAAAACAGTATGAATGTCAAAATCATGATACACTTCGTTTGCTACGGTTCCAATCGGTCCGAATGCAGCCCCCATACTTTGGGGAAACGCTTGAAACACATATTTCCGATTCTGATAGGGAGCATTTGCGCTTGCGTCTTTTTCGTTACTGGCTAAAAAAGTGCCGAATGCATTTCCGCTGTTAAATTTGAAAGACATCCGAACATAATAATTACGGGCGTCATCATACTTCATTTCACTGCCATATTGATCGTATACTTTTAGTTTGAGATCCGTAGCCCAGTAAGGCATTAAATATTTGTACGGCTGCGGTTGCGAAGAAAACTTGATGGAATCCGCACGGCGCTCATCGCCAATCGTTGTTGTGAACTGTGCTTTTACGTCAGGCTTGTCTTTCAAGAAAACCGTAATGATCGCCGGGCCTTTCGAAACGACGGATTTAATAGCGATTTGGCCTCGGTTGATTCCGCTTGTAGCAATTGAATTGGCAGCTTTCAATGGATCGTCCTCAAGCAAGATGCCGCCGGTTCCAAGGATCATAAATTTATCGGCGTTATTGATGATATCATCTGCAGATAGAGGATTTCCCTGCCAGTCCTTAACGACAAGCGGCACAAATAAATTGGCATCCGCGGTATCATCATTTCTTTCTTTATCACCGACTGCCAGGTTATGCTTATATTCTCCAAACTCAATCATGGCAGGAACACTAGCGGTCTTAACATGGATCTGTTTTGAAACGGATTGACCGGAATAGTTCGCGTAGACAGTGAGAGAAATATCTTTCTCTTTATCGGCGACGGAAGTAAGCTTGACATCCGGGGCATCATCGCCTGCAACGTTGTCAACGAATGCATTCGAGTTATCATCACCCTTCTGCAGATCCGGATCTGCAATGACCACAGATACTCCTTGATTTAAAATGTCTTTATCCGTTATTCGAAGACCGTATTGATCATACGTTTTGACTTCCAAATAGGCCGACGATTTTGCTGCGATGTTATCCAGCTTTACCCCGGACGCATTCTTGATCTCGCCAACCTCCACCTTGCTGGCCAGAGGCTGTAAACCTACCGTAAATGTTTTTGATAGTGTAATTCCGCTATTTCGATCCGATATGATGATAGAAATTCCGTCATTTGTTTTAACGCCGGTGTTTTCGGTGATAGAGATAGCTTGTTCGCCTGATACTGTGGTAAAGTCAGCATTGTTTACGAAAATACTAAAACTGCTTGCAGGGATCGAAGCTTTTTTACCATACTGGTTTGTAGCTTTGAAATCGACTCGCGCTTTTTGACCTGAGGCGAGTAGAGGCAGGTGGTCGTCAGCCGACAAGAACTCGATTTTCGAGATGCGTTCCTCTGTCGTGTCTACTTTGGCAATACGGGTCGTTTCATCGATGTTCGGAAGCCCTCCCAAACGAATCGCCCACGAAGCGCTGTCGAAGTTTTGATCAAATAACAGAGTTGCGCCGGTTTTATCGTCGTTCCAGGTAACTTTGAAGCCGCTTTTTTGCTCAGTTCCATTTTTATAAACGGATAAGGTAACCGCGTCGGTGTCGGTAACAGCACCATTTAAGGATAGCGTTAAAGCGTTTGCATCCGTTGCTTGTAAGGATGTAATTCCATATGAGCCGACGAAAGCTTTCTTGAAATGTTTCGTTTCATATGCAGCGAGCACCAGGTCTTTGCGGGTAGCTGCCGTTCCGCCTTCAAAACGGCCGTTGTCCTGATTCGTCATTAACTTTTCTTGTAAAGCTAAAGCCACATAACCTCTAGCCCAATGAGAGACGGTTGGGTCGTCTGCAAGACCGCTTGCCGACTCCGCTGCCTTCTCCTGCCCAAGGCCGCGAATCAGAAAAGCCGCCAATTGTTCTTTGGTAACAACACCTCCAGGGTTAAACTGACCCGGTGCATATCCCTGTGTAATGCCTGCTTTTACAATCGCTTCAATATACGGTAGTGCATACCCATTTGAAGGGTCGTCCTTCTGTACGTCCGTGAAGTTGGAGATGGATAATTTTGTATCCGCTTTCAATTTGAAAATGAAAGAAGCGACTTTAGCGAATTGAGCACGATTCATGTTCTCGGCGACGCCAAATTTTCCATTTTCTAATCCTTCAAAAATACCCTCAGCAATCATTTCCGAAAACTTTGCTTTGGTTGTCGGGTCTAATCCTTGGAGGTCGCTAAAGTTATCAGCCGCTGATGTCTTATTTGTTTGAACATCATCTGCAAGAACAGGCGAATAGGAAGCAAGCAGTAAGATGGAAGCGGCCAATCCGGAATATTGCTGTTTAAATCGTTTCATTGTTCACTCTCCTGTAATGACTATTGTACTTTGTGTCCCCCCGTTACATGTGCAAAACAGCTTTACTCCTTTCCATAACGAATTGGTGAAGGCAACGAAAATGCGCGTGGTACAAAACAAAACGCATCTTCGTTTTCAATAAAATTATACAGAGCGAGAAGAGTGTCAGAAATAGTGCAAAACAAAGGTGGAATATCTCGATATTAACATTAGGCTTCATTCGCCATGAATTGAAAGAGGAGGATAAACGGAATCGCGGCGCCGTGACTTGCTGATAACGGGAGGAGGGGAGGTGCATAAAACGAGTTCTTAGCGATTATCCCCAGCTTGTCCGACCCATTCCTCCAGTTGACGGAACGTTGTTTGTTCCAAATCAATTGTCTGAAGCATGTGGGTCGTAAGCCGGATACGGGACTGCAGCTTATTGCCGGATAGGGCGATCTTGATCCATAGCAGTCGAATTTTATCCCAGCGATCGGCTGCCTGCAGCATCTGATGAGCCAGATGGAGCAGTTGGGATTGGCCGCAAACATCATGCAGATGTAAGAGAAAAGCTGCATATCGTCTACGGTACAGCGGAAATTTCATCAAAATAAATTGATCCGGAAATGTTGAGCAGCTAGCGGGCAGGCCCTGTTCCTTATAGAGATTAGTAAACTCACATAAATCATAAAACGATTGACGCAATCGCATCAGATCTTCCTCGTTGCATAACGATTCCTTGAGAATCGCAAACACATCTTGGGCTGAAGAAGAACGCGGGGTTAATTCGAATACAGCATAGCCACGGCAGATTTCCTGAAATAGATTCCAGGAGAAAGGTTCGCAATGCCCCTTATAAAACGCATCCATCAGGGTGAGTTCATTCTTCACGTTATCATAGCCAAGCACAAGGCAAGAATGAAGCACGTGCATTTGCCGATAGATCTCCGTCCACGGACAATGATAGGCATCGATTTCTACCAGCAGGGGCATGCCAGCGGCCAGTTGCCGCTTAATAAGATTCAGTAATTGGCGTTCGTCTTTTTCATCAGCGGGTCTGTTGAAAAATCGAACCCGAATGCCGTGATAGGCGGCTAAGTAATCAAGACTCGGCTTAGGAAATTCGACTCGTTCAAGGAGCGATGTTGTCGGAGCTTCCCGCCGCAGCGAAAAGCTCCAAACATTAGCATACATACAATGGTTTCCGCGTCCCAGCCACTTGGCAACAGATGCGATTGCATCATCGATACAGCTTGGGAATTTATCCGTTTTCGGGACGCTCTTGACCGGCAGAATCACAAGCATACCAGGAATCCTCCTTTTTTGATTATCGGTCGCTTAAAGGAGGATCCTGGTCAAGCCAGTTCCATTCATTGTTTTCAATGAAGATTGCAGTGGAAAGCTCCGGAGGGAAGCCGGGATTCCGGAAACCAAACAGCATCGCGGCAAAGCCTTTGCACTTATCCGCTGTCGGATTGCTCAGAAGATCGCCTGCGAGTCGGATGAAGTTGTCCGGTTTTTCGGGCGCGTTTTCGACAGCCGTCATTAAAGACTTGTGGCATGGGAATAACATGCGATTGTGAGCAAGAATGATTCGGCCGCCAAACAACACAAGATTGCTTGCAGAATGGGCGAGCAAGTAGGGGCTGCTCTTTTTTACCGCTTCATCGGCAAAGTAAAAGCCATACAAAAAGATTTGCGCAAAAAAGTCCTTGATATTTTTATCCCGATTAGCCTCTGGAAAAACCGGTATTTTGGCGAGAAGCGAATCCAGGTCCGGAATACGTGAAAACCATGCCCTGGATCCGATAAAAGAAGCACGGGTCGGTTCGCTGCCGCGTTCGGCTGCCAGCTCCAGGAAGCGAAGATTGATTATTTTGCCGTCAATGTATCCCCCGGGATAATCGCATATTTCTTTCTCATGATTGATATACGAAAGGTTATAAGTCTTTTTTCGTTCGTCGTATGATTCATCGGTCACAACCAAGTAAACGTCAACGTCCGATGTTTCTTTCGCTTTTCCTTGCGCGACGGAACCCGCAGTAATTACGGCCAGTATCGTAGGATCCTGCCGCAGCGTATCAACCAGATTATTTAAAGCACGTTTATGATGCTCGTACATCGAAATTCCTCCCATTTCCTATGTTATGATTCTAAAGTAGCAAAAGGGTCGGCATTGCACTATGGTCAATTCTGCCATAAGCCAAGAGCTTCATGCTTCCATCAAAAAGGCTTGCTTTCCGGTATATGCCGCGAAAGCGAGCCTTTTTGCCGCTCTCCTTTACAAAAACTTTAACCCGATCACCGCGCCGTCGCCATTGCCGCTTGTTAGAATAGAGTCAAGACGGACGACGCTGGACACCCTTCCCTATACAACGATAATGACGAGAAAGAAGGAAGACGGCAATGAAAGTGATGATTGCGGAAGACGAAATTTTGGTGCGCCTCGGTTTAAAAAAATCGATTCCGTGGTCGACGCTTGGCATAGAACTTGTATGCGAGGCGAAAGACGGTGCTGAAGCTTACGAATTGTTCAAGCTGCATCTGCCCGACATCGTGCTGGTCGACATCGAGCTCCCCAAGATGGACGGGCTGAAGTTTATCCGTCTTGCAAAAGCGCATCGAAGCGGCACCCATTTTATCGTGCTGACCTGCCATCAGGACATGAAATATATGCGCGAAGCGATCCAACTGCAGGTAAGCGATTTTATTTTAAAATCGACGCTGGATATGAAAGAGCTGTGCGATATATTGCAAAATATTGCTTTGAAGCAGGCGCGCGACGTGCCAAAGGAACAGCCGAAAACGCCGGAGGCCGCCATTTTGCCCGACGAAGCCTTCTACCGGAACTGGCTTGGCGGATCGCTGCGCGATTCAGCGCGCATCCGGCAGCAGTTGGCGCGAACCGTCCCGGACGACGAATGTTTTATCGCTTGCGTCCTGCAGCTCGACGTCCGTTCGCACGTCCATATCCGGTTGTCGGAAGCGGATATTCGCGGCATGGGACAAAGGCTCGGGCGGCTGCTCGTTCAAGAGCATGGGGAGCACATTCTGGGCATTGTGGAAGAGACGCACTTGCACAGGTGGCATTTTATCGTGTCTGAACGGCTCGCAGCTGCGGACATGATCGCGTGGATGGATGCAGTGAAGGCCAACACCGGCATCGTGTTTTCGGTTGGCCGGAGTGCGCCGTTCGTTCACCCGCACGAATGGCAAACGCACGATCGCCGGGCGGCCGAACTGCTGCAGCACCAATATTATGATCCGGAAGGGGAGGGGCGCCTGTATGAAGGGGCGATTTCCCTTGGCGAAGCGCTGCCCGAGCCGGTGTCTCATGCGAGAAGGGAGCTGTACGAAAGGATCGGTTCGCTGCAGTTTGCCGAAGCCAAGCTCAAGGTGTACGAGCTGAAGGAGGCGCTGCTCCTTGCCCACCGGCTGCATCCCCACATCGTCAAAAACATGTTTACGGAATTTTTGTTTCGCATGTGGTCTGCGTGTGAGGAACTGGCAGCTGGAAAATCGATAGCCGATCATCGCCTGGTCGATCAAATGTATGCGACGCAGAAGCTCGATCAAACCGCCTCACTGCTGCTCGCCGATATGGAAAGAGCCGAACGCCAACTGGAGTTGACGAATTCGGTCGACGACAAAACGAAAATTATCGTGCTGATCAAGCAATATATTAAAAACCATTTACAGCAGGAAATATCGCTTCAGGAGGTCGCCGACACCTTCCATCTCAACAGTTCGTATTTAAGCCGGCTGTTCCGCGAAGTAAGCCAAATGAGCTTTACCGAATTCGTTTTGTTCGAAAAAACGGAGCTTGCCATTGTTATGATGCGTAACGGCAAAAGCTTGACGGAAATTTCCGAGAAGCTCGGCTATTTGAATTTAAGCTCGTTCACCCGCATGTTCAAGAAGGTGCGCGGCGCTTCGCCGTCGCTGTTCCTCGGCCGAACGACGAAGCATGATAAATGAAAAGCGGCGAACGATCAAATCGGGGCCGTTTTTTTACAATTCGTTCATGAAGCAAGCCTGCCGCCATCCGGCAAATGCCGCATAAAGAGATAAGCGATCGGTCACTTCCTGTCATTTCCCGCCGGCGGCCTCCCGCCTATAATTTGAACTAGCAATTGATCAACCACATAATGAGGAGGAGTTCAAATGAGTGTCGGCATCATTGCCATGCGCGTTATGCGGGTATGGCTTGCTGCAATCATCGTTTTTGTCACGATTGTCCCCGGTATGAACACATATGCCGCCGGGCCTGTTTCTGCATCCCCGCCCGATCTTGAAGGGCATTGGGCTAAGGAAACGATGGAGCGCTGGCTGCGCAACGACCTGCTTCAAGGTTATCCGGACGGCAAGGCGGAGCCGGACCGGACAGTCACCCGCGCAGAATGGATGGCGCTTGCCAACCGCGCGTTCGGCTTCAGCGCAGCGGGCGAGATCGGCTTCCCGGACATCGCGGCGCCCGACTGGGCTTACCCGGAGGTGCAAAAAGCGGTCAAGGCCGGTTACGTGACCGGCTATGAGGACGGCACGATTCGCGTTGACGGCAGCGTCAGCCGCGAGGAAGCGGCGGTTATGCTCGCGCGGATGTTGAATCTGAACGTGAACGCGGCCGCAGGCGGCGCGGACAAGTTCATAGATGCGAAGAAGATCGCGGGCTGGAGCCAGCCGTCGGTTGCGGCGCTCGCTGCAAGCAAGCTGATTGCCGGTTATGCCGACGGCAGCTTCAAACCGCAGGCGAAGCTGACCCGCGCAGAGGCGGTCATGCTGCTGGATGCAGCGATGGCAGCCGCCAAACCGACGGACAAGCCGGCCCAAACTGTGTACGACCAACCGGGCGTATACGGGGATGCCGATCGGGTCACGGTCGTCAGCGGCGACGTGACAGTTCGATCGGCAGGCGTTACGCTGCGCAATATGCGGATCACCGGGAAATTGATTCTTGCCGGGGAGATCGGCGAAGGCGACGTCCATATGAGCCGGCTGACCGTTCAGGGCGATACGATCGTGTTGGGCGGCGGCGCGAACAGCGTTCATTTCGCGGACTGCACGCTCGCGAAGCTGATCGTTCGCAAAGGCAAGAGCAGCGTGCGAGTTGTCGTTGAAGGATCGACAGGCGTGGCGAACGCCAGCGTCGAATCCCCGGCCACGCTGGAGGAAGCTGCGAACTTGACCGGAAGCGGGTTCGCGGACGTAAGCATCGGCGGCGGCGGGCAAGTGGCCGAAGACGCGGCTGTGAAGCTGATCGGGCGATTCGACAGCGTATCCGTTGCTGCGGCGCATATTTCCGTTCAATTGGCGAACGGATCGGCAGCCCGGCTCACGGTCGAGAAGCAAGCGGAGGGGGTTACGCTGACGGTGGCGGCTGACGCCAGCATCGCCAAGCTGATCCTCGACTCGCTGGCGAAAGTGCTTGGCCAAGGCTCCATCGACGAAGCGACGTTAAGCGAGCTTGCGAAGAACACGACGTTCGAGAAGCAGCCGCGCAAAGTGACCGGAGGTTCCGGCAGCGGCAATGGCGGCGGGAGCAGCACCGGCAACGGTGGTAATGGCAATGGAGGCAACAATGGCGGGAACAACGGCGGCAATCCGCCGACAGATCCTGCTCCCGCGCTTGTGTTTCCGGTCATGAGCGATACGCATGTCGGCATCGAGGATGTTTCCCAGGACGCGGCGGCCAAATTCAAGCAAGCGCTGGAAGTGTACAACACGCTCGCCCAATATGATGCCGTCGTCGTTAACGGCGATTTCGTGGACAGCGGGAAAGTGGAGCAGTACGACGAGGCCATGGCCATTCTTCAAGCCAATAAAGAAAAAGCGGCTAAATCGATCCTCGTTCCCGGCAACCATGAATATTACGCCAGCAAAGAATTCGGCGGCGACAAGTATAAAGCGGCGGAACGGTTTTATGACAAAACCGGCATGAATACAGCCGGATACAACGTGGAAGCCGTAGATCGCAATACCGAAAACGCGGGCGTATTTTTCGATACTTGGGTCAAGGGATACCATTTCATCGTGATGGATCATGACCGCAGCACCATGTCCGACGCCAAGTACAAGTGGCTGGAGGAGAAAATCGGCACGGATGAGCAAGGGAAAGCGGCGGACCCGACCAAACCGGTGTTTGTTTTCACCCATTATCCGTATCGAAACACGACTTACGGCAGCGAAGGCGCCGGCTGGAAAAACCCGGCCGAGTACGCCAAATTCAAAACGATCATGGCGAAGCATCCGAATGCGATGATGTTTACGGGACATACGCACTATACGCTGGAGCACCCCAATACGATTAACGCAAACGACGGATTCATCCGCGTGGGCGACGGAGCGACCTCTTTCGTACAAGCGTACGGATACAGCAATGACAGCGATATTTATTTGGACAAGAAGCTATCGCAAGGATTGCTTGTCAAAGTGTACGGCGACAAGGTTGTTATCGAACGAAGAGAGCTCGACCGGCAAGGCGCGATCATCGGAGAGCCTTACAAGATCGATTTGGAAAATCCGGTAGCTTCGGCCAAAGCCTATTCGGCAGATAGCCGGAATCCCGAATTCGCGGCAGGGTCCAAGCTGACGGTATCTTCCGTCACCGCAGTATCCGCCTTGCTCGAATGGCCTAAAGCTCTGGACGATACGCGCGTGGATCATTACGAAATATACGCGAACGACAAGCTGATCGGCGCGCCGTTAGTGATCTCGCCGTTCGTCGAGGTTTCCGCTCATACTTTTGCGGCTAAAGGTTTAACGCCGGATACGGAGTACAGCGTGTCGATCCGAGCCGTCGACGCCTTCGGCAAACCGTCGCAGCCGATCTCCGCGGCTTTCCGGACTGCAGCGGCTCCGGCCGGATACGACCCGCGGCAGGCGGATATTTTGGACATGGATTTCACGAACGCAGCGGGCAATATCGTGAAGGACGGCTCCATCAACGGGAATGATGCCGTTCTTGAGCACAACGCCAAGGTGATGCAGGATGCCAAATTTGGCAAGCAAGCGCTGGTCCTTGACGGGGCGGGAAGCCGCGGACTGCCGAGCTCGGTCGCACGGGTGAAATATAACAGCAGCCTGTTCAAGCAGGACGCGATGACGATGGAAGCGGCTTTCTATATTTCGCCGGACAGCGATTTGTCGAAGGATGAGTACCATATTCTCGGCACCTACGAGAACGGCGGCTATTATCTCTATTACTCCGCCAAAGACCAGAAGTTCGTGTTCGACACACAAAATTCGAGCGATCCGGCCGAATCGGACGTCATCGCGGACGTGAAGGGAAAAGTGTTTTATCTCACCGCCGTGTATGACGGAGATGCAGCAAACGGGTATGCCGGCGGCTCCATCAAGCTGTACGTGAACGGCGTTTTGGCCGGCAGCAACAAAACGAGCGGTGTGCTCCCGATCAACGAAACGAACGATTTGATCCTCGGCGGCGACGTCGAAGGCTACGGCGATGTGATCCATCTGTTCGAAGGCGCGATCAACCGCGTCAAAATGTATTCGCGTGCACTGAGTGCCGAAGAAGTCGCCGAGAACTACGATCAATACCACGGGACGGTTAAAATCGTAGGCGGACACGACATCGTTCTGTTCAAGGACGAAATCGCCTGGATGGATGTCAAAACGCCGCTCGGCGCCGAGGCGAATTGGAGCATACCGCAGAACGGCGTCATCAAGGAAGACGACGACCACGGCAGCAGGCGCGCCGTCAAAGCGCTGGCTCCCGGCGTCGAGACCGTACGCGTGACCGCCGGCAACGAAAGCGACACAGCGAACGTGATCGTGGCCAACTACAACGTCAAGCTGACGCTGAACGCCGGCATCCATAATGCGGCTGACCTTGCCTCCATCATGGCACCGGGCAAAACGGCCACGAATTGGAGCTCGTTGTCGCCGGAAGTGGCGACGGTTGACGCGAATGGTACAGTAACTGCAAAGATGGTCGGCAATACTGTCGTTTCCGCAACCGTCGACGGCGTGACGGTAAGGACAAGGGTGATCGTAGATCCGGATCCGGCTAAGTTCGAACCTTTGGACCCTATCGATATTACAAAAAGGCCGACAACGGCGCAAAAGGTCAGTCCGGAAAATATTGCGCCTGCGGTCGTAAACACAGTGCTGCAAAAGATCGTGAGCAAGTATGCAAAAACAGATTCCGCACTGCCGCAGGAAGTGAAGGATTATATTAACGGTACCATCCAGGCGCCGACGGAACGATCGATCCCGGCATTAAACGGGGATCTTCCCGGGGAAATCCTTCCGGTTGATGCCGCAGACGTCAAGTTCAGCGTCACGGACGCCACCTATACGACATGGCTCGCCACAAATAAAGGCGTCGTACGCATCAACCTCGGCGAAACATATTCGCGCGACGTCATGCAATTGTTCGCGACGCACCGTTATTTGCCCGACGACGACGTTCAATTTATCGCTCCCGACGGCAATAACGGGATTTGGGCGGTAACGATCAGTGGCGTTTCCCATATCGAGATGATCGGGATGGGCTACGAGAAAAAAGCCCAGATCATGAGCGATAATCTGGAAGCCAATAACTTGCGCCGAGGTCCGGACGGCCAAATCGCCTTGCCGTTCCTCTCCGAAGGCAGCGGCACGCCGGGGAACCGCCGAGGGTATGAAACCGATAATGACGGGTTGTGGACGGCCGACGCCATCGCCGGCGAATTGTTCCGCACCGCAGTAGAGGAAACGAAAAATCCGAACAGCGTTCAGGCCCAACAGGCGCGCGCAAGGGCGACAAGATCCGTGGAAGCCGATCTATTGCTTATGTACGTCACTGGACGCGCGGGGCAGATCGAAGCCAAGGTCCGAATGCTGCCGTACAGCACGATGGATGTCGGTTCGATGAGCTACTCCTATCTAAAAGCCGGGGGTCGCAAAAATAATCCGGACGATTATGTGTACTCGGGGCCGGCGGCGACTGAAAAACGGACGATCCAGGGCTTTATGAGCCGGACGATGGGCATCGATAAAGCGGGCTTCGACAAGCATGACAGCTGGAACGGCATCTTTTATAAAAAAGGTTTGACGGTGGACGGCAAAAGCTATTCCTACAATACGACCGATTCGTTCGCGGACCCAACTAATACGGGGAACGATGACGTCCGGAAAAAAGGCTGGGGCGAATTTGCGGGATCGGTCGTCAATTCCGCAAGCGACATTCCCGCCAGGCTTTCCAAGCTGTTTACCGATCTCGGCGCAACCGAGAAGGACTTGTATTACAAAGGCGATACAAGCGCCGACGAAATTCTCGGGCATATGTATTTGTACAAAATCGCTTACGATACGCTCTGCACCGGACCGAATGCGGATAACGAGCTGGGCCGGCTGATCGCGAATGCGGCGGGAGAGTTCGCGCGGCATATCATCAACAACGGCTACACGATTACCGATATTACCGGGCAGCCGACCGTACACGGCAAATACACCGGCGATGTGTTCGGCCGGACCGAAGACGCCGGTGAAGATACGGCGCTGCGGGCGGCGGAGCTGATGACCATCTTCAAGACGGCCGCGTACGTCACGGGCAACGATATGTTCCTTAACGAATACCGCAAGGTGGCAAGGGATTACATTTATCCGTCCGTATTTGAAAACGTGGATGCTTATAACGACGTAGTCGCCGGCATTAAAGGAACAGGACCGCTTGCAGGGGCCGTAGAACTTAAAGGCGTCAATATGCCTCCGCAAAACGGGGTTGCCCAAGGCTACATGCAGCGGCTCAACCAACGCTGGGCGAGCTACTATTATGCCAGCCGAAGGGATGGCGACCCGTCTCCGTTCACCTGGTACAATTATTCGGACGAACGGCAGGCGATGTTCACCTTCTACAATCTGATCGCGATTCCGGAGAAGGCGGGCGACGAAGACATCGCCGTCATGATCCGCGCCGGACTCGACAACTGGTATAAGTCCAACATGCAATATGAAGATGAGCCGCTGTGGGATTACATTTACCAGCTTGCTTATCCCGACCGGCGAGTCGTCGACCTGAACAAGGCGGCATGGGTGCTGAAACGGACGCCGATCGACCGGACAGATTATTACGTCAATCTTACCGGCCGCAAAGATATTTCGTGGTTCGTGACAAAAGCGATCGTCAATGCCGACGACGGGTACAACAACAAGACTTCCGGGGGCGGGCTGCTCACTGAGGCCGGCGTTCCAGCGGCCAACGGGATCGTATACGACCCGGCGACGGGGCAATACGTCAAGCAGGCGGTCAAAGAAGGCGACCTGTTCGTCGTAAGAACGAGAAGACAGGAAGGCCGGCATGTGCAAACGGCGATGAAAGGCGACCCGACAAGGAAAATCGCGGTTTCCCCTGACGAACGACCGCTCACGAGACCCGGCGACAGCATGTTCGCGATTGACGACGGCGGCAATGAAAACAACTGGGATTACGGGAACGCCTTTAATGCTCCGTATTGGATGGCGCGTTATTACGGCATGATTACCGCCGATCAATAAACGGCGATATGGATTGGGAGGAGAAAAATCGATAGCTGGAAATCGAACGCATTGAACGAAGTGGCCCGAGTTTTTTAGATCAGCCTTAGAAAAGCATCCGCCGTGAGGCGGATGCTTTAGGTTCACGAATCGAATCGATATTCTTGCGGTGTGCATCCATAGTGCTTTTAAAGATCTTGATGAAATGAGGCGGAGCCAGAAAGCCCAGCTTGGAGCTAATGTCGGAAATTTTGAGATCGGTGCTTTTGAGCAAATAGGCCGCTTTTTCCATGCGCAAAGCGTATAAATTCAGTCCAAAGCTTATCCTTTTATTTCTGAGTATCTTAGAATCCGTTTGTACATCGTTTTGTTCTTCAAAGTGTTAAAGATGCTCATATCAGGCTCTGTATTAATCTCCAAGACCCAGGGATACAATTTATAATCAATTGCTATATCAACTCCGAATGCTCGTTTACTTCTATAACTTTTACGAAGGACAGTGCTTGCATCTTTCCCTAATCTCTCAATTATTTGAATGTACTGTTTCCTTGATTCGTCATTCAGATGTGACTTGAGCAAGGTATCTATAGGTAAGGGAGTTCCACCAGAATGATAATTTGTTACTATTTTATTACGCTTCGATTGTCTCCCAATAATCCCAGTCACATCTAATATTCCTTTTTCATTCTTTTGTACCATAACTCTGATATCGAACGGACGATTATTGTGTTTTAACAATACAATTCCTTCTTGAACAATATATTTATCTCTAATTAGATTCCTTTGAATCGAATCAAATAAGACATTCAATGAGTTAAAATTACGAACATTCGATCCGGTGCGTAAAATAAAGTTATTTTTTTCCTTAGTTAATTTATATATCCCATGACCGCCTGTTCCCTCATCAGGTTTTAGGTAAACTGATCCATACAATCTCAGCATTATTTTAATGTTAGACAAAGTTGCTTTTCGAGTGTTTGGCAAGAATTTGCGTATCATTTTATATTTCTTCATGAAATTGTACTTTCCTAATTTACCCATTTTATATTTTACCTTTTTCACACGATCTTCCTCCTAAACTGATCATATTTCTCACCCAAGACCGATGCTTAAACTATTGCCGAGTATGTCGTCTTTGTTTTTTATTGATAAAACCAGTCTTATTCAAAAGATAACGTAATACCTTCATCTGGTACATTACTCGAACTGCTTTAGGTAAACTGCAGCTCGTCTCCACAGTGATGGAGTTTGATTTTAGTAAGCGATACGCAGCGGTACGGCCAGACCCAGGTAAAGAACGTATACGAATTGAAAATTGCCTTGATTTATTAGAAATAGAACGGTTCATATGATTTGTAAGGCGTCTAATTAATGGTATTGCTTCACTATTTGGATTCGTAAGCAATGTCTGCCCTAATACGCTTGGGTCTAATTTTGAGAAACCTCTGGCTTCGTGCAGATCAACGTACCATTCAGGTTGAAATTGCTTCGCCAACCGAAATAGCGCGGCCGTTAGCGGGTGATTTGCTGCAACGTTAGGTTTACGTGGGAAAGTCCGATTCAAATCGGGAGTACCTCTGATACGTTTCTTATAGGCGATCTGATTGACGATTGGAACGATAATCAACATTCCTTTGTCGATATGGAGGATGTTCTTCCGTAGTAAATCCACCAGTTTATTAGCCGCGAGTACGTTTGCTGTTTCATCCCCATGAATCCCCGCCGTTATCATTACTGTTTTTCTCACAGTGTTCCCCTTGATAATGTAATAAGGTGTTTCGAACTTAGTCCCTTTTGCTAAAAGAAGTTTCGATATTTGCATTGCAGTAGTCACCTCCCAGTTAGTGACTAATGTACGTTCCGATCTGTCCATACGAAACGGACATTAGCACAAACAGCAAACGCTCCATTAATACAAATATCTCTTCCAGCCGCGGCAGAAAAACTTATCATGATCCGGGCAAAAATGGATTGTCGAACGACACAAACATTGTCCTTTTAAAGTCGCATAAATTGCGGCTTTTTATAACAACGCGGGATCCATATCCAGATCGTGCAAAAGAAATAGGGCTTCCTTCGCAGCAGCGAAGAAATCCGTTTGGCGTGCGGAATACGAAAATTAAACATGTTGCCATAAGTTAGAATGTTTGATAACATGTTAACGATAACACATGGAATCATGGAGACTAATATGAATGTCAAGATGGCGGATGTAGCAAAAGCAGCGGGCGTTTCTCTTGCAACCGTCGGCAGGGTTCTGCACAATAACGGTTACGTGTCTGAAGAGAAACGCAAGGAGATCGAGCGGATCATCAAAGAGATGGGGTATATTCCGAACAAGATTGCACAGGGGCTGAAAAGCAGTCAAAGCAAAATCATTGGGCATTTGACGCTATTTAGCGCTAACATGCAGTTTATGGAGATCAGCTCTGCAATCAATGTTGCTGCCTCGAACAGCGGTTATCATGTGCTGACTCTTACGAGCCACAATGGCTTGGGTGAGGAAGAGCAACAGGTCAACGACTTGATCGGTCACCGTGTGGACGGAGCTATCATTACCTCGAATCGTGCCTTTTCAAAGGATTTAATCAACCGGTTGATCGAAAAAAATATACCCGTTGTGATGATTGAACGGACCTATGAAATGCCCTTGGTAGATCGAATTGTGGTTAATGATCGCGTCAGTTCGCAAAGCGCCGTTCGTCATATGGTGAATAAAGGACACCGACGTATCGCTTTTATCGGCGCCAAGCTGGGACATCAGGTTGAAGTGGACCGTTACCAGGGATACCTTGATGCTCTGAACGAGGCAGGAATAACGCCGCAAGAGGAGTGGATAAGGGTTAAGCCCGACTATTCTGTGGACGCCGGCCGGAAGGCAGCTAGCGATCTACTGGATGCGAAGCGTCCTCCGACGGCGATTTTTATGACCTCGGACATCTATGCTTGCGGCGTGATGCAAGTTTTGTATGAACGCGGTCTTCGCGTGCCGGACGACCTGTCGCTTATCGGATACGACAACACGCTGTCGGCCCTGCTCTCTCCACCGATTACATCGGTCGGACTACCGTTCAAAGAAATCGGTGATCATACTATGCAACTGCTTCTACGAAGAATGGAAGACACGAAAGCCTCATCCCGCACGATCGGAATAGACCCATTTCTGATGGATCGGCATACGGTGAGGGAATGGCATGGCGACTAGTCGGGCGTACGATGCAGGAACTTTGGAATTGATTCGCCTTCGGCATTCGATTTCGGGTCTTGTTTCGCCAATGTGGTAACGTTAACACATATCTCTTATGTGATGTGTTAACGATAACATAAATAACAGAGTCTTTATGAAGGTATCCCGGTTCGTTTTCCGGATTCTTTGCTATGCTCTAATCCAATTTATAACCAGAGGAGTGGAAGTACGATGACACAACCGATGCCAATGCTTACACAGATTTGCCTTGTTGTCCATGATGCGGAACAGGCAAGCGCCAATTGGGCTAAAGTGCTGGGCGTTCAACAGGCAACTGTCGAGACACTGAAGATGGAGGGAGTGCTTCACTATACGTATGGAAAACCAGCAGAATACATGGGATGCAAGGTGGCCAAGTACGAATTGGAGAATCTGATCCTGGAGCTTATGCAGCCCGCCGAATCTCCGAGTCCCTGGAGAACCTTTCTCGATCAACACGGACCGGGAGTTTTCCATTTCTGCTTGTACGTGGATGACCGCAAGTCCATGTATCGGACTCTGGCCGACATCGGAGCAGAGCTCCCGTACCATATTGGCTATTTTGCCAAAGGTTCTTACAGCTACGTGGACACGAGAGCTCAGCTTGGACTGGAGCTTAGCATCAACAACCGAGCCGACAATCTCGATTTGGTGCAGCGCCTTGCCCAAGGGAGCGCAAAAGCTTTAGATGAAGTAAAGGATCTTTAGATATCGAAAAGTAAAGTACATGCCCATTCAAACAACAAAGGAGAACGAAAAATGGATATTCAAACCCTTCGGGCTTTAATAAAAGAAAGGGATTCCTATAGCATTCTGGAAACGATAGATATCATAACAGGCGAACGGACTGTTTTGCGGGAGTTCGACGAGGTCATCGAGGCTCCCAACTGGACGAAAGACGGCCGATTTTTGGTGTATAACAGCAACGGCCTTATGTACACCTACGAGCTGGATACCGGAACGATAAGGCAGATCGAGACCGGATTTGCCATCGACTGCAATAATGATCATGTACTTTCTCCCGACTGCGCTCAAATCGCAATTAGCCATTTTACGGAAGAGGATGCGTTGTCCAGAATATACGTTCTTCCATTTGAGGGAGGGGTACCGGTACTGGTGACGCCGAACGGTCCAAGCTATTTGCACGGTTGGTCTCCGGACGGTTCGACTCTTGCTTACTGTGCGGAAAGAAACGGACAATATGATATTTTTACTATTCCGGCGAGCGGTGGTGAAGAGATCCAACTTACTGACCTTCCCGGGTTGGATGACGGACCTGAATTTTCGATCTGCGGTCGCTGGATATGGTTTAATTCGACACGAAGCGGATTGATGCAGATTTGGCGCATGGGTTATGACGGGAAAAACCCGGAGCGAATGACATTTGAAGAAGCCAATTGTTGGTTTCCGCATATGTCCCCGGATGGCGAATGGGTATCCTATCTGGTTTACCGCAAAGGTGATGTGGCTCCCGGAGAACACCCGGCTAATAAACAGGTGGAACTGCGTCTAATGCCTGCGGGCGGCGGACCGTCGCGCACGATTGCCCGACTGTTCGGCGGTCAGGGAACGATAAATGTCAATTCGTGGGCGCCGGACAGCCGTAAACTGGCTTTTGTTTCATATCGGCTGAAGCAGTAGCGTTCAAGTCCTGGAAAGAAGGGGGCGTAGTGATGACCTTTCAACCCCGGGCAGCGACTACATATATCTGGAAGGGAAGATGGGCATGGACACAGTGAAACCGGTTAAAGTTGCAGTAGTGGGCTGTGGGAGGATTAGCGAGGCGTATTTGAGTTCAATGATTAACCGCTTTCGTATATTGGATGTGGTCGGTTGTTGCGATCGCGATCCTGACAAGGTGGAACAGACCTCGAAAAAGCATACATCAGAGCGCTCTCCATGGAAGAGATACTGGAGGACGATTCGATTGAAATCGTAGTAAATCTGACCGCTCCGACTGCACATTACGATGTCGTGAAACAATTCTATTCGACGCCAATTCCATACTCATCGTTCCGGAGAAGCCGACGCTTGTGCTGTTTGGCACCAATGGCCTCATGTACATGTCCGATCCTAACCGTTTTGGCGGTGAGGTCAAGGTTATTCTAAAGGGCAACACGGAGCCCATGGTCATACAGCAATCCCATGCCTTCACCGGAGAGAGCCGAGGACTTGGCGTCGCAGAGATGGCGTGGTCTATGCGCAAAGGCAGAGTGAATCGCGCGAACAAGGAATTGGCCTATCATGCTCCGGGAATTCGAGCTGCTGCTGTTTCTTTCCAGAAATCCCAATATCGTTTTCTCCAAGGAAAGGCTCTTCGAACGAATCTGGGGATTCGATTATATTAGCGACAATACGATCGTCACGGTGTACATCAACCGAATCAGATCGAAAATCGAGAAGGATAGCAGCAATCCGCAATATATCGATACCGTTTGGGGTGCCGGCTATCGCTTCAACAAGATCTAAGGAGGCGCTGGATGAGAATTGCCATCGTGACAGAAACGTTTCTTCCTTCGACCGATGGAATTGTTACCCGCTTAACGGCTTCCTTTTTATCGCACCAAAAGAAAAAAGGGCAGGTAACCAAAATCTCGATATTCAGTGTCCCACTGGATATCCCTACGCCGGCATTGCGAAGTAGAAGGCCCGCCCCTAAAAAGGGGCGAGGCCTTCTTTTACTGAGGCGATTTAAAAGCGTGGTGAAAAAGCAGCCGGAAAGCCGATAGGGAGTTGGAGTAGCAAGATGGAATTTATTTGATGATATTTGTTTTATGTGTAACAAAGCGGGTAACTTTATGAAATGGAGAGACATGATGAAAAGTTGCACAAATTTACAATAATTTTGAAAAGGATCTTTTAATTTTGTTTTTTTAAAATCGTTTTTTTTCTAAAAAAAAAGCCCTTCTTATAAATTATCTGAATATTTACGGATATAATCAAACATTTATGGGATATAGCCCGCTGGACATACCTTCTATAATTAAATCTAACAGATCGCTAAACAAAGTAGCAATGATCTGGAGCCGGAGAAAACAAACAAAAAAACTTTAGAGAAGAGGGTTGACGATGAAGAACAGAAAGATAAGAAAGAAAGTAACTCTTTTAAGTCTAGTTTCCCTGCTTGCCTTATTCAGCGCGGCTTGCGGAAATAAAAGTTCGGAGAGTACAAACGGAGCATCGGCGGGAGGCGATAAAGTGACGCTGACCATGATGCACCCATGGACGACGCCCAATATCGACAATGACGTGTACAAGGCGAGAATTGCCGAGTTTGAAAAAAAACATCCGAACATCGTGATCAAGACGGACGAGGTTCCTTCCGCGCAATACAAAACAAAAATCCATACAATGGCTGCGGCAAACAATTTGGCGGACATCAACGTTGTTTGGCCAGGGGCGGATATGGATCCATTGGTAGAGGGCAAACTGCTTGAGCCGATTAACGGTCTGTTGGACAACTGGAAGTCCATTCTGCCGGAAGCGGCACTGAAAGGCTTCAATGTGAAAGGCAATCAGTATGCCGTACCGACCAAACAAACGTTTGTAGACATCGTCTATTACAACAAAGAGCTTTTGGCCAAAGTTGGCTACAATGAGTTTCCTAAAACCTACAGCGAATTTATCGATCTGGTCAAAAAGCTGAAAGACGCCGGCATTACGCCGATCTCGCTTGGCAACAAAGAGAAATGGCCGCTCCAGTCCTCGTATCTGTCGATAATCGGCGACCGCTTTACAGGCAGCGACTTTCTGCAGAAGGTTGTGAACAAGGAAGCCAAGTTTACCGATCCGGAATTCGTGAAAGCCATCAGCGTCATCGACGAACTGACCAAACTTAAAGCTTTTAATGTGGATGCCAATAATATGGACACCGTACAAGGACAGGATTATCTTATTCAAGGCAAAGCCGCTATGCACATTTCCTCTTCCACTGTTGATGCCCGAATTCGCGTGAACAACCAAGACGGCAGCAAATTCGGCATTGCCCTGTTCCCAAGCGTGGACGGCGGTAAAGGGGATCCGAAAAAAAGCGCGGGTGTCGTACAGTACGGCATCGCAATCAAGAGCGGCTTGGATGAGAAGAAGAAGGCGGCAGCCGAAGAATTCCTTAAGTATTTCGTAAGTGAAGATTTGTATAAAGCATTGATCAGCAACGGCGTCGTTGTTCCGGCGAAAGTGGATATTCCCCAGGATGCGAACCCTTATCTGAAACAATTGCTTAACCTGACCGGCAACGGAACAGCTCCTGTATTCGACAGCATGATTCCGACCCAGGTGGTGGACGTTATTCAAAACGGCCTGCAGGCGTTGACTGTAGGACACGGTACCCCTGAACAAGTAGCAGCGGATGCGCAAAAAGCAATGGACAACATTACGAATTAATGCTCAGTTAAACAGGCTTAATCCGATGCAAAGAAAACCCGCATACCGGGTTTTCTTTGTTCAAAGCCAAAGCTGACCGAAAGGAGAACTGCTGATGCAAACCTTGAAACGAAGCAGATACGCCATCTTTATCGGCTTGTTCCCGGCGCTGGTGATTTATCTCAGCATCGCGATCGTTCCGATAGGCATCTCGCTTTACTACTCGCTCATGAACTGGAACGGTATTGGTTCCATGAAATTTATCGGACTGGACAATTACATCCAAATGCTGCAGGACGATACCTTTTGGCTGTCGGTCAAGAACAACGTTATTATTATGATCACCGGACTGATCGGGCAAATTCCGCTCGGACTGCTGTTGGCGCTGCTGATGAACCGCGGGTTGAAGGGCTCCGGCTTTTTCCGGACCATCGGATTTATGCCGGTCGTCATTTCCTCGGTCATGGTATCCCTGATTTTTGGAATGGTTTACAACACCGAATACGGACTGCTTAACAATCTGCTCGCCTTTTTCGGACTTGATAGCTGGCAGCAGAATTGGCTTGGCGATTCCAAATGGTCGATGCTATCAATCAGCGCGGCTTATATTTGGCAGAACTGCGGTTTGTACATGGTTATGTTCCTGGCAGCTCTGCAAAACATTCCGGACGAGATCAACGAAGCCGCCGAGCTGGATGGAGCTACAGGCTTTAAGAAGACCCGGTTCATTACCATTCCGATGCTCCGCAGCACCTTAATGGTCACGATCGTATACAGTATAAGCAACTCGTTCCGCGTATTCGATCTCATACAGGTTCTGACGGGCGGCGGACCGGCTCACCAGACGGAAGTCATGACGATTTATATGTACAACAGCGCCTTCGTGAATTTACGCTACGGATACGGCAGTGCGGCTTCCATTATGATTTTGCTGTTCAGTCTTATCGTCATTTCCTTCGTCAACCGGATCACCCGTGAGAAAGATTAAGAGGGAAAGGAGGAATACGTTGAATGAAGAAAAAGTCTCCGTTATTCCTAATATTCGCATACACATTTTTGATTCTGTTCGCTATTATGAATATAGTACCGATTTTTTGGATGGTTATAAACTCGTTTAAGTTGGAGCAAGAGTATGCGGCAAATCCGTTCTCGCTGCCGTCCGGCTTCGAGTTCTCCAATTATGCGGAAGCGTGGAGAATCGCCAACATGAACGTTTATTTCTTTAACAGCTTGCTTATCACCTTTGCTTCACTGATCGTGACTGTGCTGCTCGGATCGATGGCCGCTTATTTCCTGGCCCGCTTTTCCTTTAAGCTGCGCGGATTAACCTACAGCCTGTTTCTGCTTGGTATGCTGATTCCCATTCATGCCACATTGATTCCGATCTTTCTAATCATGCAAAAGCTGAGCCTAATCGATACATATCTGTCGCTCATTTTGCCATATACAGCATTTCACCTGTCTCTGACGGTATTTATTCTGGAAGGTTTCATGCGGGGGTTCCCGAAAGACCTGGAGGAGTCGGGTGTTATGGATGGGGCCGGCATCTTCCGGATCTTCTGGTCCATCATTTTACCGATTACCCGTCCGGCCATGGCTACCGTGATCATTCTGAATTTTATATACAATTGGAACGAATATTTGTTTGCACTCGTTTTGATTACATCCAACGCCCTGAAGACGCTGCCGTTGGGCTTGTCCAATTTCGTCGGTATCGAAACCGCTAGCTATACGCTGCAAATGTCTGCGCTTACCATCGCATTGATTCCGATCATTATCTTCTATCTGCTGCTGCAAAAGCAATTGGTAACAGGCATGACGGCAGGAGCAGTTAAAGGCTGATCAATCTGCGTCCTGACAGCAAAGGAGAGATGACATGAAGACAAGCTACATCCGACGTCTGAGCAGCTTAAGCTTAAAACGCAGGGCACTTGTCATCTTCCTGCTGTTCGTCATTTTGCCGACGATAGGGGTCGGCGTCGTTGTGCAGTACAAATACAATCAGGTGCTACGCGAGCAGTTTATCAGCTCTACCCGACGCAACCTGGATAATGTGACGAGCCAGCTGTCAGAACAGACAAAGATGGTTGAGGATATCGCCGACTACCTCATTTTAAGTCCCGATATGCGGAGCTACTTAAGGACCGGACCGCCGCTCGATAATGAGCTCAAAGCGGATCTCAAGAACAATATTGAAAACTTTCTGACCTTCCAGTTGATGTCCAAAGGTTATATCCGCTCTATCGAAATTACGGGGTATAACGGGAACCAGATCAAAATGGGCGAGCCGTTCACCGGCGATGAAAGCCGCTGGAAGGAAGAAGCCATCGGGCGAAAAGGCGGCATCTTCTGGAGTGAAGGCCACACCCTGGAGAGCTCCTGGAATGGTCAGGTGCGGGTGCTGTCCATGATCCGCATCTTAAATTCATACATGAAGATTACTCAGCCGCTCGGCGAACTGACGATCAGGCTGGATGAAGCCAGCATCGCTTCCCAGCTGGAGAAAGGCGTGCTGGAGGCGGAAGCGGGGGGCGTGTTTATCGTAGGACCGAAAGGCAATCTGATCTTATCTTCCAAGGCCGCGATGCCGGGCGGTTATGTTCCGGATGAAACGCTGCTGAAGAAGCTGTCTTCCGGCAAAAAAGATTTCCTCAACTATAAGGTACAGGGGAAACGGTATTTGGTCTTGTACAACCAGATGGAAAATACGGATTGGAAAATCATCGCCATGGTCTCAGAAGCGAATATTTCCGAACAGCTGCGCGGCGTCCAGGCCATCATGATGATTATACTGACCGCGATCCTTCTATTGGCTTTAGTCGCTTTATTCGGCTTTAACCTGACGATCATCCGGCCGATTCTGAGGCTGAAGAAAGAGACGGGACGGGTAGCCGGCGGCGATTTCAGCGCCAGGGTTCCCATAGATTCCCAGGATGAAATTGCCGAGCTTAATCGTAAATTTAACGATATGGTCACGACCATTGAAGAGCTGATCGAGCACAAATACAAGCTGGAGCTTAGAGAACGGGAGTCCGAGCTCAAGCTGATGCAAAACCAGATGGACCCTCACTTTTTGTATAATACATTGGATATGATCCGATGGACGGCGCGGCTGGAAAAAGCGGACAAATCGAGCCGTATGATCGAGATGCTGTCCAAATTTTTTCGTTCCAGCGCAGGCAACCGAAATTATCAGACCACGCTTGCCAAAGAAATCGAATTTGCTCAGACCTATTTATCTTTGCAGCAGTTTCGCCTGGGCGACAAGCTGATGTACAAGCTTTATCTGGAACCCGGGATTGAAGAGACTCCCGCACTCAAAGCTTCGATTCAGCCGCTAGTCGAGAACTTCATCAAACATGGCATCGATAAGAAGAAACACTTCAGCATCATTGAAGTGATCGGCTACAGGTCGGAAGACGAAATTTGGATCGATGTAACCGATAACGGCAAAGGCATGCCGCCGGATCGGGCTTTTGAAATCAGCCATGCTTTGGCGAGCAGGCAAATGGAGCGTTCGGCGGGCCGCATCGGCGCACTTCTGAACATTCATGAGCGGGTCACCATCTTTTTTGGACAACAGTACGGTTTGGAGATCATTCATAACTCGGATGAAGGTACGGGAATCCGCTTAAGACTTCCCGGGCCGGAGCCCGAAAGCTAGGAGGGCATCTCATGGGCAAACAGGAAGCTGCGGAGCTGCGGCGGATCAAAATGCTGATCGTGGACGACGAGCCGATCATTTGCATGGGTTTGCGTTGCACGATCGATTGGGAGGAGCTCGGCGTCGAGGTCATCGGCGAGGCATATGACGGTGAAGAGGCGCTCCGTTTGATGGAGCAGGTGCAGGCCGATTTTTTGCTGTCGGACATCCGGATGGACGGTATGGACGGCTTGGAGCTTGCCGCGCAGCTCAGGCAGCGTTACCCGGATACGCAGATGGTCATTATTAGCGGATACGAGGACTTTGGTTACGCCCGCCAAGCCATGCGGCTCGGGGTCAACGATTATTTGCTGAAGCCCGTGGAAGTAGAAGAATTGACCAAAGTCGTGCAGAAATTGGTGGAAGGCATCAGAAGCAGAAGGAATACAAGCGGAGACCAGGACGTGAAGCTGTGGCTGGCGAATATGGCCCGAAGCGGCATCGCCTACGGAAAAATGACGCCTCCGCCTCTGCACGGCGTCCAGTTCCGGATTCTGGCCAGCCAGTTGGCATGCTTCTATGAGCTTTATGAGGATGTGCGGCCCGACCAGTACGAGCGTATCCAGGAGCAATGGATTCACACGCTCCACCGCCGGCTGGAGAATCCCGGGCTGCGCCCCTTTTCCATCTTTGACCATGAAAATTTGCTGATCACGCTGGCCGTGTCGGACCGGTTCATGGACGAGGGGGAGTGGGATTTGCTGCTGCGGCAAGATACCTTGCCTTCGTCGGGACAACCGCAGTTCTACTGCGGTGCGTCGGAACCGTACGGACATTTGGACGAGACCGCTCAGCGCTGTTCGGAAGCGGCGTCCAGGTTGAAATACTACGTGCTGGAGCATGAACCGGTACTGAATGCCGCCTATGAAGCGAAATGGCAGGGGGGCCGCAGGCCGGAAGTGCTGGATGTATCGGCGCGGGTGCAGCATCTGGTCGCCGCGTTGTTCAAGCAGGACGAACAGGAACTGAAAGCGGAAGTGTCCGATATGTTTCATTTCTTTAAAAAGGAAGCTTACCTGCTGCAGGAGGTTGTCGCTGTCTGCGAGGAGTTGTTCGCGCTGCTTCGCCAGCGTCTCAGAAAAAGCGGCATGACCGGACTCGACGGCAGCCGTCCTTCACTGGATTTGAATCTCTACAATTCGTATCATGCTCTTGAGGAAGCGGCGAACCGGGATATGTCGGAACTGCTCGCGCTGATCGAGAAAAACGGCATCGACCGTTCCTACTGGATTATCGAAAAAGCCAAAAGCTATATGAACGATCAGTATCGAAGCGATCTCAAGGCTTCGGAGGTTGCAGCTTGGCTCAAGATCACCCCGAGCTATTTCAGTTATATTTTCAAGCAGAGTACCGGTAAAGGGTTCACGGAATATATGAACGAGCTGCGCATTGAGCAGGCGAAAGCGCTGCTGGCGACGACTCACGACAAAGTGTTTGAAATTGCCGATCAGGTCGGCTACAAGGAATACAAATATTTCGTTTCGGTATTTAAATCGTTTACAGGCTTGACGCCCAAGGAATATAGAGGACTTCGCGCAAGTAAAACCGAGAAGGGGTGAAGCGGACGGTGGAGACATACAAACAGGCCGGACTGCCGTTGGAGGAACGGGTTCAGGATCTATTGTCCCGCATGACATTGAAGGAAAAAGTCGGACAGTTGAATCAGCGCATGTACGGCTGGGACGCTTACAAAATGGAAAACGGGGAGTTCCGAATTACGGATGCATTTAAAGAAGAAGTGGAAGCGTATGGCGGAATGGGCGCTTTATACGGTTTGTTTCGCAGCGACCCCTGGTCCGGGGTCGACTATTCCAACGGCATTACCGCGGAACAAAGCGCGGTTGCGGCAAACCAAATTCAACGTTATGTGATCGAGCATTCGCGGCTCGGCATTCCCGTACTGCTGACGGAAGAGTGCCCGCACGGGCATCAGGCGCTGGACGGTACGATGCTGCCGGTCAATCTGGGTGCGGGCTCGACCTGGAATCCGGAGCTGCTCGAGGAGGCTTACGGCCACGTGGCGGCCGAAATCCGCAGCCGTGGCGCACATATCGGGCTGGTGTCCGCCCTGGATATTCTTCACGACCCCCGCTGGGGCCGCTCCGAGGAATGCTACAGCGAGGACCCTTATTTGGCCGCCGCCTTCACGGCGGCCGCGGTGCGCGGCATGCAGGGGACAGGCGCAGAGAAATTGGCCGGCCCGGATCGCATTGCTGTGGTGCTGAAGCATCTCTGTGCGCAGGGCGCAGGTCAGGGGGGGAGAAACGCTGGACCCGCGGATATCGGCGAACGCGAGCTGCGCGAAATCCATCTCCCGGCAGCCCGAGCGGGTGCCGCGGCCGGCGCGGCCGGTTTTATGGCCGCCTACAACGAAATCGACGGCGTGCCGTGCCATGCCAATGACAAGCTGTTGACCGGCATTTTGCGGGAGGAGTGGGGATTTGACGGCATCGTCATGGCGGACGGTCAGGCGGTTGACCGCCTGTTGGCTTTGACCGGAAGCCATGAAGGCGCAGGGGCGATTGCCTTGACCTCCGGCGTGGACTTAAGCCTGTGGGACAAGGCCTTTACGACGCTAGAGGAGGCGGCTGCCCAAGGGCTTGTGTCCGAAGCGGACATTGACCGCGCCGTGGTCCGGGTGCTGACGCTCAAGTTCAGGCTTGGCTTGTTCGACCGGCCGTACGCCGATGAGCGGCGCCCGCTGGCTGTTGTCGGCAGCGACCGCATGAGGCGGCTGAATTTGCAGGTCGCGCGGGAATCGGTCGTCCTGCTGAAGAACGAGGGTGAGATTCTGCCGCTGAAGGCGGACAAACAGCGGCGAATCGCCGTGATTGGCCCCAATGCGGACCGGCTGTACAATCAGCTTGGCGATTATACCAGCGTGCAGCGCAAGGGGCGGGGAACCACCGTTCTGGAAGGCATCCGCCAAGCGGCGCCGTCCGGGGTTGAGGTCGTGCACGCGCTCGGCTGCGGCATCCGCGATACGTCGGACGCCGGCCTGGCTGCGGCCGTAGAGCTCGCCGCCGGAGCGGACGCTGCCGTGCTGGTGCTGGGCGGAAGCAGCGCCCGCCAGTTCGGCGGCGATTTTGACGGCAACGGGGAAGCCGTCATTTCCGAAGGCAGTCCGTCCGAAATGGACTGCGGCGAAGGCGTGGATCTGGCCGACCTGCGGCCGGGCGGCATGCAACAGCGGCTTGCGGAAGCGGTGGCCGCTACCGGTACGCCGGTCATTGCGGTGATGATTCAGGGCCGCCCGCTGGAGCTGACGGATTTGGAGCCGCTGGCGGACGCTCTTCTATGCGCCTGGTATCCCGGCATGGAAGGCGGTCTTGCCATTGGGGAGATTCTGTTCGGCCAGGTGAATCCGAGCGGCAGGCTGCCGGTTTCGCTGCCTCGCTCCGCGGCGCAGCTGCCGGTATATTACAACCAGAAAGCGGCGCACCGTCTCCGCAACTATATCGATATGCCTTCGGCTCCGCTGTATCCGTTCGGATACGGTTTGAGCTATACCCGTTTTGCGTACAGCGAATTGACGCTTTCGCAAAGGGCCGTTTCTTCGGCGGAGCTTGCCGCAGGATACACGGTCCAAATCAGCGTCAAGGTAAAAAACACCGGTGCCGTCCGCGGGGCGGAAACCGTGCAGCTATATATCCGCGCCCTTGAATCGGGAATTACCCGTCGGATTGCCGAATTAAAAGGCTTCCGCAAAGTAAACCTGCATCCGGGCGAAGAACGAATCGTTACTTTGGAATTGGGGCATGAAGAGCTGGCTGTCTGGAACCGGAACATGGAGTTCGCCGTCGAGCCTTGCCGGATCGAGGTTAAGGTCGGCGGCAGCGCGACCGATACGCTTTCCGCCGAATTGAGCGTCGTACGATCATTTACAATTTAGCGGATAGAATCGCAATTCCATTGGATATTTTCTCGCAGTTTCCTGAATTACTATAGAAGTAAGCAACAAATAAGATGATAACAAGCAAACCTACCTCTAAACGCGGTCGTTCATCTTTGAAAGACCTCGAAAGAGGTTTATCTCATTGAGGCAGGAGGTAAGCCGATGGATCGAAGCTTATTACTGCGGCGTGTCCGCCTGGTGAGCGGAGAAGAAGTGGATGTGGCGATTAACGCCGGAATCATTACGGATATTGTTCCCGGAGGCGCGGCTTCTTGCGGCGCGGATTCGGAAAGCGAGATTTGGGAGCAACCCGGTACATATGTCTCCAGCGGCTGGATTGATCTGCATGTACACGCCTTTCCGGAGTTTGATCCCTATGGCGACGAAATCGATGAAATCGGGGTTAAGCAGGGGGTCACAACGATTGTCGATGCCGGAAGCTGCGGC
This sequence comes from Paenibacillus sp. sgz302190, assembly GCF_059820445.1. Classification (NCBI taxonomy): domain Bacteria; kingdom Bacillati; phylum Bacillota; class Bacilli; order Caryophanales; family Paenibacillaceae; genus Paenibacillus; species Paenibacillus sp. sgz302190. The sequence goes on from NZ_JBZYAO010000001.1 coordinate 483,066, forward strand.
GCCGATCGGATCGGTGATCTGGCCGCCGGCGGGCGGAAAGCGGATACCCGGCTGCTGGCTTTTCTGAACATTTCGCGTATCGGACTGCTGCGGGTCGACGAGTTAAGCCGGTTGGAGTGGATCGATCGGGACAAGCTGCTTCAGGCTGTATCGGGGCATCCCGATCTCATCGTCGGTCTGAAGGCAAGAATCAGCCGAAGCGTCGTTGGGGAAAGCGGCATTCAACCGCTGCTGATTGCCCGCGAGCTGTCTGAGCGGACAGGGCTGCCGCTGATGGTCCATATCGGATCGGCGCCGCCGGATATCCGCGAAGTGATGCCGCTGCTGCGCGGCGGGGATGTGGTTACGCACTACTTGAACGGAAAAAGCAACAATCTGTTTGACGAAGACAGCAAACCGCTGGAAGTGCTTCGGGAAGCCGTCCGCCGCGGCGTTCATCTGGACGTCGGGCACGGGACGGCGAGTTTTTCGTTCCGGGTAGCGGAAGCCGCCAAGCGGCATGGCATAGACCCGAACACGATCAGCACGGACATTTATCGCGGCAATCGGCTGAATGGCCCCGTATACAGCATGTCCAACCTGCTCAGCAAATTCCTCTACCTCGGTTACACGCTCGAGCAAACCATCGGTTGGGTGACGGTACGGGCTGCCGAGTGGCTGAAACGGCCGGAGCTCGGGCGAATCCAAGTCGGCGACCGGGCCAACCTGACCTTGTTCGGGCTGGAGGAACGGCCGATCGCGTTGATCGATTCGGAAGGAGAAACGAGAACGGTGGTGCGGCGAATTGAAGCGAAAGGGGCAATCATAGGTGACAAACTCATTAAATGCTAGATACGGGCTGAAACGGGTTATCAACGCAAGCGGGCGGATGAGCATTCTCGGCGTTTCGGCACCGACGGACACCGTTATGGAAGCGATGAGACAAGGCGGGCAAAGCTATGTGGAGATAGCGGATTTGGTAGATAAAGCAGGCGATTACGTAGCCCGGCATGTCGGTTCCGAAGCCGCGGTTGTCGTTAATTCCGCTTCCAGTGGCATTGTGTTGTCCGTTGCGGCGATCGTCACGAAGGGCGACCGTCGGACAAGCGTGCGTCTGCATCAGGAACCCATTGAACAGAATGAAATCATCATGCTGAAGGGTCATAACGTGCAATACGGCGCTCCGGTTGAAACGATGGTTTACCTCGGCGGCGGCAAGGTTGTTGAGGTCGGGTACGCGAATGAAGGACGGGCCGAGCACATAGCCGATGCCGTTTCGGATAAGACGGCGGCGATCCTTTATGTGAAATCCCACCATGCCGTGCAAAAAAATATGATTTCCGTGGAAGAGGCATGGGAAGTCGCGCAACGTAAAGGGATTCCGCTCATCGTGGATGCGGCGGCAGAAGAAGACCTGCAACAATATGTAAAAGTATCGGATTTGGCGATTTACAGCGGCTCCAAAGCGATCGAGGGCCCGACCTCCGGCATCGTAGCCGGGAAGCAGTCTTATATCGAATGGTTGAAAGTTCAGCTGCACGGCATCGGCCGCAGCATGAAGGTGGGCAAAGAAACCACTTTCGGCCTGCTCCAGGCGTTGGATGAATATGCCGTGAAAAAAGATAACAGCGAGCAGGAGAAAGCTTCCTTGCAGGCTTTGATGCCGCTCAGCCGGATTCCCGGTCTGGAAGTGACTATCGTTCAGGATGAAGCGGGCCGGGCGATTTATAGAGGCCGCGTCAAGGTGGACGAAACGGTGGCGGGGATCAGCGCCAAACGGTTGAACGAGGAGCTTCAAAACGGCGACATCGCCATTTATACCCGGGATTACGGCGTAAGACAGGGCTACTTTGACATCGATCCCCGTCCGTTGGCGGGCGACGACATCATGATCATCGAATCCAGAATCCGGGAGTTAACGGGAGGTTCTAACCATGTCTGAGATCGCAAAAAGATTTTACAAACATCGGGTGGCTTTAAATGTTCTGGCCAAAAACATCTCCAACGCTAAGGAGGTGTTTGAAGCTGCGGAAGGGCATGTGCTGATCGGTGTTTTATCCAAAGATTACGGCACGGTGCCGGAAGCCGTGGAAGCGATGAAAGCTTACGGCTTGGAAATTGACGATGCGGTTTCCATCGGTCTGGGCGCCGGCGATAACCGGCAGGCCGCTGTCGTTGCGGAAATCGCCAAGCATTATCCGGGCAGTCATATCAATCAAGTGTTTCCGGCGGTAGGAGCTACCCGCGCCAACCTGGGCGGTAGAGACAGCTGGATTAACAGCCTTGTTTCGCCGACAGGCAGGCCTGGTTATGTCAACATCTCTACCGGTCCGGTCAGCGCGGCACAGAAGGAACTTGCAGTGGTGCCTGTCGAGGCGGCCATTGCATTGGTTAGAGATATGGGTGGCAACGCTCTGAAATATTTCCCGATGCAAGGATTGCAACGGGAAGAAGAGCTGCGTGCCGTTGCAAAAGCTTGTGCAGAGGCCGGTTTTGCGTTGGAACCGACGGGCGGCATCGATTTGGACAACTTTGAAGCGATTTTGCGCATTACGCTGGAGGCCGGAGTGCCTCGGGTGATTCCGCACGTTTATTCTTCTATCATCGACGCTTCTACTGGTCTGACGATCATCCGGGATGTGCAGAAGCTGCATGGAATGATGATGAAGCTGGCCGACCATTATGCCTAAACGTATAGCGGCATTTGGAGAGGTTATGATGCGCCTTACGGTGCCGGGCTATGATCTTTTAACGCAGAGCAGTACGCTCAGCTACTCCTTTTCGGGAACCGGGGTCAATGTCGCGGCGGCCTTGTCCCGATACGGTCACGATGGGCGCCTGGTGTCCAGGCTGCCGGACAACCCGCTGGGGGATGCGGCCGAAGCTTATTTGCGGAAGCTCGGATTAAACACTAACCGTGTGCTTAGAGGCGGGGCGTATATCGGCATGTATTTCTTGGAGAACGGCTTCGGACTCAGACCTGGCCGTGTCACTTACTCCAATCGCCAGGAAAGCAGCTTCAATACGGCTCCGGCAGGAACCTACGACTTTAAGGGAATCGCAGGCGAACTGGATGCCGCACATTTCTGCGGTATTACACTGGCGATGAACGATAACGTCAGGGAGGCGATGAAGGCTTTTGCCCGGGCGGTAAAAGAGCGCGGCGGCAAGGTGGTTTTCGACTGCAATTACCGGCCGGGCTTGTGGGGAGACGGGGGTTACGCCAAAGCCAGGCCGCATTATGAAGACATGCTGCGTCTCGCGGATATCGTCTTCATGAACGAAAAAGACGCGATCCATGTGCTTGGGCTGCATACAAGCCGCACGTCGAGGGAAGAGCAACTGGCGGAGCTGATTCCGGCTGTCGCCGAACGTTACGGTCTGCAGGCGGCCGCCGGAACGCACCGGTCCATCCAAAGCGATAACCGTCATAGCTTGAAGGGCTATCTTTTTAAAGAAGGGGCTGTTGTCCATTCCGATCTTCTGACGTTCCCGGTGTATGACCGGATCGGGGCCGGAGACGCTTTTGCGAGTGGGATCATTCACGGAGAGCTAGAAGGGTTCGAACCCCAGCGAACCGTTGCTTTTGCGGCGGCCGCTGGGATGCTGGCGCACACTGTAGCTGGGGATACGCCGATGGCTTCCGAACAGGATGTTGTTCGCGCTATGGATCACGCCGTTAGAGATGTGGAGCGTTAACGTCATTAAAGGAACAGCATCAATAGCTTTCATTCATGGCTCGGGCCGCTGAAACGCCATATTCGGGATATTATAATAACATTTCAACATGACCAAGATGCATTGGATCAAGGAGGCACAATCAATGAAAATTACAAGACATCCTGAAAACCCCATCGTAGTACCCGGTGGATATGAATGGAGATTGGCTACCGTATTTAATCCGGCCGTTGTCAAAGATAACGGCAAATATTACATGATCGAACGGACCGCCGGTTCGCTTACCCCGTGCAAAAACTTCCTGGGCCTACTGGAAAGCGAAGACGGCGTACATTTTACGCATGTCACAGACGAGCCAGTCGTAACCCCGGATATGTTAGGATTTCCATACGGCAGTGTTCAAGACCCGCGGATGGTCAAAATTGATGATACCTTCTACATGACGATTGCGGTGCGGCCTTGTGCGATGAACTACTATCCGACGGGCACCGGAATTCCGGAGCGTTCGATTCCGACCTATCCAGACGGCTGGGGAGAAGAAGAAGGGCACTGGCTGACACGCTCGATCCTGATGTCCTCCCGGAACCTGACCGACTGGGAATATGTGACGACTACAACGCCGCTTGAAATCAACGACCGTAACAACGTGCTTTTCCCTGAGAAGGTAAACGGCAAATACGTCCTGCTCCGCAGACCTGAAGAATATATTGGCGAAGCGTTCGGCACTGACCAAGCGGCTATCTGGATCACGTACTCCGACGATCTGGTGAAATGGGAAGAGCCTGTTCTGCTGGCCAAAGCGGAGAACGATTGGGAAGGCAAAAAAATCGGCAGTTCCACGCCGCCAATCCGTACCGAACATGGGTGGCTGCTGCTGTATCACGGCGTAGACCAGAACACTATCTACCGCGTAGGCGCGATGCTGCTTGACCTGGACAATCCGAATAAAGTGCTGGCCAGAACGTCCAACTTCATTATGGAGCCGGAAACCTATTACGAGAAGTTCGGCTACCAGATTCCGAATGTGATTTTCCCAACAGGCTGCGTATTGGATGAAGGGATTTTGCACATCTATTACGGTGTAACGGATACGGCCATCGCTTTAGCTACCGTCCCGCTTGAAGACATGCTTAATCATCTACTGGCCCAAAAGGTCTAACGGGAACGGGCTAACAGCTGCATGAATGAAATCGTTTATTTGAATCAGATAACTTCAACAGACAAACCCGTTAGGTTATCCGCGCAAATAATGGGATAGCTTGTAGCATCCATTTTATTTGAACTTATAGAGAGCCGCTTATCGAAATAAGGATAAGCGGCTCATTGCCGTTGCGATCTTTACCGGGAGCAGCCATTCGAAGTTGTCCAATATTCCTTTTCAGCACGTGGAATTCGATGGTCATCGAACCGACTAATGACAAGAACTTTGTTACAGTACACATATCACTCTTAATTGAATCAATACTTATTAATACCCACACAACCTTAGCATAATTGCAATATTATACCTTTAAGATGCACTTGATGAAATGCAGGAATAAGCAGCATTGTTCTTTCATTTGGTTATTTGTGTTGTATGTCTGATAAATTAAGGAGTTGGTAATATTGCTATGATCTATGTAGCTCTTGGAGATTCTATCACATTTGGGGAAAACGCCTCCTCTTTTGCAAATGCGTATCCCCAATTGACCGTATCTACATTAAATTCAAGCTCCCATAAAGCTACTTGTTGTGTTATGGCTCGGCCTGGTTGGACCAGCGATGATCTGTTAGATTCAGTGATATGGCGGGGGGCTTCAGTTATTCGGCAGGCTGCTGTTGTTTCGATATGGATCGGAGGCGTGGATTTAGCAAACGCAGCATTGAGTTCACTTCGAAATCAGCAGCCATTAGCCGCAAAACAAATTGCAGCAAACTATATACGCAACCTAGGTGCCATTGTATCCCAAATAAAAAAAGGATGCCATGCCCGCATCATCTGCTGCACGCAGTACAACCCATTCCCTAACAGTCCTCTTGCTGTTGAGTCAGTAGACAAACTTAATCGTATAACGAAAGAGCTCGCCCAAAGTTACGATGTAAGTATTGCTCCCGCTCATGCATGGTTCGAAGGAAAACAAGCGAATCTTATCTATGGATATCGAAATGGAAAAATTGAGGATGCCTTGAGCGGATCACTGCCCATCCATCCAAATGATAAGGGGCATCAAGTTATTGCAATGGGAATGGCACCATATCTTATCCCTCGTAAGTAGCATAGAGGCGCGGGAAGTATTGAAGATCGATTGAAATGCAGGGTGGAGTGCGACCCAAGCAACCCGAGAGCCAACCCCTGCAATAGCAGGAACGTCTCAGAGCTTTACGGTGACTGGACTCAGCGCAAGTACGACGTATTATTTTGCGATCGAGAGGTGATTTTGAACTAGAGAAAATATTAAAACAATTTCAAGTGTCAGATAAATCAATGAGTGCAGCATTTACTTGTAAATATGGATTTCAGTTTGCGGATTGAGAAGATCGGTAGTTTATTTTCACCAGAAACATGCAATTGTACAAAAGAATCCTATTAAAACAATTGTTGAATTATTAGAAGACGCAAATTCTAATATAAAATACGAATGTATGTGAACAACAAGATGCCAATCGAGGGTAAAACATGGCTCATCCAATTAGAAAGTAAGGTTGCCGATGTGCCATTGAACCTATGCGATTCGGATGGGGAATCATTTTGGGAAACGGTCAATAAAAAGATTCTATCCTACTTCATTCGCAACTCGGCTGGGAACCCTTGGGGGAACCATTTCGCACTTGCTCTACTTTGTTTGAAAAACTTAGTTTGTTTAATTGACAAACTAAGTTACAAGTGCTATCATCACACCATGATAACCAAAACTTATACTCACATTTTAATGGAGGAGCAAAGCCATCATGGATCAAAATATTAAACAAGCGATAGTCAGGGGAGAAACCTCGCTTGGCATCGAATTTGGATCCACACGAATCAAGGCTATACTGATTGATTACAATTTTGAAACAATCGGTTCCAGCAATTATGAGTGGGAAAATCAATTGATCGACGGTTATTGGACCTACCATCTCAATGAAATGATTAACGGGTTGCAAGAAACCTATCGCCAATTAAAGCAAGAGGTTGAAAATAATTATGGCGTAACACTGCAAAAGATCGGTTCAATTGGATGTTCTGCTATGATGCAGGGCTATATTGCACTTGATCAAGCAGGGGAGCTATTGGTTCCGTTCCGTACATGGCGCAATGCCACAACGGGTACAGCTGCATCGGAGCTAACCGAGAAATTCCAATTTAAAATTCCTCAACGCTGGAGCATTGCACATTTGTATCAAGCGATTTTAAACGATGAAGAGCATGTCACTAAAATAGATTATATTACAACTTTGTCGGGTTACATTCATTGGCTGTTGACCGGCAGCAAGGCTCTTGGTTTGGGGGATGCCTCTGGCATGTTCCCAATCGATGAATCTGCATTGCAATATAATGAAGAGATGGTGAAGCAGTTTGCCGAATTAATTGCCGATAAAGATTACCCGTGGAATCTTAAAGATATTTTACCTAAAGTTTATACTGCTGGTGAACATGCTGGATATCTCAATGAAGCTGGTGCCCGACTATTAGATCCATCAGGCAGCCTGCAAGCAGGTATTCCGCTATGTCCTCCAGAAGGAGATGCCGGAACAGGCATGGTCGCTACGAATAGTGTCAAAAAGCGTACCGGCAACATTTCCGTAGGTACGTCGATTTTTGCCATGATTGTACTGGATAAAGATATATCCGTGTACCCTGAGATTGACATCGTGACTACACCTGATGGCAGCCCTGTCGGCATGGTTCTTGCTAACAACTGCTCCAGCGATATTAATGCATGGCTCGGCTTGTTCCGTGAATTTTATGAAGCAATGGGACTGAAACCCGATATGAATCAGTTATTCAGCGTCCTGTTCAACAAAGCGCTGGAAGCAGACGCTGATGGCGGCGGCTTGCTAAGCTACGGCTATTATTCAGGTGAGAACATTACCGGGCTTGCAAAAGGTCGTCCACTGTTCGTTCGTTCTCCAGAAAGCCGCTTCAATCTGGCTAACTTTATGAGAGTACATCTGTTTACCGCGTTTGCTGCACTAAGGCTCGGGATGGATATTTTGACACAGAAGGAGCATGTGACAATTGACCGTATTTTGGCGCATGGCGGATTGTTCAAAACGCCGCTAGTTGGTCAAAAAATGTGTGCCGCAGCACTGAATGTTCCTGTTTCGATCATGTCTACGGCTGGTGAGGGCGGCGCATGGGGGATGGCAATTTTGGCATCCTATATGGTTAATAAGGAGCAGCACGAGGGCTTGGCTGATTACCTTACCACTAAAGTGTTCAATGATGCAGAAGGACAAGAGGTTTATCCTGACAGCGCAGATGTGAATGGCTTTGCCTTGTTTATGGAGCGTTACACGGAAGGGCTGGCTATTGAGCAGGCAGCGGTAGATCATTTTGTGGAAAATTGGAAGAAATGACACCTAAACAAAAGATAATAAATTTATCAGCAAGAGACAATACCTCGGCAATAATTTATGCGATGATGATCACAGGATGTAAGCATGGCGTGGGACGAATGTTTGGTTTGGTTATAACGAACCGTTCCTTATAAAAGAGGAACGGTTTTCAATACTTAGTTTTTTTTAGTCCGTGATATTTATGTATAAAACAGACCATAATTTGTGTCGCGAAACGGACTAAATTTGTGGACAGTACACAAGAAAAGAAAAAGCGTTTTTTGAGGTCGAAAATACATATGCACAAAACCCGTATTTTGTACATATGTTTATAAGTCGATTAACCCCCTCATATGTTGTCTAATGTCGGACGTGTCTAATGACACAAATCTCCCTACATAAATGACACAAAATTCCCTTGATTGTCATACCACCCTTTGTCGTTATCGGACGTTTGGAGGCCCCAACCATTTTAACAGGAATGCGGCTCCCTCGATTTTTAAAATATTGACCTGAGATGAGCTCTGCAAACCTCTTATTCGATGTCAATCAAGGAATTGCTTTAAATTGCTTCATTTATCACCCATGCGGCCAATCACAGCTTTATCTGCTTCGGCTTTACGGCACCTTGCTTCACCGCCTCCATATATTCATATGGCGACAAGTCATAGATGCTGCCGTGGATGCGGATTCGATTAACGTACAGGAATCTAGGCTTTTTAAATAATATGAATGCTTAGCGTACGTTTTCCGCGTTTTGTTGGCGGGACCCCTTACTGATCTGCTAGGTCACGCCCCTATATATCCAGCTTCAAGGCTCCGACGAATACGTAGGTATATTTAAAACTTCGGGATGGAATATCATGGGAAACTCAAAAAGAACGAGCCTCGTCCCTTACGTTCCTAGCCTTTGGAGTCGGTTCTGCGCAGTGGATCTGCTCGTTCTAAAAGTATCATACCTCTGGATCTTCTTTCTTATGCGTGATGATCTGCAAAGAAAAAACGCCACCCGTTAAGGTGACGTTGATTTCATTATTTCTTACAATACACGGCGTGCCGTAGCGTAATGATTGCTCCACCAACCTTTGCTCATATCCGAGATCGTAACTCCCGGACTGCCGTAAGTCTGTAGAACTTTACCGTTACCGATGTAGATACCTACGTGATGGATCGGTGAATAAAAGAATACCAAGTCACCGGGCTGCAGTTGATTACGTGGTACATACGTACCGACATGCGATTGCTCGCTGGACGATCTAGGCAAATTAATACCATATTGTCTAAACACAAATTGCGTAAACGAGGAACAGTCAAAAGTTCGAGTATTTCCCGACGCTGAACCAAATCGATATGGTGTGCCCATATAGCGTTCGCCTGTAGTGATGATCTTATTCGCAGTTGTGGCCGCCGGTGCCGTTACCGTAGCGGCATGTGTTGTTGGTGTGATCGCCATAGCGCCGCCTGTGAAGACGGATAAACCCAGAGCAAAAGTCGCGATCATTTTATTGGCTTTTTTCATGTGTATCCTCCCTTTGTTGGCTCAATGGCCTGTGTTTTGTTGACCTGGGATCACTATAACACAGAGAGGATATCCGAAAATTTACCGCTATGTCCGTTAAAGTACGCGCGGCAACGATTCAACCGGGTTTATTAGAGTTTGCTAAGAACTGAATGAGCAGAATTTTATTGACTAAATAATAAAAACCGCCGGATGCTTTCCGAGGCGACTCTCTAAATTTATGGTCGATCAAAGAAGTCCTTTTGAGTTTTGCGTTTTCTAAGGGCTAGAAGCAGCCGGGAGCCAGCTAAAGCGCACATCATGTGCATCATATTGCGATATTGCCTTCGTACTCGCTAAATTAATTTCTTAGAAAAATAAGGGTAGAGCCAACGGAACGCTAAAAATCGTTAAAGCAGACATTAGCCATGAGCTATAGCGAGGAAGTAAAATTTAAACCAGCTAGGCTGTTAGCTATTTCTTGAATAAATTTAAATAATAGTATGATTATGTCAAACTCATTATTATAACCTCCGGATCGGAGGTTTCTTTGTTTGTTCAGTCGTCGACGATACATCGTCAAAAACGCCTCAAAAGGGGTAGTGTCAACATTTTGAGCGATTTAGACACGGCCATGGAACGGACGGAGATTCACCCGACTCTTATCTCTCACCTGTATGTTATCGTCCAACATTAACGATCTTCTTGATCCATGCTGGCTCACTCGTCGCCGCCCGCACAAGGCAGTCGGCACAGTCTGCAAAGGGCAGCGGCCGCAGTGGAGAGATGCGAGCCCATGGACCTGCTGTATAGTTCAGATTGCCATCCGCGTATTTAAGCACTGACGCTCGTACAATTACCCAATCCAAATCACTCCGTATTACTGCATGCTCGGCAATCGCCTTATCCTCGATCGCCTTCCAATAGATTCGGCGCATCAAGTCTACTGCCCACCGATTGACAGCAGAAAGTTCTTTTCCGTCGCTCAAATTAATGCCACTCTGCATGACTAGGTGCTTAACGCCAGCTCGCTGACAGGCCGCAAGTATATTCGGGATTCCCTCCGACATGACGGTGCCCGGTGAGAAGTTTGCCGCCATAACATTCTTTGCCGCCCTGATATTCAGAAGCCACTTCTTGGCGCTATCCGGCGAGAAGTTACTTGGCGGGCCTATGCAACTGATTACGGCTTCAGTACCGGCTATGGCTTTTTCCATGCTCGACGCATCGAATACATCCCCCTTCCGGGTGCTGATCCGCTCTGCGGGGGTAATGACTTCTGGCCGACGAGCCACGGCTACAACTTCATGTCCCAATTCAAGTGCTCGTTCCATCACTTTCCTTCCAGTTCCCCCTGTTGCTCCAATAATTGCAATTTTCATTAAAATGTTCTCCTTTCGCTGGTGATCATGATTAAACCCATCCTCTTATATGCGCATATAATGCACTCTAGAATATTAGGTAACAACTATGTATAATTATAAATAGAAATAAAAAGTCTACAATGATTAAAAAGTCAGGTTCCGTGCATTAGTTCACAATTCTTTTGAAATTATGTATTAATTTCAGGAAAGCTGGTGTTTCTCAGGTGTCAACGATGGATCGAAGGATACGCAAATCTCAAGAAGCCATAAAAATGGCTGTTGTTGAACTGATGATTGAAAAAAAATTTGATCAAATTACGATACAAGATATTTCCGACAGGGCAGATGTCAGCCGAAGAACCATCTATCTTCACTACATGGACAAATTTGATCTTCTGGATAAACTCATCGAAGAACATATTGAACAGATGCGGGAAATCTGCGATTCGACAGGCGACGACGCCGATTATGTGGATGCGGGGTTGTTATGGTTCGAGTATTTTGAGCGTCATTCTTTATTTTTCTCCGCGATGCTAGCGAGTAAAGGGGGCCCTTTTTTTCGTAATCGATTCCTTACGTTTTTCCTCCAAGAGTTAAAGAATAAAGAGAATGGTTTATCACAAGGGAGTAATCGAGGCTTAACTAACGGCGAGGAGGTTGATTTTCAATTTTTAGGAGCGGCTATCGTAGGGGTAGTGGAATGGTGGTTCAAGAATGAAATGCCCCACCCTCCTTCTTTCATGGCTCAACGATTGGGGACGTTGCTTGAACGAAATCTTGAAGCAGATTTCCCGCTTGCATGAAGAAAAGCCCTATGTATGAAAATTATAAATCAAAATTAGATGTTTTGACTTCGCATTGGCATATAAAAAAGCAAAACTCGCCGCAAACTTGGCGAGTTTTCTTTAATATTGTTATCTATTCCTAATTCAACTAAACTCCCCGTTACTTCAATAAAAAAGGAACAGCTGCCGGCCCGTGGCATTCTGCTCCCTTATTTTGAACTATCGTCCCCCGATAGTTTAGTTCTCAGAGCGTAATGAGATGATGTAAGACTAAAATGTTCATTGCGGACCTCTATCCCTAATGATATACCCTTGCCCGAGTTCGATCTCTGTGAAGCCTGCCATTTGGCGTGCTTGGAACCCGATCGGCTTATTTCTGCCTACGAGAATGATATTTTGAATGTCGGCGATGCCTTCTGACGGTAGAGAAAATGCTTTGATATACGCAAATTCCTCGCTTAGCGTTGTATGAATAGCATTCATGAGCTGGTCATTTTCACCTTTACCGAACAAGTTCATAACGATCAATCCCGAAGAATCGAGCTTTTCTCTGCAAATCACAAAGAATTCTTTAGAGATCAAATGAAGAGGCGTTCCCTTTTCAGTAAAGGCATCTAAAACAATAAAATCATAAGCCTGTTGATCTTCACTTTCAAGAATTTGTCGGCCATCACCAATGCTCACATTATCCTTTCGGTATCCAAAAAACCTCTTACTTAACTCCACCACCTTGTGATCTAGCTCCGCCACCTTAAATCGTTTCTCTGGAAAATGGCCAGCAATCGTCCCAATCCCGTGACCGATGATAAATACGTTTTCGAAGGAAGGGGTGTTACATTCAATTAGATGTATAATAGCTCGCGGATATTCAAATAGGATACGTTCCGGATCATTCAAATCCATAGCACCTTGTATGGCTTTATTGGAAAACTCCAACACTCGAAACTTGCCTTTTTCACCGTACAACTCTGTAGTGTCATAAACGGATATCTCATGATTAGGGCTGGACGTTTTGAAAAGTAAATCCAAGTTATCGATCCCTTTCTGGCTGATCTTTGTGACAGTATACCATTATAAGCAATCAACTTAAAGAAGAATTCTATTAGTTGTCGAAACGATATCCGCCAATTATTAGAATATGCGGCCGTCACTTCGCCAAATTCGGAAAAAACAAATATGTCCCGTTTTTCCGTTCGTCTGTATTTCCCGCTTGTTCCATTCGCAGTAGATGTCGCCGCTGACGCAATAGTTCAACTCGAAGATCGGGCAGGCTTCCCGAATGCTTATCTTTGTATCCTGTTCGTAGATCAGATCGGAAATGATAATTTCCATTCCGGACCGAATCCGCATACGCGTGATGGCGCCACTCCCCATACGAACGAGCAACAAGAGTTCTTGCTCCCAATGGCTATGGCGAGTACCGCCATTTACCCATGCTGTCAGTTGATCAAAGTAATCATGTATCGTTGTATTTGTAACGGTAAAGTTCGATGTCATCGTCAACCCTGCTTTCCTTCACAATCAAATTGATAACCATTCTCATCGATTGTACTTGGTTCTCCCTCGTTTATCAATAGCAGGGAAAAGAAGGTTGCGATGTCAGGCATGCAGGGTTGATTGATCTGGAAGCAACTGAATTTCGCATTAACATTTCATCACAATTAACCGACTCTACGGCCGTTTCGATACAGCAAATAAAGCAAATATGGCGCTCCAATCAGCGACACCATCAATCCCGAAGGAACTTCTTTCGGCAAAGCAACCAATCGTCCCGCCACATCGGCCGTTGTCAGCAGCAAAGCGCCGATCAGCATGGAGAACCCCATCATTCTGCGATGAGCCGTTCCTGTCAACAGTCTTGCCGCATGCGGAGCCAGCAATCCGATAAATCCGACGGTGCCTACGGTGGCTACAACGACCGCAGCTAATGCTACTCCCAGGCTTGCCGTCAGCAATCGATCTCGCTTGACGCGTTGTCCAACCCCTGTCGAAACTTCGTCGGTAAAGGACAATAATTCCACACGCTTCCCCAACCACCAGGCGATCGGAAGAAGAAGAGCAGAAACGATGACTAATGGAATCGTATCTGTCCATCCTCGCGCATACGTACTGCCCGCAAGCCAGATGAAAGCAGCCGTAAAGCTTGTCGTCCGCAGCACCAGGATTTGAATGACGGCCGTACCTACCGCGGATATGCTGATCCCCGCCAGAAGCAACATTCCGGGCTCCAGACCGCTTCGCCAAGCAGCCGCGAAAATAACAATGGAGATGATAACCGCTCCAGCAAATGCACATATCCCCATCAGCCATCCCGGCGCATAGGGCCATACAACCAACAGGGCCAGCACCCCCGCACCTGCGCCGGACGTAACCCCGATGACTGACGGATCGGCCATCGGATTGCGCACGGCACTCTGAATCAGTAAGCCGGATGCCGCCAGTGCCGCGCCGCCAAGCCAGGCAGCAGCCATACGCGGCAAGCGCAATTGCCACACCAGATGATGAATCGATGGTTCGCCTTGGCCTAATAACCCTTGGATAAACCCTTCGAAGGTCAGCATGGAATGTCCTGAACACAAGCATCCATATAGGGTGACGCCGAGCAAAGCCAAGCTCAGCAGGATATAGGCCGTGAACATTCGCGCTTTACTCGCTCTGAATCTGGAAGTTGCGGACATCGGGGGTGTCCCGGCGAATCCGCCAATTCCTTGACGCTTCTTTTGTGCGCGCATTACGAATACGACCAACCAAGCACCGCCAAGCAATGCCGTCACAGCTCCGACAGGAAGCGTGCCGTAAGTCGCCTGTAACATGGAGGTCAGCGAATCGGCAACGAGCAAAAGCCCTGCCCCCAGCATCGCGCTTGCGGGAATCAACAAACGGTGCCGCCGAATGCCGGTCAGTCGAATGATATGCGGCGCGAGCAGACCGATATACCCGATAGGACCAGCGAGGCTCGCACTGAGCGCGGCAAGTGTAATGGCTATTCCAGACAACGCCACCTTCGTCCAAACCGTACGTTGCCCCAGGGAAGTCGCTGACTCCTCACCAAGCATCAGCAGATCAAGGGATTTGGAGAAAAGAAAAACAATCGCCAACCCGATGACCATCCAGTGCCATGTGACCTGAACGCCTTGCCAATTGTTTTGCATCAAGGAACCCGAGCCCCACACGAACAAGTGACTGGCATCTTCCAAATACAAAATTTGCATCATATTCGTCAACGAAGACAGCAACAAGGTGACAATTAAGCCGGACACCACCAGACGAATCGGTGGTGCCCGATAACCCCCGGCCAGCACGTAAGCCATGCCGGCCGCCAGAACGCCGCCAGCAAGAGCAAAAACAAATGGAAACCGGTGAAGCAGAAAAGGACTCCATACCGTTCCTGCTACGACTGCCAAGTAAGCTCCCGCATTAATGCCAAGGGTGCCCGCAGAAGCGAGCGGATTGCGCAGCACCGTCTGCAGCAACACGCCGCTGGCAGCCAAAGCTGCTCCACAGAGCATGCCCGCAACCGCCCGCGGCAAACGCAGCCCCCATATGGCCTGATCAACAGCCGATCCTTGCGCATGTAGAAGAGAACGCATTACATCAGATACGCTGATATCTACTTGTCCCTGAGTTACATGAAACATAAAGAGCAGCGCCAGAAGCAGGGCGCTTCCTCCTATCACACTGACCGCCTTCACATTCGCTTTCATTGCCCGGTCAACGCCTTGACAACCTCACCGACCAGCACTTTGGCGCTGATTGGTCCCCCATACGCCCAAATCCGACGATCTATCGCATAGACACGCTGCTGTTTGACGAAATCCAATTCGTTCCATAACGCATTGGCTTCCAGTTGATTCCGCAGTCCGCCTGTACTGTCCGTGTTTAAATAAATCAAGGAAGTATCCTGATAATCCATTAACGCTTCTACGGTTGTCACCGTCACGCCTCGTTGTTCAAACATCTGAGGCTGATAGACGTGATGTAATCCGATTTCTTTCATGATTCGCGCACCTTGGGAGTTTCCAGTGAACAACCATACGGCAGGACCCGATTGACCAGGTGTCATTTGTGCGAACACAACATTCGCTCCCGCTTTATTCGCGCCTTTCAGCCTCCCTTTGGCCTCGTCATACACCTTTTGCAAATCCTTGAGTTGCTGCTCGGCTTCATCCCCTTTGCCTACTATATCTGCAATTACACGGAATGTTTCCGTCATTTCTTCGTACTGCTCCTTCCCTTCCGGCGGATAGGGATCAAAGACCATGGTCGGCGCAATGGCATTTAGCTTCTCATAGTTCTTCTGAACAAAATACACATTGGTTAAAATGAGATCCGGCTGAAGTTCGGCAATGATTTCGAGATTAGGTTCCTGCCGGCCTCCGACATCCACAACCTCGGCCCCCAACCCAGGCTGTATATTCACCATGGTGTTAAAGCCTGTCGGAGAATCAATATCCGCTACGCCTACCGGCGTAATCCCCAGCGCCAGCAGATCTTCCGTATAACTGAAATCCAATGCCACGATTCTTTTTGGTGTTTCGGTCAACCTTACTTCGCCTAACGGATGCTTAAATATACGAGCCTCTTCCTGGTTAAGCGATGGCTGCCGATTCTTGGAGCAGCCAGTCAGCATCACTATGGCCAAAACAATAAATGTGAAGATAAACCCTTTTCTAACTCCCATCCTTATGTGCTCCTTTCTGTGAATGATAATGATTATCACATACATTCATAGCTCACCTCTACCCAAGGAAGACGCTCGGCAACCCATTAAGGACGGCAAAACGGACATACATCAGTTGACGATGCATGTCCGTTTCGTTTGTAAGGGATTCCGTTTTTATCGTTCAAGATGCTGCCCATATTGACTTGGATTGCAGCCATATTGCTTTCTGAAGGCGGCAGCGAATTGGCTCGGGTTGCTGTATCCAACCGCCATTGCCGCATCGCATACCCTCATCCGATTCGTCTCCAGCAGCCATACCGCTTTTTGCATTCTTTGTTCGCGGACATATTCAAAGATCGTTTTGTCGAACACAGTCCGGAAGCCTGCTTTTAGTTTTGTTGTGCCCATTCCTGCTATTTTGGCCAACTGCTGAATGGAAAGAGGCTGATCCAAATGCTCGAGTATCGCTCTGCGAACGTTATGCAGCTTCTCCAAGTCATTGCGATGAAGTGTCGTTAATTCTTTGCTCGACAGATCATATGTAGACAACTCATGAATAAAGAGAGTGACCAGCTCCAAAACCTTACTTTCCATAAACAATCGCTTTAGCGCCCCGTCATATTCACATGTCCACATCGCCTGCAAAATCGCTTGAACAGCCGGTGAGATAGCTTGACCGCGAATGGTGTTTTTATATGAGTGTAGCATCTGCCGCAGTTTGCGGTTCTCCTCCCCGTCGGCAAAATACGCCTCCAATATACCCGGACTCATTCGAATCTTAATGGCATTGTTCTGGATAGCTGAGCTTGTCTCCAAATAGACTTTGGTTTGATGGGTAAAGAACACCGTACTCTCAGGACCGGATAAGTTCGTACAAATGGCATTATTCCATTCACAGTAGCTTTCTCCGCTTAGGCGATAAACCAAACCCAAAACTTGGCACTCCTGGTCGATCCTCAATCTCAGATTTTGATGCAGACTTAAACGCTCCAGTAAAATTTCCATCCCCGGACGAATAACCATTCGGTGAATCGTGCCATTTCCAAGTTCATTCGGAAGGATCAGTTGTTGTCCCCAACTTGAACGAGACAGTTTCCTCTCCAGCCCCATCGATAAATGATCCATATATTCGTGCATGCGGGTTAATTTGAATTTGTGCTGCATAAGCCACTTCCTCGATATCTATAATGAGTATCATTCTCATTATAAAATATAATAAGGAATAATGCAGGATTGTTTTTCTGGCGCTATCCTCTTACTTTAAGAACGTTTTATAAACCGACCTTGTCTTCGACGCAAGCAACTCTCATGACCAATGCCAACCTTCTCTGCATCACAAGTCCTAGCCGCTAGTTTCATACAGTTCTCCCCTCTGCCTGATCATTCTTCATTGGCCTCTATCTTCTCCACGACCACCTGCACGACATAGCAAATTCCGCTATGATACAACCCTTACTTCCGTTCTGCTTCTCCAGTGAAAATTTGTATCACTTACGGCATATATTTTAAAATGTTTGTGCGAGCTTTTCTGCACGCACAACGGCATTCGCTTTAATTTCTTCAGCTTTGTTTGGTGTTGCCGCATAGCCTTCTATAAAAATACCTTCAAGTGATGGAACTCCAAAAAAGTCCATAATTGCTGCTTTGTATGAATCGATAAATGTTTTTCCGACTGCCATGCTGAAAGACTTTGCTTCATTATAGAAAGGGCGATATGACGGTCGGGTGTCGTTTGTGACAACATAGACACCTTGGACAGTACCCAATTATGGACAGACTTATCCCGTTGGTGATTGATTGTTGATTTCTGGCCAAAAGAAAAACCGCTCTATCAATCATAAGGCGGTAAATTCTGAACTAACGTTTTCCGTTATCAATGACTCGTGGTACGGTCTTCCCCCAGTCTGTAACGGCAAAGTGCACTTTATCCCTCATACGCTTGCATCAAAGTTTTTATGTCAATTTTACTCTTCGTTTGGAGCAATGCTTTCATAACTCTTTCTGATTTTTCTGGATCTGGGTCGCTTACCATCTCGGTTAGAGTGGAAGGAATAATTTGCCACGACACGCCATACTTATCTTTTAGCCAACCGCAGTTTTGAGCCTTTTCATCTCCGCCTTCGGAGAGTTTTTCCCAAAAATAGTCCAATTCATCTTGATCTTCACAGTTCACGATAAATGATATTGCCTCTGTGAATTTGAAATACGGACCGCCATTCAAGGCTACGAATTTTTGCCCGTCCAATTGAAATTCCACGGTCATTACTGTTCCTTCTGGTATCCCGTGATTATCTTTGCCATGGTGAGTGATTCTTCCTATCTTCGAATTTTTAAAAATAGAAGTGTACAACTCTGCCGCCTGTTCGGCTTGTGTATCGAACCACAAGTTTGGCGTGATTTTTTGGATTTTGTTATTCATAATTTTTTCCTCCTTAATATTCAAGCGTTTTAGTAGGTTTATACACAATACAGTTTAGCATAAAAAATGAGCCATGGTTTCTTTCAAATTGCTATGTTTAAAAAGTTGCTCATTGAAAACAAAAAAAGAACGGGAAGCTTCCCGTTCCAAGCTACTGCGAATGTCTAACTGTTGATACCCGCTGTTTGTATTTATTCTTATTTGAAATAATAATTTCAATCATGATAACTAAAATGAGCGATAACCCAAATAACGGCATCATACAACCTAGTACAACCATAAAAATGATGAAGCCTATCGACAGCCTGCCTGTAAGATTTGGAGGTGCTGACAAGGAATTTTTCTTCTTCCGGATGAACCACGTTCTAAAGCCCCAAAAAATAACGAGCAGAAACGAAAGACAAACTAGCAGATTCATTAATTTATTGAGCCAGCCGAATAAGTGGCCTTCATGCAGCGGAATTCCCCAAGTATACCATTTCGCTAAAATTCCGTAATCCTCATAGCCTACTTTTGAAATCAATTTACCGTTATATTGATCAAAGTAGGTCGTCACTTCCTCATAAGGGCTAACGTCTAAGCCTGTTACACCGGTATTGCTTCCTTTGGAAACCGTATACACGCCGTTTTCACCGGATGGGTAAATGATTGAATATGGTTTGGAAATGTTATTCTTCTCCACCTCATTCATCAACTGTTGGACAGTAATCATGTTGCTTGGGCTCGACATTGAATCCATAGGCGCCATACCAGTATGATCAGCATGAGCTTCGCTGGATGTTGGGGCTTCATTTTTACGGGTAGCCCAAGGAATTTCGTTCATGTCCGATGTCGGCGGATGTTGTTTTAAGAATGGAATGCCGATCGAAGGATGCTTTTGAGCTGTCGAATAGATGAAATCCCCCATAAATGCCGACCAGGGCAACCCGGTAAAAATAATGATAATCATTGGAATTGTAATGATGGTTCCGATGAGCGCATGCCATTTAAGATTCTTTTGCCTCTTCGTTGGGCTTGGCTCTTTCTTCAAGGCTCTTCCTTTGAACGTCATATAAATACCGGAGAACAGCAGGAAGACCGCCCAACAGGCAGCTAGTTCCACCAAGTAGTTAACGACGGTTCCACCTACAAACAGTGAACTATGGAGAGCTCTCATGAAATTTGAAAACGTATATTCCGCATTTTGACTGCCGACGATTTGGTTATTTTTATCCAAGAATATGTATTTTTGGACGCCGTCTTTAGTCAACGTCAGTCGTGTATTATACGGATCTGCTAACATAATTACTTTTGCAACAGAATATCCTGCGTAGGTTTCTTTAGCCTTTTCAATTCCTTGATCGATCGTCAATGGTTCGGCTTGACTGCTTTTACCAAAAAATTCATGCTTATACACATTATTTTCTACATTTGTATAGAACAAATAGCCAATACCGCTTAATGTCAGTGTAATCAGCAGTGGTGTAATAAATAATGCTGCATAAAAATGCCACCGCCAAAAACGGTTATAATTCGTTTTTTCCATTTTGTCTTTCCTTTCATGTCATAAGAGTGTAACCCATTCACCATTACACAAGCTCCTGCACCCTATCGATGGCCTGGGTGCAGGAATGATCCCCGCATAAAAAATGTCACCTCCTGAATAAAGACTCCCCTTCGAATACCTACTTCGGATTCAGACTACATTATACTTATTGTGTTTGACTTTGAAATGACTCGATAGTGCTAGGAATCGATGAACAAATTTTGAACGTGTATGCCATCGAATGGCACTCACCTCGTAGAAAATGACTGCCAACTTGCCGGAAGCCATCATCAGTCAGTCGAATATCAACTATCATTGGATACCCACAGGTTATAAACCAGCTCCCTCTGGTTCTTGGTGCTCAGTCTGTTGTTCCGGTTGAACTTGAGGTCCCAAAGATTGATACAGAATTCCAACAGTCAACAGCATGATAGCGTCCATAAACAGAATCATGAGCAAAGGATGGTCCTGCGTGATCATGACACCAAGCATAGCCCCCATCATTCCGCTCATCACTCCGGACAACATGCCGTCGAGTGCAGCAAGCCAGCTATAGGCCTGGCCTGCAAGGATTCCCGCGCCAACTCCGAGCGTCACGCTAAGAACAGTTGCATAGAACAAGGATTGTAACCAGATTCCGAGTAGTGTTCCTCCAATCAGCCCAGTCATCATTCCGACGGTCATGGCCGCCATCATGGCGGTCATCTTGTTAAGCCTGGAAGCATCGGTCCGGAGCCGCACGATCATAGCTGCAGCCGCAATCGTCGTTGCCAGAGCGGATATCGTTCCGACAATGACCGTTTCTGAAGCGGATCCTGAGCTGCTGGCGGCAGTCGCGGTTCCATGATTATGATCGTGCTCTGCTGCTACAGCTAACGGTGCTGCCATCCACATGCTTATCACCATAATCAACATGCAGAATGCTACCTTTACCCAGTTCTTGCTCATTGCCACAAACACCTCCGCATCATTGTAGTTCATCCCATAAGCTCTTCACTCTATCATAGTCATCTGCAATCAGAATAGTATGACTCGTTCGAGTCATTTTTCAACGCCAAATAAGACATCACACCAGTATCCCTTCTGAAAACAACTCCTTAGAGCCACGTCGTCAGGCTATGAAACAAGTTACAATGATGTTCAAATACGAGGTGAAAGAGAATGAAGAAGCCATACTATCGCGTGCTTGTAGCCGTTCACGAAGAACGGATCCGTCAGTTGATTTGCATGAATTTGGAAAAAGATTCCACATTTATAAGGGAAGCAGAAAATTCCGAGACGGCCATTAGTGTGCCTGCTAATTCATTCGATCCCTACATAACCAGGTTCCGCCCAAAGCAAAAAACACGTCGAAGGCAAGTCGGATCGAAACTCTGACTCCCTACTTGCTAGGCAGGTGCTCTTCGAACTGAGCTATGTCCCTTCGTTGTCATCTTTTCGGTGCTTTTCAGTGCCTTACTGATTCTCCCTATTTATATTTTATTTTAGTTGGCACTCGATGACAGCTTCGCTGGGAACAGAGACCCCTACTGCCGGGATTCCAACTGGTCCATGTGTTCTACCACTTCGTCAAGATCATTATCGAGCATTCGCATGTAGCCTTCCAACTGGCGGAAGTTGCTTTTCGTTTGCCTGCAAAATGTGTGCAGCTCGTCGGGGAAACGGCATTCAGTTTTTCATTTTGTGCCTCAACCTCGCCTTTTTTCCAATGCCGCAGCAAATACGCATACTGCACCGCCGCTAGCGCTGCCGGTGATCATTATTTTCGACATTTTCTTGATCCTGTATGGACTCTTAAATTTTTATCCAAAAAAAGAAAAATATATGATATATTTGACATGTAACTTAAAACATGTTCAGGAAAAGAGGATGTTATATGAAAAAAATCTTTTTAACTTGTCTTACCATGCTCATGTTTTTGATTCCATTTTCCCCTGTGACTTCCGCCAGTGGAGATCGGCTGATTTATGACACGATGTATAATGTCGCCGGTAGAGGGTTAGTGTCAGACAATAACAGGTTTTCGTTTCAATTTGATAACTGGGGCGATGCGCAGCTCTGGGACGTCAAGACAGGAACGATGTTATGGAACTCCAAGACGAAAGACACGAGAATACATAAACTCCAGATTAATTATTTCAGCGGGAAGTTGGTAATATCAGATCCGCAAAACACACCTTATTGGACGTCGGATAACCTGGCGTGGGCTAAGGCATGGTATGGAGCAGACAATGTGCCGGCCAATCTTAGAGGCAATGTGCTGATCATGCAAAATGACGGCAATCTGGTACTGTACAACAATGAAAATCCGGCCTTGGGCTGGTATCCTGTCTGGGCTTCCAATACAGGTGGACATTAGACACCATCCGTATCTTGCAAGTGGATTCACGCGCTCATCCGTCATCATTATGTAATGTGATTTCATTAAAAAGTTGTTGTACACCAAAAGATCTCTTCAGTAGTGAAGAGATCTTTTGGTAGTGCGCCACGCATGGCAATTAAGTGTCCGGTGAACCTAAAGTGGTTGCATTGATTTGGAACACTAATATTGACAGTATCCCAAATCAATGCAACCTGTTTTACCCAGTTCTCACTACTCCTGTCGCCTTACCTTCCTTGCTCCTTTCAAGTGGATTTCCCGATCCGCGCAAACCCCTAACTAAAGAGGACTATGGGGCTGATTCGTTCCAATACCCCAACTTTAATTTCTCATCTACAATTTGAACGTCGTCCACAAATGAGATAAAGTTCTTGTCACCCGACACATGGCTGTGAGTTAAAACGTATTATATACATTTACACATTCTTTCGCGGTCGGCTCATAAAAACAGTGCTTCTTCCATCGTCCTACGAGCGGCTGATTATACCAAGTTGGCGGACATGGTCCGGGATTTTCGAACGATCCTGGACGGAAGTACCATAAGGAGAATTTGGCTGGCCAATTCCGCTCCCCTTTCACAGAACGTTGCGCCAGACGGCGTTCCCTCTCTCTTGACTTTTGATAGTACAAACCATGTTGCAACGCTTCGAATGCATGCGGCTGATTGATCATTTGGGGAATTGTCCGAATTCCTTTAAAATCGGAGCAATTCGCTCTTATTCGGTTAATGCCAACATTTCCAACAAGGAGCATGCCCATTTCACCTTCGGTCTCAGCTTCAGCTCGAAGCAACCTTGCCAACATATCAATATCCTGTTTCCTTGCTTTTACGACTGCCATGTGGCTCACCTCTTTAGATTTCTAGACTCATCATATTGTAGGTGAAGCGGATGTGTTACTCTGGCAAAATAGAACATGCCTATTTTTCAGTATAATGCTGGTAATCGGCGGGATGTAAGCAGATACAATTATAGCTACCATCCCAGCCTTCGTTCACTTGGCAGCTAGACTACAATTGCGAAGTCATTGTGTGCCTTGGTAGCGACCTAACAGCTCGGAAAGTCTCGTCCTTATCGCTTCTTTTAATTCCTCCGGCTCAACCAGAATAACCTCATCTCCTAATCCAATGAAAAACTCCGCATAAAAGGAAAGATGGGATCGGGACACAGCCTTGTCAATAAAGCCGCTTCCGTCTGCATTCAATTGCAGAGAGAGCCAAATCTCTGCCTCGCAGCGTTGCACGCCTTTGCGACTCAGATAAGCCCGAAGGTGGGTGGGGTCTTTCACAGGCTCCTCTTCTTCTCGCCATGTAAGATGGATATCGCCAAGCTCAAGCGGCTCTATGCCTGAAGTATCGTAGACAGCCGTTCGAATCCGGTCGCACCGGAACAACCGATAACCTTGGCGCAGGAAGCAATGCGCCAAGCAATACCAGTACCCTTGGTTGGCATAGAGCAAGACTGGTTGAATCTGACGGCTGCTTTCCCCTTTCTCATCCGATTCGTATTCGATAGCGAGTACCTTTTGCTCCACAGCGGCTTCCAGCACAATAGCCAGGTATGGAGCATCCCCCCACCTTGTCGGTGCAATGAAATCGAGCCGGTCTTTCATGCTGTCGATGCGATTCCTGACATCTCCAGGCATATGCAAATAAAATTTTTTCAGTGCAGAAACCGACTCCACTTCGAATGGAAGCGAGGAATAATGACGTAAGGCATGCACCGCAAAAAACATCGCCACCGCCTCCATTTCCGTAAACGCGATAGGCGGCAGAACCCTTTCTCTTACTACTTGATATCCCCCGTGCGGGCCTACTTCCGAATAAAGCGGAACCCCCAGCTCGCTCAATTCCTGCAGATCTCTCAAGATGGTGCGCGTGGACACCCCGAATTCATCGGCAAGCTCTCGAACCTTGAACTGCCGCTTTCGATTAACGGTCATCATCAGTTCCATCAGTCTTTTGGACTTAGGCAATTCAGATTTTGGCATTTTAATTCCCCATCTTGTTCCAAATTAAAGTTCATGACAATCCCTGTCACCATTATTCCTTATTATAGTCTCAGAGGGCAATACAAACTTCAAAAATGATGGAGGAATGACGAATGTCAACATGTGACAAGAATCAAAAAGTCGAATTCGTAACAATGAGAGACGGGGTCAATCTGCATACGATTGTTACGCTTCCGGAAGGGGGAGGCCCTTGGCCAGTCATTCTCAGTCGAAATCCGTACCCGTTCATGCAGGCGGATTTTCTGGAGCAGGCGAAGTTCTGGGCTGGGCACGGATATGCCTTCGTTCTGCAGGAATGCCGAGGCCGGGGGCAATCTGAAGGAGAATGGATTCCCTTTGTCCATGAGAAAGAGGATGGGCTGGATACGCTCACTTGGGTGATCGAGCAATCTTGGTCGAACGACCGCATCGGCACTTACGGTTCCTCTTACTTGGGGATCCTTCAGTGGAGCATGGCCGCACACTTGCCCCCGGAAGTCAAAACGATGTTTATCGCCGTCGCCGGAATCGAGCGGTACAAACAACTTTACATGAACGGCATGTTTCGGCACGACCTCTTCACCGCTTGGGCGATTTGGAACGCCGGCTATGAGCCGCTTTTGCCGCAAGATACACTTTATCGGGAAGCGCTGTCCGTGAAACCTCACATCGAGATGGACCAGCATCTGTTTGGACATAAGCTGCCTTGGTATCGGGATTGGGTAACAGAGGTCGATCCCGATAGTCCTTTTTGGAAAACAGGTTTTTGGGCCGAACTGAAAGAAGCTCCCTGCAAGACGAAGATTCCGCTCATGATCATCGAAGGATGGTTCGATCAAAATCTCAATTCGTCCGTCTTGAGCTACAACAAACTTCCCGAACCCGTCCGATTGGGAAGTTGTTTTCTCATCGGGCCTTGGGTGCATACAGAAGATGTTGCCGGCGACCTGGATTATCCGAATCATGAATTATGGGTTCCGAAGCAGCATCGAGCCGCATTGCAGTGGTTTAATCATCATTTGAAAGGCGAGCCGTTCGAGAACGAGGATCTAAAGGGAAAGGTTCAAACTTATGTGATCGGGGAAGGACGTTGGAAAAGCTGGGACGGATGGATCAAAAACAATAGCGTTGCGCGATATGAACTGGCATGTACGCAGGGGCCCATTCATTGCTTGACGCTCGAAAAATCGTTTGCGGAAACTTCCGTTTCCTATGCATACGATCCTTCCAATCCCGTACCGACGAAGGGGGGAGCCGCTTTGATGAATTATTTGTCCGGGGCTCCTGACGCTTGCAGGCCGGCCAGCGTCTATCAAGACGCGCCGGGTACGAGGACGGACGTCATTTCTTTCTTGTCGGAAGAACTGGAGGCCCCCTTGCAGATCTCGGGGCCAATTACAACGCATCTGACCGTAAGCTCGGATGCCGAGGATACTTCGTTCACGGTATGCATCATGGAGCAGTTTGCTGACGGTACCACGTGCAACATTCGCGATGGCATCACTAGCTTGCGTTTTCGCAATGACCGTACATCACCCTACACGCCAAACGAGATCGTCGAGATCGAAATCGAATTGTGGCCGATCCTCTGGACGCTCCGCAAAGGTTCGAAATTGAGGTTTGATATCTCCTCATCCAATTTTCCGGCCTACCATGCGCACCCTAACATCGCCGGATCTTGGGCGCTTCAAGAAGAGATGAAAATCGCGAAGCAAACGATATATACCGGTGATATTCGTTCATCGTGGATTGAAATTCCGGTTCTATAGAACCTATAGATTAGAACGAACAACATCGTTGATCTGCCTGTTTCCGGCAAGACGTCCCAATCGGAATACTATTGGGCTTAGAGTAAGAATAAACGCTAAGCCAGAAATGATTGAAGGCTTAGCGTTTATTTTCGTTAACATGCCCACCCGAAACTGATTTCACTTACCATTCCGCATACACAAATGTCGGAGACCTTCCGGTTTAGCAACTCTTTTGTCGATATCCGTTCAATCAATCCGGCACAACCCGATAAACATTTTTCTTCCCTATATTTTGCAAAATGCGGGTTGGCACACATGACATTTTCACCACATCCGTTATCCCTTTTGCATTTTTCGTTAAGGTTAACATCATGATTGTTCCTCGCAGTCTAGCGGTATGCCGGGGAAGTTCGGTGGAAACGAAATTCCCTAGAGAAGACGCCGCTACCCGATTTCTAATGCGTCCGTCTATGTCCTTCACCTTAAACATTCTTATCGGATGCAGTACATGGGGATGCGCTCCCAACACTACATTCACACCATTTTTAAACAACAGCTGCATGAGCAGGATTTGGCTGCGGTCGGGATAAGTTTGAAATTCTTTCCCGAAATGTAGACAAGCAATGATAAAATCTGTTCTACTCTTCAAGCTGCGCACGTCAGCTATTATTTTTTTCCGGTTTAGCCTGTTGACTAACCACGGCTCCGGCACTGCAATCCCGTTCGTTCCTTTCGTATAAGCCAATATTCCGATTTTTATTCCCTTTACGTTAACAATCAGTTTCCGGCGGGCTTCCCGGGCGGAGCGATACGTGCCCGTATGTCGCAGACCGTGTCGATCTAGGACGTTCAATGTCCGCCTCAAACCGGATAGTTTCCCGTCCATACAATGGTTATTGGCTGTGCCTAATACATCGAAGCCCAAGTTCCGGAGCGCAGCAGCGAACTTGTCCGGGGAGTTAAACAACAGTTTTCTGGGCTCTTCGCGAAAATTGTTGCCGGAAAAGGTCGTCTCCAGATTGCCTATCGTTAGATCGGATTTCCACAGATAGGGTTTCACTTTGGCAAAAATAGGTGCGAATCCGCCTTCCCGTGCGGCCGAGGCGATCATCTTCTTTTTCATCAACAAATCTCCGACTGCAGCGATTGTGATTTTCGTCAAACCACCCACTCCCTTCATGATTACACCTTATGCGATAGAAAAGCGAAATGCTTGTAAGTTGGGCACCCTCGGTACGGCCAGAAGAAAAAAGCCCAAGCCTGGATCGGCTGAGCTTTCGCATTTTAACCCGCTATAGGTTGACGCTTTTCATACTCAATGCCAATTTGTGCCGCGGCTGTAATCAACTAACCACCGCTATTGGCGATCGCCTGCCCCAATACCTCTTCATTTCCATAGATACGCGCTGTGTCAAAATGACGATATCCCGCTTTAATGGCTTCGAGATTTGCTTCCACCCGAACGAAAACGGCAAGGTGGACGAATTTCGCTTGATGCTCAACGCTATGTTTTGAGTGGCCAGGTCCGGGGCGCCATGGCGAGATCTAGTGCTTCATTTGGATAATGATGAACCTGGGAAAATGAGTAGTGTTTTCCCTCCCCAAAAAAACAGCAGCTCTGGACAAAATCCAGCAGCCGCTAGCCGATGGTTGGATCATTCATTGGGTTTTCTGCCAAGCTTCCTGATTTAATTCTCCATTTATTGCTGCTGCAGCTATAGCCCCCGATGCGGCTGCGGCAATGGATTGATGCATTAGTGAAGACGCGTCACCCGCTGCGTAAACGCCAGGTACACTGGATTTTCCAAATTTGTCGACTGCAATCACCTCCGTATCCGATATGTGGCAACCAATGGACTGCGGCAAATCCGTTCCCTGAACCAGTTCCGACTTGAAGAAGATTCCCGTGCACGGAATTTCTGTCCCATCCTCAAGCGCAACATGGTTCACCATACCCTCACTGGATAAAATGGCACGAATCGGCGTATCGAATAGCGGAATATGATGATCCCGCAATTCATCGCGTTCAGCCTCGCTCAATTCATCGGGGCCATTCGTGCAAACGACAAACCGCTTCGTCCACCCCGACAACAATGGAGCGAAATGCATGAGTGCCGCTCCTCTGCTAATGACAACCAGCGGCTCATCCCTTAATTCCCAGCCATCGCAATACGGGCAAACAAACGCGCTCTTCCCGTAGACCTCGGTCAATCCCGGTATTCCAAGCTTGCGATCCTTCATGCCTACGGCAAACAACAGCTTTTTGCTGGCGATCTTCATCCCTGTGGCCGTCTCCAGCAAGAAGTATCCGTCCTCACCCGTGATCGACACAACGGTATCTTCCGCCTGGGAAACCGACGGATAGACGCGCAGCTGCTCCTTCGCAATACGTCGGAATTCACCCGGGCTGATTCCGTCCCGCGTCAAAAACCCGTGCGCCTCCCGGGTCACGGCATTGCGGGGACGTCCCTCATCAATGACAATCGTCTGCTTCCTCGCGCGTCCCAGCATAAGTCCGGCGCTCAAACCGGCGGGACCTCCCCCGATAATCGCTACATCCACTTTGTTCATGATTGTTTAACCCTCCTCGTTAGCATGATCAATAATTTGGAGACTATCGTTGTTTTCAATTCCCGGGTTACCAACGATTGATAAGAGTATCCCTTTAGCAGCAGTAATTGGGTCAGGTAAATCATCTCCAAATGCTCGGTCTTTCGGGGGCGATCGGTGACAAGCGGCCATACCTCGTCAACCAGACTGTGTTCCCTGAAACCTACCGCCAAACTCATGTAGCAGAACGCCCTCGCGCAGCTCAGCGCCCTCTCCACACTGGCCCAATCGACCAGAACAGGGCACATGGAGACAAAGACGAGATCAAAGGTTCTCTCCCATCCCCTCACCTCAAGATCGATGTTTTCGAAAGGTTCGTGCATCACCTTGACCGTTCCAGTCGCCAAGTCCGAACTATTTTGCTGATATGTGAACACGCCTCATGAAAAGAGAGAAGACGAAACCTACAATCGCAACAACAATAGCAATTTCAAAAACATGTTGTATACCTGCTGTCAAAGCAAGCGCGGCGTTAACTGGGTCCGCCTGGTCTGCCGTTTGCTTCAGAATGTTGCTCATGCCAACAGACATGATACTTACCGCAACCGCAGTGCCGATCGCCCCGGCCACCTGCTGGACCGTATTCATAATTGCGCTACCGTGCGGGTAAAGTGAAGGAGGCAATTGGTTCAGACCATTCGCCTGCGAAGGCATCCAGACCATGGAGATCCCGATCATCAAGAAGGTATGAAGCACAATGATTTGGGTTATGGTCGTCGTTGTCGTAATTCCTGAGAGAAACCAGAGCACGACGGATATCAAGACCATACCAGCGGGAACAACCCATCTCGGCCCAAATTTATCGAATATTCTGCCCATAATCGGTTGCGTGATCGCGTTCACAATCCCCCCGGTCAACAAAACAAGTCCGGCAGAAAAAGCGTTTAGGCCGAGGCCTCTAATCAAATACAAGGGCAATATAATCATGGCTGACATCATCACCATTACGGCAATCATAAGCATAACAGTGCCAACCGTAAACATGGGCTGTTTGAATGCCCTCAAATCCATCATCGGCTGCTTCATTCGCAATTGCCGTACCGCAAATATTAAAAGCGCCAGTATGCCGACAATCATCGGAATCACGACCTTGGGCGCTCCAAGTCCTCCTTCTCCTTCCCCGGCGCTGCTAAAAGCAAATACAATTCCACCAAAGCCAAGCGTGGATAAGATAAGCGAATAGATATCTATTTTCGGCTTGGTAATCGTCGTTATATTTTGCATATATCGCATTCCAAACAAAAGAGAAAACGCCAAAACGGGAAGAGTCAATCCGAAAATCCAGTTCCAGCTAAGCTGCTCGATCAACAGACCGGAAAGGGTAGGTCCGACAGCAGGAGCAACCACAAGGACAAGCCCGATCAGCCCGTAGGTCGTCCCCCTCCTCTCAGGTGGAACAATGACCAGCACTGTGTGAAACATCAGCGGCAGGATGAGCGCTACGCCCGCAGCTTGAATGACCCTTGCAATCATGAGCAACTCAAATCCCGGGGAAACGGTCGCCACCGCTGTGCCGAGTAAAGACAATAGGAGCGATGCCGTGAACAATTGTCTGGTTGAAAACCATTGGAGAAACAACCCGGATACCGGGACTAATATGCCGAGGGTCAGTAAGTAACCAGTCGTCAGCCATTGGGCCGTTGCGGCGGTGATATGAAACTGGTTGATTAAATCGCTGAGCACTACGTTTAAAGCCGTCTCGTTAAACATCCCAATAAATCCGCTTAATAGTAAGGAAACCATGATCGGAATAACTTTATATTTTTGCACCGCATTATGCTGTGCTTCTGTCGCTGCCTGCATATTCTCCACTCCTAGTAATAATTCGATATTTTAGACTTTACAGATATGAGTTATCTTTAATAGACTTAAAAAAAGAAGTGTTATGTAACTATATTCAATTCCCGCACAAGATCCGACATTTTCTGATTTCTCAACTGTTCTTCCCTCTTCTCTTCTGCCGATAACACCACCTTTTGAATCGGGCATTCTGGCCCATGATCGAAACTGCAATCGAACATGGAGGCCGAGCCTTCAATCGCATGAATAATATCTAGGAACGAAATATTTTCCCAATTTCGTTTGAGTCGATACCCGCATTCACCCCCCCTTATCGATTCAATCATGCCTGCCTTTTCCAACTTGGTCAGTATTTTAGACAAATAGGTGGGAGACACATTTTGCCGAACCGCCAACTGCTGTACACCCATTGGTTTTTGCGGAGTCGCCGCAGTAAGAAAGAGCCTCGTATGGAGGGCATAGGCCTGGAAAACAGGAATCGTTGCCGTACCCCTCTGGGGTTGACTCAAACTTACCGAAAGTATCTCCATGAAATCACTAAGGTTTAGCGAGGTTCATTTTCGGCGGGATATACCCGAGTTGCCTGCCCATTTTTACAATTTGTCCTCTATGATGAAATTCGTGGGTGATGGTGTGCGTAAATAGCCATAATTCGGTTAACTCTACGCTGCCACTCTGCCAGGATGCTTCAATGGTAGGATCCCATTTGTTTTTAAATTCATTCAGAAATTCATAAACCAGAGCATCCGTTTTCTTAAAAACTTCACGCATTTTCTGTACATTGTCAACGGATTCTGGGTTTACTTTGGGAAGTGATTTACCAAGGGCACGACTCCCCAACCATACCCGATAACAATCGGCTACATGAGCATGCAGACTGCGAATAGAAACTCCGCCTAAGGTTCCAACTTCTTTAACATAATCTGTGGGGGACAAAGTTTCGCAAAAACGAAATAATGATTCCCTTGTACGTTGGATCAATTCATACTGGCTTTCGAATACATCCATCTTCTCGCTCTCCTTTTGATATCCGCTTTGACCACAGCTACAGCTTTATTTCCTTCTCCATTCTCCACTACCTCGGTGCCCAATACAGTCGAATCGCAGCTCGCAAAGGGAAGCACCGAGCGGCCGTTGCCGTTACCCATTCCATCATGACAATCGCATACGCATGGGTTAGCAACAGAAGCTTGCACTCTGTATTGACACCAGTTCGCTGGAACGAATCTGTATACCAAGTGCTACCGATTTCAGCCACGGTTGGTGGGGTCAAATCTGTTGGAGAAGGCCCGTTGGCAACACCCGGTGAACGGGTGGTCAAGTGACTTTATATTTTTGCACCGCATTATGCTGTTCTTCTGTCGTCACTGCTTGCATACTCTCTACTCTCCCAGCTAAAATTCAATATTCCAGCCTTTAAAGGTACCAGTTATCTTTAATTGGTTTAAAAAAAATAAATGTTATATAACTATATTCATTTCCCGCACAAGATCCGACATTTTCTGATTTCTCAACTGTTCTTCCATCTTCTCTTCTGCCGATAACACCACCTTTTGAATCGGGCATCCTGGTCCATGATCGAAACTGCAATCGAACATGGAGGCCGAGCCTTCAATCGCATGAATAATATCTAGGAACGAAATATTTTCCCAATTTCGTTTGAGTCGATACCCGCCATGAACCCCCGTTATCGATTCAATCATGCCCGCCTTCACCAACTTGGTCAGTATTTTGGACAAATAGGTGGGAGACACACTTTGCCGCTCCGCCAACTGCTGTACACCCATTGGTTTTTGGGGAGTCGCCGCAGTAAGAAAGAGCATCGTATGGAGGGCATAGTCGGTAGCCTTAGAGAACTTCATTCATAATCACCTCAAAAAAGGACTATACATATCTATAATAACTATTATGTTTCATTACGTCAAGGATAAAACATGCGCTTTTCTTGGAAAAGTACATCAACGGTCCATACCGAATATGGCGAAATACAGATCAAAGCGCCACACGATCGCTTCGGTGAGTTTGAGCCGGTCGTTACCCGAAAAATCAAATGAAAGTACCGGGATCGAGGTGTCTCCAACGCTAATTTCTAATGTCACCAATAAAATTATGCCCGTCATTTTTCATTTTGTGTAATATAAGATCGGCCCCTTCCAAGCAGGACTTGGCCTATTCTGACGCTGATCTGCTGGTTTCTTAGGCATTAGAACTTTTGACTGTCCAGATACGTTAACATAGACTTAATTAATATCTTTAATTACGTTTTTTATATATTCGCTATACTTTGTGAGAAAAATTACAGTATTCGTTATTAATAGAGCGATTTGACATGGAGCCTCTGCGGGCATGATTTCAAGCGAAAGGGCGAAACCACAAGGGTTTCGTATGGCAGGCTAGCCTCTCATGCCCGCCACTCCATGTAGAATCGTAGTCTATTTTACCATGCAGAGTAGCGAGGAATCCATTATTTATTATATACTACTATATATTAGGAACCTATTTCGACCAATGAACCATTTGGTTGCTAGCAGCAAGGTTCTTACTTATCATCCAAATCCATTCCAAGGAGAATCCCAATGAAAACGCATGTCAGCTTACCCGTGGAACAGCCGATCATCACCTCGTGGGCCAACCAGTCGCATGTTTTTTCCATTGCCCAGCGTCATCCCGCCTATAAACCCTGGATCTATTCGGGCTATATTCAAACCGAACTGATTTTGGGCTTGAGCGGAAGAGATACCGTTCTCAACTACTCTCATTTCGCCACCCCCCAAGAGGATTGTCCTTGGATTGAGACTACCCATACGACCGTACAGCAGATCCAAGAATCAGGGGGAGATCTGGTATCGTTTTTTAAAGAAAATCTGCAGCAGGGCCATTACATCTATCAGTTTGTAGATACCTACTATATTTCAGCTTATCCGTTCTATCAGTTGAGACATGAACGGCATGATCCGATGATCATCGGATTTGATGATGAACAAGAGATATTTTACATGGCCGATTTCCATAAAAATGCGGATGGTGCCAACCGGTACGGTATCTTTGAAGTTTCTTACGCCCAGTTAACCGACTCCATCCTTCATCTTACGGAAGATTTGAATATTTTAAAAGGAATTGAGCTTTTCCGCTACAGGACCGACGTCTCCGTTCCCTTTGATACCGAAGGGGTTAAGCAAGCTTTGTCCGATTATCTGGAATCCACTTATACGCCTCACCGGGAACCGACCTGGCTGTCCACTCCGGTTCTAGCGTACGGTATTGCGTGCTATGACCATTTGATCCGGCATATTGAGGACATCAAGACGGATAGCGGGAGGAGAGACTTCCGCTTCTTTCATGTCATGGGCGACCATAAGCTGCTGATGCATCAAAGACTCCAATATATGCATGAAATTGGCTTGATTCGTGCAGAACTTCCCCAATCCTACGAGGAAATCTTGAACGATGCTGCCATTACGAGAAACCTGCTCCTGAAATTCGGCTTAAACGGAAACATCCGTTTACTCGATCGGATTATCCTGCTTCTCCGCAAGATCGCGGAAACCGAAAAGAACATCCTGGGAGGGGTGCTGGAAGAATTGAAGACTTCCTGCTCCGCATCCGTTCAGGCTTAAATCACACAAAAGACTATTCTCGCCTGGCCGTCATCGCCGGCATTTGAGAATAGTCTTTTGACTGTTCATCCTGCTTACTTCGTGCCCGGAGTCACCGAAATCCGGCTTTCTACATAATCGACCACATCTGCGATTGTAATAAATTTGCCTGGAATCATATCCTCATCGGGAAATTCGAAATCGAATTCCTCTTCAATCGTCACAATGGCCCGCATATAACTTAAAGAATTCACGCCCATATCCACCAAATGATCCAGCATTCCAATCCGGGTCCTCCCGAGCAGCTCTTCCCAAATGGCCGCCATCCTTTTCTCTACAGAGCTTTCCGGTGCTTTATATTCATTCATTGTAACGGAAGGGTCAGGAAGCGGTAGAGCCTTTCGGTCTACTTTCCCATTCGTATTCAGCGGCATGCTCTCCAGCCGGACCGCATAGGCTGGCAGCATGTAGGACGGCAGCATCCGTGACAGCGCTGTCCGTATTTCGCCGACACTGTACGCACGGTCTCCCATATAGTAAGCGCACAGCTGGTTTTGTCCCGACAGATCGACCTGGGCCGTTACAACGGATTCCAAGATGCCTTCCAACCCCGCCAGCTGTGCTTCAATCTCACCCAGCTCGATCCGGTAGCCCCGGATTTTCACCTGGTGGTCGATTCGTCCCACATACGCGATACTGCCATCCGGCAGCCATTTCGCCAAATCGCCTGTCCGGTACATCCGCTCTCCCGGCAGGAAAGGATTTTCCACGAACTTCTCCTCCGTCAGCTCCGGACGCCGCCAATATCCTCGGGCCAGTCCATCCCCTGCGATGCACATCTCCCCGATCACGCCGACCGGCTGCAGTTGAACCCCGGACGGCTCCACAATATACACCTGCGTGTTCATGATCGGCTTGCCGATGTTGACTTCCCGGCCGCTCCCGCTGATATCCGCCATCGTGGACCAAACCGTCGTTTCCGTCGGACCATACATGTTGAACAGCTTCGCCTTCGAATGACTTCTGATCTGCTCCGGCAAACCCGCCGGCATCGCTTCGCCCCCAAGGAGGATCTGCTTCACACCGGTCCATCCCTTCCCGCGGCCCGCACCCAGCAGCAGCCCCATCCGGGACGGGGTGGTCTGGATGAGCTCCACACGCTCCCTCTCCATAAGTTCAAGCAGCTTTTGGGGATCATTCTGCTCCTCCTCAGTCGCCAGGATGACCACAGCCCCGACGGTGAGCGGCAGCAGGCACTCCAGAACGAAGATGTCAAAGCCATACGTGGTGACCGACAGGACGCGCTGGCCTTCATAGAAGTCGATCCGCTGCTCCATCCCCTGTATAAAGTTATGCACGCTCCGGTGCTCCAGCATAACTCCCTTCGGCTTGCCGGTGGATCCCGAGGTGTAGATGACGTATGCCAGGTGGCTGCTATGATTGAGCTGCCCCGGATTCCCGGCCTCATCCTGCTGCAGCCCGGCCTCCGCTGCAACACAAACCTCCACATTCGTCGGAACGAGTTCGCGCAAAGGAGAGGAGGCCACCACCAGCCGCACCTCGCTGTCCTCCAGAATCGTTTCGATCCGATCTAACGGAAATGCAGGATCGATCGGGCAATACGCTCCCCCGGCTTTCAGCACGCCCAGCATAGCCGCCGGCATGTCCACCGAACGCTCCATCAATATTCCTACGATCTGATCGGGCTGCACTCCACTGCCGCGCAGCTGATGCGCCAGCCGGTTCGCCCTTGCGTTCAGCTCCCGGTAGGTCAGCTGCTCTCCGCCGCACACGACAGCCAAGCGGTCCGGCGTCCGCTCCGCCTGCTCCTCGAACAGCTCGTGGACGGTTTTCTCCCGGTCATAGTCTGCTGCCGTGCAGTTGAACTGCTCCAGTATGTGCCTGCGCTCCTCTTCCGTGGCCAGCTCCAGTGAAGACAGCCTCCGCTGCGGATCCCCCAGCAGCATGTCGATCACCCGGAGCCAGTGCCCGGCCATCCGCTCCACCGTCTCCCGCTTGAACAGCGCCGTGGCATATTCCAGTGTGAACCGGAGACCCTCCGCCGACTCTTCCGCGTTCAACGTCAAATCAAATTTCGCCGCCATGAATTCCTGGGGATAGGCGGATAGCCGGACTCCCTCCATGACAAGCTCCTTTTGCCCCATATTGTTCATAATGAACATCGTGTCGAACAGCGGGTTGCGGCTCAGATCCCTCGGAAGAGCAAGCTTCTCCACAAGTTCCTCGAACGGATACTCCTGGTGCTCGTACGCTTGCAGCAGCCCGTGCTTGACTTCCTCCAAATAGGCTTCAAAGGTTTTGTCCGCCGCCGGATATTGACGAAGCGCCAACGTGCCGACAAACATCCCGACCAGAGGCTCCAACTCCTCCTGCAGCCTGCCGGCCACCGGCGTACCCACGATGATCTCACCGCTGCCGGTGTATTTGCCGAGCCATGCGGTATAAGCGGCAATCAGCACCATATACAGCGTTGTGCCCGTTCGGGAGGCCAGCTGCCGGAGCGCTTCGCTCCGGTCTTTTCCAAGCGTGAATCTCACCGCTGCTCCTTCATAGCTGCGTACCGGCGGTCTGGCATAGTCAGCCGGAAGCTCCAGAACCGGAAGCTCGCCGCTGAACACCTCCAGCCAGTAGGCTTCCTGCTTCATCAACCGCTCGCTTGCCGCCTCCCTCTGCTGCCATACCGCATAGTCCTTATACTGGATGGTCAGCGGCTGCAGCGTTTCGCCTTCGTAAAGCCTCGTAAATTCATAGGCCAGATTGATCATGGATATCCCATCCGAAACGATATGATGAATATCGAACAGCAGCAGATGGCGCTGCGGCTCCAGCTCGACGAGACCCGCCCGCATGAGCGGGGCCTGTTTCAGATTGAACGGGCGCAGGAATCCCTTGATATACGCTGTCACATCCTCCTCGTTCAGCCGGACGTTTTCCACATCAAAGGCTGCCTCATTCCTTACCCTCTGAACCATCTCTCCATTCTTCATCTCGAAGCCGGTCCGCAGCGTTTCATGGCGGGCAATCAGCCTGCGAAAGGCTTCCTGCACACGGCTGCTGTCCAAGGGACCATCGAGCTGAAGCACCACCGGCGTATTGTAGCTCATTTCCCCGCCTTCCAGGCTGCTGACGAGGTAGATCCGCTTCTGTGCCGAGGAAAGGGGATAATATTCTCTCTCGGGTGCCTTCAAAATCAGGGAAAGGCCCGTAGTCTGCTCAGCCTCCCCAGTCTCCTTGGCTCGTATGAGCTTCGCCAACCCCCGGACCGTCGGTGACTGGAACACCTCCTGCAAGGGGACTTCCACCTTAAAATGGTTACGTATACGGGCAGCCAGCCTCGTTACGCTCAGCGAATCCCCGCCCCGCTCGAAGAAGGATTCATTCACCCCGATGCTTCCTTGGCCGAGAATTTCCTCCCACAAGTCGGCCAGTCCCTGTTCCGTTGCGTCGGCCGGTGCTTCCGCTTCGGACGGATGGGCTGACCCTAGGGCCGGCTCCGGCAGCGCCTTCCGGTCTACCTTGCCGTTCGCATTCAGCGGCAGCTCCTCCAGGAACACATAGGCTCCCGGCACCATATAGGCCGGCAGCTCCGCCGCGAGGTATTCCCGGACAGCGCCCACCGTCAGATCGCCCGACGGCACGATATAGGCGCACAGATACCGCTGCTCCCGTCCGTCCAGCCGGTCCATCACCACCGCTTCGCGGATCCCCGGGTGCCGGGCCAGTCGGCTGTCGATCTCGCCCAGCTCCACCCGGTAGCCGCGGATCTTCACCTGATGATCCTTGCGGCCCAGGAATTCCACGTTCCCGTCCGGCAGCAATCTCCCAAGGTCCCCGGTCTTGTACATCCATCCCCCTCCCGGGAGGAACGGGTCGGGCAGGAACGCCGCCGCCGTCTTCGCCTCGTCGTTCATATATCCGCGGGCTACGCCCACGCCGCCGATATACAGCTCGCCGACCACGCCCCACGGCACCCTCTCCAGGTCGTCGTCCAGAATGTAGAAGGCGTTGCCCCCGATCGGCCGGCCGTACAGGATGCTACTCCAGTTAGCGCTGACTTCCATGGCCGGATAGTAATTCGACCAGACGGTCCCCTCCGTCGCTCCCCCCAGCGAGATCACTTCCGCTTGCGGGAACAACTGCCGGATCCGACCAGGCAGCGTGACCGGAATCCAGTCCCCGCTCATGAAGACCAAACGCAATCCGGCAGGAAGCGACTCTGCCGAACTTTCTTCCAGATGATGGATAAAGTGGTTCATCGTCGTTGGCACCGAATCCCAGAACGTGACCTCCTCGGCCTCCATCAGCCTTAGAAGCGCCCCGGGGTCGAGCACTTGCTCGCGTTCCGCCACCACGACGGTTCCCCCCGCCGCCAACATCCCGAAAATATCGTAGACGGACAAGTCGAAACACATCGAGGTGATGAACAGCAGACGGTCTTCCCCACCGACCGCAAACCGCCGGTTGACCCAGGAGACCAGGTTGACGGCGCTTCGGTGCTCGATCATCACGCCCTTCGGCGTGCCCGTGGAGCCGGAGGTGTAAATGATATATGCCAAATCGCCGCTGTCCTTCGCCAGCTGCAGCGGTTCGGAACTTTCCCCGGCGATCCTCTCATCCTGCATGAAGATGACCCGTTCATGCCCAAGATCCGGGTAAGCGCGGTCGGCCAGTACCGCCGCAGCTTCCGCGTTATGCAGAATATACGCCTTGCGGCTCAGCGGGTAATCCGGATCGACCGGCACGTAAGCCGCCCCCGCCTTGAGGATGGCGAGCATCCCGGTGATCATGTCGGTTCCGCGACCGGCCACCAGGGCCACATGATCCCCGCTGCGCACACCGTGCCGCACCAAATGCCGCGCCAGCCGGTTTGACTCCGCCTCCAGCCGCGCATAGGTCAGCGTTCGGCCTCCATGCCGGACCGCCGCATGGTCCGGCGTTCTTGCCGCCTGTTCCTCGAACAGCCCGTGCAGCGTCTTCCCCTCCGTGTAGGCAGCCGCAAGCTCGCACGCCGGAGCATTCCATTCGCGGAGCAGCCGGTCCCCCTCCTCCGTCAGGATCAATGCCCCGCTGCCCAGAATCGGGTTCGCCTCGTCGCACAGCTCCTCCAAAATCCGCACATAGAGCGTGAATACCGTCTCCATATCCCGGTCATAGAAGTAGCTCGGGGCATACTTGATTTGGACACTCATCCGGCCCCCCGCCCGGTGCACCTCGACATCCAGCAGCGTGTTGGTCATTTCGGCGCTCTGCAGCTCCAATCCACCCGATTGTTCCGGACGGATACCGCGCCCCCCTTTACCATAATCCAGGATATGAAAGTCGGTATAATTGAATAACGTATCGAATATCGGATTGAGTGACGGATCGGAACGTTCGCCGATCATTCTGGCGATATCGCTCAGGAACGCTTCCCCGGACTTCATCCGGTAGACCGTATCCGCGACTCTCCTCACCAGCCCCTTCTTGTCTTCATGCTTGCCGACATGCAGCCGCATCGGCAGCGTGTTCAGGAAGCAGCCAAGAATGCGGTCCCCGTCCTCTACAGCAGGACGATCGTGCGAAACGACTCCCGTTACGATGTCCTTTTCTGCAGTTATAATGCGAAGCAGGTACAGATGGGCGCTTAGGCAAAGGTCTCTCACGGTGCTTCCGTACGTTCCTGCCACCGCCTCCAGCCTGCTCACCAGCTGCGGAGCCAAAGGTCTCTTGATGATGGCGCTGGATGCGGTGCCTGTCATGGGTTTGCGGGCGATATTAAATGGCAGCTTGCCTCGTGTATAGCCCCCGAGGAATTCCCGCCACCAGTCTCCCGTCTTCCCGTCGGCCTGCCTGAACGCATTCAGCGCCACGTATTCTTTGTACGAGCTGCGGAGCGGAGCCCGCTCTGAAGATGAGGCCGGCGAGGCTTCCCCTCCGGCCGCAAGCTCCGCGTACAATTCCATAAATTCCTGCTGGAACACCGCTACACTCCATCCGTCGAGAGCCGCATGATGGAACGATAAGAGAATGATGGTCTCCTCATCGCCTAACCGAAACAGCCGGAGCCGCCATAATAAGCCGCGGTCTTTTAAATATTTATCGCGCAGATCCGCCCCCCTGCATGCTTCGATATGGGCCTTCTGGGCATCGGCCGAAAGATGCCGGATGTCCTCCAAGACCACATCCGGCTCGAACCGCTTATAAACCAGCTGGATCGGCTCGTTAAAGTTCACCGTATCGAAAACCGTCCTAAGCACGGCATGCCGGTCCAGCAGCCTGCGCACCGTTTGGATGAAGATATCGTTGTCCATAGGACTCATCCGGACGGAAAAGAAGAATTGATCATGATAGATCGGCTGATCGGGCTTCAGCAGCGAGTAGTACACCATGCTCTGCTGGATCTTGCTCAGCGGGTAAAAGTCTTCCAACTCCTGCGAAGCATAAGTCTGGAATGCCGGCGTGCCGCGCAGAGTCTCCTGGAACGCTTCGATCAGGCTCAGGCCGCTCTCCAGCTCTTCGGATTGGCGTTTCGTTCCTGCAGCATCCAAATAACGGGCATACTCGCGGATCGTGCGGTACGTATACAGGTCTTTCAGTTGGACGGGGATCTCCAGCTCCAGTTGAATTCGGCTGGCAAGCCGGAGCAGGGTAATGGAATCTCCGCCGGAGAGGAAGAAATCATCTGTGGCGCCCACCTTTTCTTTACCGAGGATCCCACTCCAAAGATGTGCAAGCTGAGCTTCCATTCCCCCAGCAGGAGCTGTGAAGGTTCCCTCGCCTTCCCTCTCCTTGTCCGGCTCCGGCAGCGCCCTCCGGTCCAGTTTGCCATTTGGCGTCAGCGGCATCCGGTCCAGCTCTACAAAAGATGAGGGCACCATATATGTGGGCAGGCTATTCACCAGATGCTCTCTGTACTCCGCAGCAGATAGTTCCCTCCTGGATACGAAATAAGCGCAAAGGGATTTGGCTCCGGACCGGTCCATCCGGTCCACTACAACGGCCTCAACCACATCCGGATGATTCATGAGCGCTCTTTCAATTTCTCCCAATTCAATTCTGTAGCCCCGAATCTTCACCTGGTGATCCATCCGGCCGAGATACTCCACATCGCCGTTCGGCAGCCAACGGGCCACATCGCCGGTGCGGTACATCCGCTCGCCCGGTATGAAGGGATTGTCTACAAACTTTTCCGCCGTCAGCTCCGGCCGTCCTACATATCCCCGGGCCAGACCAGCTCCTGCTATACACAGCTCGCCCGGTGTGCCGATCGGAAGCAGGTTCAGCTTCCCATCCACCACGTACAGCCGGGTATTGTCGATCGGTGCTCCGATCGGGATGCGTCCCAGCCCCGGTGCACATTCGAATGAACTGACATCCACGGTCGCCTCCGTCGGTCCGTACAGATTCACCAGCTTCACCCGATCCTGTCCGAACAAAGTGAAGAACCGTTCCACCATAGGACTTGGCAGTGCTTCACCGCTGGCAAACACTTGCTTAAGATTGGAGATTTGTCCCAATGCCCCTTCCGCCGCTTCCAGATCTTCCAGGAACGCCCCGAGCATGGAAGGCACGAAGTGCATCGTCGTCACGCCATATTTCGAGACCGCCTCCCGGATGAGGCTAGGGTCCTTCTCCCCTCCAGGCGTCAGGAGGCACACGCCCGCACCATACCACGACCACCAAAACAGTTCCCATACCGATACGTCGAAGGAGAACGGCGTTTTCTGGAGGATGACGTCCTCTTCGCCCAGTATGTAGCGTTTCTGCATCCAGTGAATCCGGTTGATCACCGAATGATGCTCAATCATGACACCCTTCGGTCTTCCCGTGGAGCCGGACGTATACATAACGTAGGCGAGATCCGCAGGTCCGCTTACGGGAACAGGATTGTCCGCAGGCCGGTTATCGATCTCTTCATCCCGAAGGTCCAGCACGATGCCGGAGAACCGGGCAGCTGTGACTTCATCCTCCCCTTGGGTCAGCAGTACCCCCGCCCTGCTGTCCTCCAGCATGTAGCGAATCCGCTCCGCCGGATACGCCGGATCTATCGGCAGGTAGGCGCCTCCCGCCTTCAATATGCCGAAGATGCCGATCAGCATCTCTAGGGAACGGTCCGTCCTGATTCCGACAACGGCATCCGGCTTGACACCATATGCCCGCAAAGTATGGGCAACCTGATTGGCTTTGGCGTTCAGCTGCGCATAAGTCAATGCCCGGCCTTCAAAGACTACCGCCACGTGATCCGGCGTGCGTGCCGCCTGTTCTTCGAACAAGCCGTGGACCGTCTTCTCCTTGGGGTAATCCGCCTCCGTATCGTTGAACTCCTCAAAAATTTGCCGGCGCTCCCCTGAAGTCATCAGCTCAAGAGAGGACAGCGGTCTGCCCGGATCCTCCAGGAGCATGTCGATCAGCCTCATCCAATGACCCGCCATACGCTCTACCGTTTCCCGTTTGAACAGCGCGGAGGCGTACTCGATCCAGAACCGCAGCCCGCCCTCCGTCTCTTCCGCGTTCATCGTGAGATCGAATTTCGCTGCCGCAAAATCCTGTGAATAAGGGGATATCCGCAGTCCGTCGATCGTCATCGGGGATGGGCCCGTGTTGTGCAGCACGAACATCGTGTCAAACAGCGGATTACGGCTCAGATCCCGCGGGAGGTCCAGCTTTTCCACCAGTTCTTCAAATGGGAACTCCTGATGTTCGTATGCTCCCAGCAGCCCCTCCTTGACCTCCTGCAGGTACGACTCGAACGTTTTGTCTCCGGACGGATGCTGCCGCAGCGCCAGCGTGCCCACAAACATGCCGATGAGGGGCTCCAGTTCCGCCTGCAGCCTTCCGGCCACCGGGGTACCGACGATCACATCTGGGCTTCCGCTGTATTTGCCAAGCCATGCCGTATAGGCTGCGAGCAGTACCATATGCAGGGTTGTCCCTGTCTGTCGGGCAAGCTGTGTCAACGCTTCGCTTCGTGCCTTGTCAAGCGTAAAGCTCAGGGAGGCCCCTTGATAGCTCCGTACCAGCGGTCTGCTATAGTCGGCCGGCAGTTCAAGGACCGGAAGCTCGCCGCTGAATACACCCAGCCAGTACGCCTGCTGTTCCCGAATCCTCCCGCTGTCCGTCTTCTCCTGCTGCCATACGGCATAGTCCTTATACTGGAGAGGCAGGGGAGCCAGCGTCTCTCCTTCATACAGCCGTGCGAACTCGTGTGTCAAATGGTTCATGGACACCCCGTCCGAGATCATATGATGCATATCGAACAGCAGCAAATGATGCTCCGGCCCCAGTTCGACAAGACCCGCCCGCAGCAGCGGCGCCTGATCCAGGTCGAAAGTGCGAATGAACCCGCGAATCAATTCGGCAACCTCCCGCCCGTCCCGCAGGGTCGTTTCGAGCTCAAACGGCACCTCCTCATGAATCCGCTGGACGATCTCGCCGTCTTTCATTTCAAAGCGGGTCCGAAGCGATTCATGGCGGCCGATCAAGGTCCGGAAGGCTTCATAGGCCCGTGTCCGGTCTAAAGGACCGTGGATCTCCAGAACCCCCGGCATGTTGTAGCTCAGCTCGCCGCCATCCAGTTGGCTTAGGAGATAGATCCGCTTCTGCGCAGAGGAGACGGGATAGCTCTCTCTCTCCTCCGCACGCGGAATGCCGACATAATCGGTACGCTTCATCCCGTCTATAGCTTGAGCCATGCTTTCAATGGTCGGTGATCGGAATATTTCCCGCAGCGGCAGTTCGACGTTCATTTCTTTGTATATTTTCCCCGCCAATCGAGCCGCCCATAGAGAATGCCCGCCCAATTCAAAAAAATTGTGCTTCACGCCAATATCCGGGAGCTTCAAGACCTCCCTCCAGATCGCGGCAAGCCTTTCTTCGGTCGGATTCCGGGGGGCAGCATACTCGGTGCTGCTCTGCATCACCTTCTCCGGCTTCGGCAGCGCCCGGCGGTCCAGCTTTCCGCTCGAGGTCAGCGGCAGCTTCTCCAACTGCACCATGTAAGCAGGCACCATGTAGGAAGGCAGCTTCCGGGAAAGCTCTTCTTTCCAATCCTGAGCGGCATACGTCGTCTTCATGACCATATAGGCACACAAGTGCTTATCCCCCGTATCGTCCTCTCCGGCTACGACAACGGCTTCCCGCACCCCCTCCAGCCGCAGAAGCTGCGCTTCGATCTCCCCCAGTTCGATCCGGTATCCCCTGATCTTCACCTGATGATCGATCCGCCCCATATATTCGATACTGCCGTCCGGCAGCCATCTCGCCAGATCCCCCGTCCGGTACATCCGCTCCCCCTCATGGAAGGGGTTGTCCACGAACTTCTCCGCCGTCAGTT
Source organism: Paenibacillus sp. sgz302190 (assembly GCF_059820445.1). Classification (NCBI taxonomy): domain Bacteria; kingdom Bacillati; phylum Bacillota; class Bacilli; order Caryophanales; family Paenibacillaceae; genus Paenibacillus; species Paenibacillus sp. sgz302190. The sequence continues at coordinate 527,954 of NZ_JBZYAO010000001.1, forward strand.
CCGGCCTGTTCCAGTATCCGCGTGCCAGGCAGACTCCTGCTATACAGAGCTCGCCCGCTACGCCTATAGGCTGCAGCTTGGCTGTTCCTTCCTTCACAATATACAGCTCTGTATTGGATATCGGTTTGCCGATGGGGATCAGCGGATACGCCCTATCTTGTTCGCAAGCAAAGCAGGTCACCTCAACCGTCGCTTCCGTCGGACCGTAGAGGTTGATCATCCTCGATCCGTTGACCGATCCGATCAAACGCTGGAAGCGGGACACCTGATGCGGAGTTAGAGCTTCCCCGCTGGCGAACACGTACCGCAGACTGCTTAATTTCGCAGACACTTCCTCTGGGGGCAGAAGCTCCACATATTCAAGAAACAGCTGAAGCATCGATGGGACAAAATGAACGGTAGTGATCCCGGAGCTTGCGATCGCCTCCACCAGCTGCCCCGGATCCTTCTCTCCCCCGGGGGGCAGCAGGCTTACCGTGGAACCGGCCATCCCCCACCAGAACAGCTCCGGTACCGATACATCGAAGGTGAACGCGGTTTTGAGCAGACTGACATCGCCGCTTCCTAACGGAAACCGGCTCTGTCCCCAGAGAATCCGGTTGACCACGGAATGATGCTCGATCATAACCCCCTTCGGGTTCCCGGTGGAGCCCGAGGTATACATCACATACGCGAGATCCCTTGGCCCGGAGGATGCCTCCAGATTGCCGCCGTCCCCGCTGCTGCACGAAGCGTCATCGATTAGCAAGCACCGGCCTTCGAAGTTCACCCGATCTCTGAACCGGGCCGTTGTCAGCAGCAGTTGAATACCCGAATCCTCCGCTACGTACCTTATCCGGTCTCCCGGATGGTCCGGGTCTATCGGCACATAAGCGCCTCCGGCCTTCAGGATGGCATATACCCCGATGACCATCTCCAGCGAACGCTCGGTCATGATTCCTACAAGCCCGCCCGCTCGAACACCTTCCGTCCGCAGCCTTCTCGCCAGACGGTTCGCCCTCTCGTTCAGCTCCGTGTAGGTCAGCCGCTCATCCCCGCACAGGACGGCCACGCTGTCCGGCGTCCGCTCCACCTGCTCCTCGAACAGCCCGTGGATCGTCTTCTCCTTCGGATAGCTCGCAGCCGTATCGTTGAAGGCGAACAGGATTGCGGCTTTCTCTTCCTCCGTTACGAGAACCGTATCCCCAAGAATGAGATCAGGCGCACTTGCCAGCGCGGAGAGCAGCTCCTGCAGATGCGCGGCCAACCGGAGCATAGCTTCCCGGCTGTACCGCCGCTCATTGTAGGTGAGGTCCAGCACAACATCCTGATCCGCCTGATCAAAGAAGAACAACAGATCGAATGAGGCCTGTTCCCTAAATTCCATCGTATGAAGGGGCCTGAACCCCACGATCGTGTGGATTAAGGGTTTGCCATCCGAAGCGGATCGTGTGGTGATCCGCTCGGTATAGTTCCAGAAGGGAATACTCTGATGCTCGATAGCTTCGCTTACGGCTGCCTTGATACCGGAGAACAAGGTCTTTAGTGTGCTTTGATCCGTGACCGTGTTTTTTACAATGACCAGAGAATTGAGGCTCTCCGCCGAATCGTCCGGCTGACGGAAGACCGGAACGCCAAGCAGCATATTGGATTCATTCGTGTAGTGGTGCAGCAGCCCTTCCACTCCGCACAGCAGAATCATGTACAAGGCTAACGGAGAACCGCCGGCGATTTGCATCATCCGCTTGGAGAGCGTGGCCTCCAGGGTCAGGTTGACGGTTTGAAACAGGCTGTCCTGATTTCCGGAAGTCCGGTTATAGGGAAGACACACGATACGATCCCCGCCATCTAACTTTTGGTTCCAATAGGCAGCTTCTTTACCAAACAGGCTCATAAACATCGGTACGTCCTTTCTATCACATCATAGGATTAGAGTAGGAATGCTGCCGGACTTCAGGCAGTGGGAAACGAAGCCGCGGGTGAAGATTAAAAGATGAGTTCTATGGATTCCAGCTGTGGAACTGTCTTTTTCTGAAAACCGGTAACACGGAGGTCTGCCAAGCGCCGGTCCGGATGGAGCGCGATGACCGCCAACAGCTCAAGATAATCTCTTGTCAAGGTTTCGATCGATTTCATAGAGAACAAGACGGTGCTGTATTCAAACGATCCCTTGAGCTCGCTATCTTCAAGCTCCATCGTTAAAGACAGATCGAATTTGGCCGTATGGTGCTCCATGGCATAAGGCCGCACCGAGATGCCGTCAATCTCTGCATTACCGGATGCACTCTCGGCGAAAGCAAATACGAAATCAAACAAAGGATTGCGGCCCGGATCGCGGCGAATACCCAGCTTCTCTACCAATTCGGCGAACGGATATTCCTGATTCTCGAACGCCTCAAGCGTATTCTCCCTTACTTCATGGACATATTCCCGGAAGGTAAGCTCCTTGCGCGGATGGTTCCGCAGGGCCAGCGTGTTGACGAACATTCCGATCATCGGCTCCAGCTCCCCTGATATTCTTCCGGCCACATGGGTCCCCAGAACAATATCTTCATAGCCGCTGTAGTGGGAGAGCAGAACCGTATAGGCTGCCATGAGCGTCATGAACAGGGTGCTTCCATCGCTTGCGGCCAGCTGCCGCAGCCCTTCCGTTACCGCGGAATCCACCTCGAAAGAGTGCCGGCCCCCCTCGTAGCTTCGCAGTGCAGGCCGGGGGTAAGCAATCGGAAGCTCCATTCCCCGGAGCTCACCGGACAACGACTTCAGCCAGTAAGCCTCTTGCTTCAGGTACTGCTCGCTTTGCATTCTCTCACGCTGCCAGGCCGCATAGTCTTTATACTGGACCGGCAGCGGCGCAAGCTCTTCCCCCGCGTACAGCCGCAGGAAGTCCCGCATGACGATCTGCATGGAAACGCCATCCGAAATGATATGGTGCATGTCCACGATCATGAGGTGCTTCCTGGTCTGCTGAGCGGCCAATCCTACACGAAGCAGCGGCGGCTTCGAGAGATCAAACGGACGGATAAACCGGGAGATCACCTCCTGCATTTCATGGGCATCCTGCTTCCACGGAATCCGCTCGATTTCGAAAGGCACCTCCGTATAAATACGCTGCACCACTTCTTCCTCATGGATGTCAAACCCGGTCCTCAGCGTTTCGTGACGCTCCATCAGCTTCAGGAAAGTGGAGCGTATCCGGTCCACCTCGATCGGTCCCGTGACCTCCAGAACGTGCGGCATATTGTAGACATCCCCTTCGCCCGACATCGTGCTCACGGTATAAATCCATTCCTGCGCAGCGGACGCCCTATAATATTCCTGGTTCGGCAGAACGGGGATGCCCGCGTACTCGGCCTGCTGCGAGCTTTCAACAAGAACGGCTAGTTTTTCCAGGGTCGGCAGCCGGAAAATTTCGCGCAGAGGAAGGGCAACCCCCATCTCCTTTTGAATCCTTCCTGCCATCGAAGCAGCCCCCAGCGAGTCTCCGCCGATCTCAAAGAAATCCTCCTGGACGCCGACCCGTTTCAAGCCGAGCACCTCCTGCCAGATCTCTGCGAGCTTCAGCTCAACCGGGGTCCGCGGCGCAGTGTAGCCTGATCCGCTATCCTGGAGCTCCCCCGGATCCGGCAGCGCCTTCCGGTCTACCTTGCCGTTCGCGTTCAGCGGCAGCTCCTCCAGGAACACATAGGCTCCCGGCACCATATAGGCCGGCAGCTCCGCCGCGAGATATTCCCGGACAGCGGCCACCGTCAGCTCGCCCGACGGCACGATATAGGCGCACAGATACCGCTGCTCCCGTCCGTCCAGCCGGGCCATCACCACCGCTTCGCGGATCCCCGGGTGCCGGGCCAGTCGGCTGTCGATCTCGCCCAGCTCCACCCGGTAGCCGCGGATCTTCACCTGATGGTCCTTGCGGCCCAGGAATTCCATGTTCCCGTCCGGCAGCAATCTCCCAAGGTCCCCGGTCTTGTACATCCGTCCCCCTCCCGGGAGGAACGGATCAGGCAGGAACGCCGCCGCCGTCTTCGCCTCGTCGTTCATATATCCGCGGGCTACGCCCACGCCGCCGATATACAGCTCGCCGACCACGCCCCACGGCACCCTCTCCAGGTCGTCGTCCAGAATGTAGAAGGCGTTGCCCCCGATCGGCCGGCCGTACGGGATGCTGCTCCAGTCCGCGCTGACTTCCATGGCCGGATAGTAATTCGACCAGACGGTCCCCTCCGTCGCTCCCCCCAGCGAGATCACTTCCGCTTGCGGGAACAACTGCCGGATCCGACCAGGCAGCGTGACCGGAATCCAGTCCCCGCTCATGAAGACCAAACGCAATCCGGCAGGAAGCGACTCTGACTTTGCGGAACCTTCTTCCAGATGATGGATAAAGTGGTTCATCGTCGTCGGCACCGAATCCCAGAACGTGACCTCCTCGGCCTCCATCAGCCTTAGAAGCGCCCCGGGGTCGAGCACTTGCTCGCGTTCCGCCACCACGACGGTTCCCCCCGCCGCCAACATCCCGAAAATATCGTAGACGGACAAGTCAAAACACATCGAGGTGATGAACAGCAGACGGTCTTCCCCACCGACCGCAAACCGCCGGTTGATCCAGGAGACCAGGTTGACGGCGCTGCGGTGCTCGATCATCACGCCCTTCGGCGTGCCCGTGGAGCCGGAGGTGTAAATGATATAGGCCAAATCGCCGCTGTCCTTCGCCAGCTGCAGCGGTTCGGAACTTTCCCCGGCGATCCCCTCATCCTGCATGAGGATGACCCGTTCATGCCCAAGATCCGGGTAAGCACGGTCGGCCAGTACCGCCGCAGCTTCCGCGTTATGCAGAATATACGCCTTGCGGCTCGGCGGGTAATCCGGATCGACCGGCACGTAAGCCGCCCCTGCCTTCAGGATGGCGAGCATCCCGGTGATCATGTCGGTTCCGCGACCGGCCACCAGGGCCACATGATCCCCGCTGCGCACACCGCGCCGCGCCAAATGCCGCGCCAGCCGGTTCGACTCCGCCTCCAGCCGCGCATAGGTCAGCGTTCGGCCTCCATGCCGAACCGCCGCATGGTCCGGCGTTCTTGCCGCCTGTTCCTCGAACAACCCGTGCAGCGTCTTGCCCTCCGTGTAGGCAGCCGCAAGCTCGTACGCCGGAGCATTCCATTCGCGGAGCAGCCGGTCCCCCTCCTCCGTCAGGATCAATGCCCCGCTGCCCAGAATCGGGTTCGCCTCGTCGCACAGCTCCTCCAAAATCCGCACATAGAGCGTGAATACCGTCTCCATATCCCGGTCGTAGAAGTAGCTCGGGGCATACTTGATTTGGACATTCATGTGCTCGCTGCTCCGATGCACCTCGACATCCAGCAGCGTGTTGGTCATCTCGGCACTTTCCATTTCAAGCCCCGCCGCTTCCTCCGGGCGGNGTAGAAGTAGCTCGGGGCATACTTGATTTGGACATTCATGTGCTCGCTGCTCCGATGCACCTCGACATCCAGCAGCGTGTTGGTCATCTCGGCACTTTCCATTTCAAGCCCCGCCGCTTCCTCCGGGCGGATGCCGTCACCTGCCGTACGGAAATTCAGAACATGGAAGTCCGTATAGTTGAACAAGGTGTCGAAAATCGGGTTAAGGGACGGATCGGATCTTTCTCCGACCATCCGTGCAATATCGCTAAGGAACACTTCATGGGCCTTCATCCGGTAGAGGGTATCCGCCACCTGGCGAAGCAGCTCCTGCTTGGCCTCCCTCTTGCCGATGCGCAACCGCATCGGAAGCGAATTCAGGAAGCATCCGAGTATGCGGTCCCCGTCGTCCACAGCCGGACGATCATGGGAAACGACGCCGGTCACGATATCCTCTTCGGTCGTGATGACGCGCAGCAGGTAGAGATGGGCACCGAGGCACAAGTCCCTCACGGTGCAGCCATAAGCTTTGGCCCCCTCCTCCAGCTTGCGTACGAGCCCGGATTCCACCGTTTTATTGATAATGGCGCTTGGCGCCGTGCTTGAGCGCGGTTTGCGCGCAATATTGAACGGCAGCTTGCCGCGCGTGCAGCCGGCGAGGAACTCTCTCCAGAATTCCGTCGTCTTCCCGTCCGCTTGCTTGTAAGCGTTCATCGCCACGTATTCCTTGTACGAGCTGCGGAGCGGAGGCAGCTCGAAGGATCGCGGAAGGGCATCCTGCTGTGCAGCGGCGAGCCGGTTGTACAGTTCCATAAACTCCTGCTGGAACACAGCCACGCTCCAGCCGTCGAGCGCCGCATGATGGAAGGACAGAAGGATCACCGCTTCCTCCGCTCCAATCCTGAACACCCGAAGCCTCCACAGCAGCCCGTCGTCCGTCAAATATTTGTCGGCCAGGTCGGCATGCCGCCGCTCTTCCATATACTGCCGCTGAGCCTCTACCGGCAAATGCATGATGTCCTCTACCGACAGATCCGGCTCCACCTGCTTGTACACCAGCTGAAGAGGCTCGGAGAACCGTACGGTATCGAACACGGTCCGGAGGATGGCATGCCTGCCCATCAGCGCGAGGGTGGTTTGCCGGATCAATCCGGCATCCAGCCGGTGAATCCGCGCGGTGAAAAAGAACTGGTCGTGATAGATCGGCTCATCCGGCTTCAGCTTTGAGTAATAGACCATACTCTGCTGGATTTTGCTCAGAGGATAGAAATCCTCGATTCCCTGCAGCAGGTACCGCTGCATCGCCGGTTCATTCCGGAACCGATCCTGGAGTGCCTTGATGAGCCCCAGCCCTCGCGCCATCTCCTCTGACCCGCTGCCGCTTCCGGACTCCTCCATAAAGCGGGCAAACTCGCCGATGGTTTGGTAGACATACAAGTCTTGCAGACGGGCCTGAGTCCCGAACACCTGATGAATCCGGTTGGACAGGCGAATCAATTTAATCGAGTCCCCGCCCATCTGGAAGAAATTGTCCTGGGTCCCTACTTGACCCGCTCCAAGCACCTCGCTCCAGATCTCCGCCAGCTTCCGCTCCGTGCTGCTTTGAGGCGCCACATAGGCTTCCGCCCTTGCCGCCGCCGTGTCGGGAACCGGCAGCACCCTCCTGTCCAGCTTGCCGTTAGGCGTCAGCGGCAGGCGTTCCATGGCGACAAAGTAGGCAGGAATCATATACTGCGGCAGTCTCTGGGCCAGATGTGCCCTAAGCTCATATCCCGTCATCTCGGCCTGGGCAGCAACGTATGCAACCAGATAGCTCGTCCCGGTTTCATCGGTCCGGTCGATCACGACCGCTTCCCGAACCCGCTCATGGCGCAGCAGAGCTTCTTCAATCTCACCCGGCTCGATCCGGTTGCCCCGGATCTTGACCTGGTGGTCCATCCGGCCGAGGTACTCCACATTCCCGTCCGGCAGCCAGCGGGCCACATCGCCGGTGCGGTACATCCGCCCTTCCCCTGTGAACGGATCGTCTACGAACTTCTCCGCTGTAAGCTCCGAGCGGCCCAGATACCCCCTGGCGAGGCCGACCCCGGCAATGCACAGCTCGCCGGGGATGCCTGCGGGGAGCAGATGCAGGTTCTCATCCACCACATACAGGCGGATATTGTCAATCGGCTTTCCGATCGGAATGCGTTCCAGCCCCGGTGTGCAATCGAACGAAGTGACGTCCACCGTCGCTTCGGTTGGCCCGTACAAATTCACAAGCCGGATGCCGTCTTCGCCAAGGCATGCGTAGAACCTGTCCACAAGCTGCTTCGGAAGCGCCTGGCCGCTGGCAAACACTTGCTTCAAGGAAGCCATGCCCTGTACCACATCCGGGTGTGCTTCCAGATAATCCAGGAACGCTCCCAGCATAGGCGGCACGAAGTGCATGGTTGTCACCCGCTGCTTCGCAATGACAGCCGCGATGACAGCCGGATCCTTCTCTCCTCCCGGCGGCAGGAGGCACAGGCCGGCGCCGTACCAAGACCACCAGAACAGCTCCCATACCGACACATCGAAACTGATCGGCGTCTTTTGCAGAACGAGATCCCCTTCGCCGAGTCCATACTCCTTCTGCATCCAATGCAGCCGGTTGATGACCGAACGGTGCTCAATCATGACGCCCTTCGGCCGTCCGGTGGAGCCGGACGTGTAGATGACGTAGGCGAGATGGTCCGGTCCGCTAACGGGTATCGGATTGTCCATGGGCTCATCGCTGAAAACATCGCCCTGCAGATCAAGTACGGTACCGTCGAACGCGTCAGCTGCCTCAACGGCCAACTGCCCGGTCAGCAGCACCTTCGTCTCGCTGTCCTCCAGAATGTAGCGGATACGCTCCGCCGGATACGACGGATCGACCGGCAGGTAGGCCCCTCCCGCCTTCAAAATACCGAAGATCCCCACCATCATATCGAGCGTGCGTTCCGTCATCAGGCCAACGATCGTATCTGCCTGAACGCCGCAGCCCCGAAGCTTGTTCGCAACCTGATTCGCTCTGGCATTCAGCTCGGCATAGGTCAGCTTCCGGCCCTGCTCATCGGTTACGGCCGCCGCATCCGGTGTCCACGCCGCCTGTTTTTCGAACAAGGCATGGATCGTTTGCTCACGCGGGTACCCGGACTCCGTCCGGTTGAATACTTCCAGAATTTCATGCCGCTCCGGGGTCGTCATGATCTCCAAATCTTTCAGGAGCCCATCCGGCTCCCTCACCACAGACCTGAGCACCTCAAGAAAGTGGGTGGCCATACGCTCCGCAGTTTCCCGCTTGAACAGCCGGACAGCATACGCAAGACTGCCTTGCAGCCCGCCCTGTTCTTCCGTCAGCGTAAGGGTCAGGTCGAATTTGACCACTCGCGAATCGATCTCATAAGAGCTAAGGACAAGTCCCGGAGCCGGCAATTCGTCCTGCTCCATATTCTGAAGCACGAGCATCACATCAAATAACGGGCTGCGGCTCAAATCCCTGCGCACCTGCACCCGTTCCACCAGCTCCTCGAACGGATAGGCTTGATGGACGAACGCTTCCACCGCCCGCTCCCCTACTTCGGAGAGGAAGGCACGGAAAGACTTGCCGCCTTCCGGATAGTTGCGCAGCGCCAGTGTGTTAACAAACATGCCGATGATAGGTTCCACGTCGGGATGCTCACGGCCGGCCACCGGGCTGCCCACCACGATATCCGGCTGCCCCGAATATTTGAACAGCAGCACATTGAAGGCCGCGAGCAGCGTCATGTACAGCGTAGTTCCCGTCTCCCGGGCCAGCTCCTGCAACCTCTTAAGCAGCCCCTGATCGATCCGGAAGGACACCGTATCCCCTTCGAAGCTTTGTGCAGGGGGACGGGGGCAGTCCGTCGGCAGCTCCAAGACCGGAACCCCATCTTGGAAGCGGTCAACCCAGTACTGCCGGTGCAGCTGCATCGCGGGCTGGGCTATAAGCTCCTGCTGCCAGACCGCATAGTCTTTGTATTGAACGGGAAGGGGCGGCAGTTCTTGCCCCTGATAGTATTGAATAAACTCCCGGGCCAGAATATTGAGCGACACGCCGTCCGAGATGATATGATGCATATCGAAGAGCAGCAGATGCCGGTCCGGCTCCAACCGGACTAGCCCGGCCCGGAGCAGCGGCGCCTGAGACAGATCGAACGGCCGGATAAAGCCGCGAAGGAGATCCGGCTCCGCCTGATCCATCACCGGGATGGAAAAAGCGGAGAAAGGCACCGCTTCATAGATCCGGGCCATGACATTCCCGTCCTTCATTTCGAATCCGGTCCGCAGCGATTCATGACGGGCGATCAGCCGCTGGAGGGCCTCCTGGACCCGGATGCGGTCCAATGGACCGTCCATCTGCAGAGCCCCCGGCATGTTATAGCTCAGCCCGCCGCCATCCAGGTGACTGATCAGGTAGATGCGCTTTTGGGCGGAGGAAACCGGATAGTACTCTCTCTCCTCTGCAAGGGGGATCGGGGTATAACCGCTGCGGCTTGCAGCGTCGATCACCCGGGCCATGCCTTCAATGGTCGGATACCGGAACACCTCTCTCAACGGGAGCTCCATGTTCAATTCTTTGTAGATTCGTCCGATTAAGCTGGCCGCCAATAAGGAATGACCGCCGAGTTCAAAGAAGTTATCCCTCACTCCAATGTCCTGGCACTTTAATATGCTCTTCCAGATTTCCGCAAGCCGGTCTTCGGTCTCATTGCGCGGAGCCACGTACACCGCTTCGCTCTGAACCGCATGCTCCGGCTTAGGCAGCGCTCGGCGGTCCACCTTGCCGTTGACCGTCAGCGGCAGTCTGTCAAGCTGTACGATGAAGGACGGGATCATATAGGCAGGCAGTTCCTCCGCCAGCGCGCTTCTAATTTCTCCCGAGGTGAGCCCGGATTCTGCCACAACATACGCGCATAGGTACTTCGCTCCCTCTTCATCGTCGAGCGCCAAGACGACCGCCTCCGTTATGGACAGGGTATCCAGTAACCGGGATTCCACCTCGCCAATCTCAATCCGGTATCCCCGGATCTTCACTTGATGGTCCATGCGGCCCAAGTATTCCAACGTGCCGTCCGGCAGCCATCGCGCCAAATCGCCTGTACGGTACATCCTTTCGCCGGGCTGAAGCGGATGATTTACAAACTTCTCGGCCGTCAGCTCGGCACGGTTTACGTACCCCCGGGCGAGACCGGCCCCGCCTATGCACAGCTCCCCTGCCGCTCCTACAGGCTGCAGTTGCCCGTTTCGGTCGATAACGAAGATGCTTGAATTGGCTATAGGTCTGCCGATCGGTGGCAGGTTCGGGAGAAGCGGATCCTTGCCTTGCATCCTGTGGGAGGTCACCACATGGGTTTCGGAAGGACCGTAATGATTGTGCAAAGTCACCTCATGCTCCAACAAATAAGCGCGCAGGTTCGGATGAATCACCAGCTGTTCCCCGGCCACGACAATATGCCGCACACGGCCTTGGGAAAGCGTCTCCAGATACCGCTTCTCCGAAGCCAAATATTTGAGATAAGCGGTTGGAAGGAATACGATATCCGCGCCGGTTTCCACCACAGATTCGACGAACTCCCTCGGCTGCCGCTTCCGGTCTTCTCCAACAATATGCAGCTCGGCGCCTCCAAGAAGCGCAGTGAACATCTCCTGATAGCACACATCGAAGCCCATCGCAGCAAATTGAAGAACCTTCGAAACCCCCGCTTCCACAGGGATGCTTTCCTGCTGCCACTGCAGCAAATTGATGAGGGTCCGGTGCTCGATCAGTACACCCTTGGGGGTTCCCGTGGATCCCGACGTATAGATCACATACAGGGCATCGCCTGAGCTGGCACCAATGGTCAGATCCGAAGCCGGCATACTCCTCGAACGGGAGATGGCCTCCTCCTCCGCTACTGCCTCTACATCGCCCAGAACGGCCTCCGGCAGGGAAAGCTCCGTCAACACAAGTGCAGGTCTACTATCCCTCAGCATATGCCGTATACGTTCGGCCGGAGTAGACGGATCGATGGGGAGAATAGCCCCGCCTGCCTTTAACACGCCGAACACAAACTGAATATAACGCACGGACCGGGGCAGAAGCAGAGCAACGATCCTGTCCGGTCCGATGCCCTGGCTCTGAAGAAAGTGCGCCAACTGATTCGACTGTTCATTTAGCTCGCGGTAGGTCAAGGCTTCCCCGTCCGAGACCACCGCAAGGGCATCCGGCGTCCGTTCCGCCTGCTCCCGGAACAGGGCATGAACGGTCTTCTCCTGCGGATAAGGGACTGCCGTGTTATTGAAAGATTCCTGCTGCAGGAGGATCTCCTGCTTCGTCATCAGCTCCAGGTCGCCGACAACCCGGTGCGGGTCGTTCACCACTTGCTCCAGGATGTGGATCAGGTGTCCGGCCAATCTCTGCACAGCCGTATCCTCATAGACACTGCCGTTGAATTGAAATTGAACCGTCAGCTCTTCGCCCGGAAGCACGATGAGGTTCAGATCATAGTTGGTTTGCTCCCGCACGGTAAAGCCCCCAAATGCCAGATGGGCATCCGGTTGTTCCCCCATTGGGCCGAGTCCTTCGGTCAGCGGGTAGTTCTCGAATACAAGAATGTGATCGATCAACGCTCCATTCTGCGGAACCTTGGCCTGGATCTCGTACAGCGGATAAGCAAGGTAGGTTTGGGAACTCAGCGCCTGCTCCTGCGTTCTGCGCATCACTTCAGATATGCTCTCCTCCATCCGGCACACGATGCGAACAGGGATCGTATTGATACAAAGACCGACCATCGCTTCAATCCCCGGAATTTCCGGCGGTCTTCCCGAGACTACGCTCCCGAATACCACATCCTGCCTCCCGGTATACATTTGCAGCAGCACAGCCCAAGCGGTTTGCAAAAGGGTATTCATCGTCACGCCGTTACGCTGGGCGGTCCCGTTCATCCGCTCCGTCAAATCCCTGCCAAACCCGGCTTTGTACACTCTCGGATCGTAAGTGGACTGCTGCGCTTCATCGGGAGTCCGCTTCGGCAGGGACGACGAACCTTCATACCCCTCAAGGCAGGCCATCCAGTACTTCTCCGCCGCTTCCATGTCCCTTTGTTCCAGCCATGAGAGATACCGGTGATACGGCACGGCCGGAGGGAGTGCGGGTTCGTTCCGCTTGAGATAACAGGCGTATAAAGTGAAGAGCTCGCGGAAAATCAAAGGCAGACACCAGCCATCGAGAAGAATATGATGATGGCTCCACAGCATTTGATATGTCGCGTCTTCCTTGCGCAGTACGGTGACCCGCATCAGCGGATCCCTGCTGAGCTCGAATCCTCTGGCCCGGTCCCGGGCGATCAGATCATCTATATACGCAACCCGCTCTTCCTCGTTCATGCCGCGGATATCCTCATACTGGAAGCTGATCTCCTTCGTCCGGAACACCACCTGCACCGGTTCTTCCCTTCTGCCGCTGTAGAAGTTCGTTCTCAGCACATCGTGCCGCTCGATCACCGCATTCCAGCTTCTGCGGAGGAGCTCGATGTCCAGGCTTCCCTGCAGCTTGAGACTGACTTGTTCTACATAAGTTCCGGGCTGGCCGCCGAGGAGAGAATGGAACAGCATGCCTTTTTGCATCGGTGTCAACGGGTACACATTTTCGATCTCACCGAAAGGCCGGCACTGTTCCGTCAGCTCCGCTACCTCTTCCAGCGTCATATCCTTGATTAACAGATCACTCGGTGTTAATTCGGAGTAACTCCTCTCCATGCAGTGGCCAATCACTTCGCGAAGTGCCGTCTGCAGCCGTTCAGCCAAGCGCTCGATCGACGTACTGCGGTACTGCTTGGAGCTGTAGCTGAGCGTTAGCGACAACCTGCCTGAAGTGACCGCGCAGTGGATATCCAGAGCGTACGGTCTTTCGGCATTCCCTCCGACCAGGCTGCCGCTGGAATAAGGCGATAGTTTGAGATTCAGCCCATGATTTTGCAGATCCTGATCGAACTGCCCCAGATAGTTGAAGCTGATCTCCGGTTTGGCGCAGAACCCCCACTTTTCTTTGCCCGTGGATAAGTACCTCAGGAGGCCGTACCCCACGCCCTTGCCCGGCACGCCCCGCAACTGCTCCTTCACCTTCTTGATCTGCTGCGAAAGGGGAAGCTCCGCTTCGTTCCTCAATACAACAGGGAAGATGCTCGTAAACCAGCCTACCGTTCTGGAAATATCGGTATCCTGAAGAAGGGCCTCTCGGCCGTGTCCCTCCAGATTGACCATGACTTCCTTGTGCCTGCTCCATTCCCCGACAGCAATTCCCAGCGCCGTTAACAGCAGATCGTTAACTTCGGTATTGTAAGCCCGATGCGCTTCTTTGAGCAGAAGCTCCGTTTCTTCCACCGTCCATTGGACCGTGAGAGCTTCGCTATCTTGAACCCGCGAGACCTCCTGCTCCATATCTTTGGGCAGTGCTTTAACCGGAGTGCGGTCCACCTCCTGCCAATAAGAGAGCTCCTCCAGCAGAGAATGAGAGTCCGCATAGGCCGTAAGCTTGTCCGACCAGACTTGGAACGAATCGGTTTTGAGCGGCAGTACCGGTTCCACACCGAGAAGAGCCTGCTCATACCCTTTGGCGAGATCTTCGAGCAAAATCCTCCAGGAGTACCCGTCGATCGCCAAATGATGGATGACGATGAGCAAATGGTCGCCATCCGCACATTGAAACAGCGCCAGCTTCATCAAAGGACCGGCACACAGGTTGAAGCCGCCCTGCAGCTCCGCCGCCTTCGCTTCGATGGTGTTCTCTGCAGACGCTTCCCCTCTGCAATCGATCACCTCCAGCGTGAAGAGATCCCCTTCCTCTGCGCTCCGAATCCACAGCGTATTCCCCTGTCCATCCTGCCTCATGATCATGCGCAGGGCATCGTGATGCGTAACGATCTGCTGCATGGTTAGACGCAGTGCAGCTTCCTCGAATCGTTCCGGCCGGAACAAGAAAAGACTCTGGTTATAGTGATGGAGAGAATCTTTCGTCAGCTCCATGAACCTTGCGATCACAGGCGTCGGACAGACCTCGCCGGAAACTTCCCTCTGATCAGCCAGCCGGGTGACCGGCGTTAGTCTAGTGCTCATCTGCTCCAGCGTCGGATAGTGGAATACATCCTTCATTTCCAGCTGATAGCCGGCGGGATACAGCTTGGAAATCACTTGGAGGGATTGGATCGAATCCCCGCCCAGCTCAAAGAAGCTGTCCTTGACGCCGATTCTCTCCGTTCCGAGGACCGACTTCCATATCGAAACGAGCAAATGCTCCTCCGGCGTCCGGGGCGCCGCATACTCCACACCGGTCTGCCTGTAGCCGGCGGGTTCAGGCAGTGCTTTGCGGTCGAGCTTGCCGTTAACGGTTAACGGCATGCCGGGCAGCTGGATCAAATGGGCAGGGATCATGTGCCCCGGCAGTACAGCCGTCAGGCGGCTTCGGATTTCACTTGAAGCAAGCTCCCGGGCCGCCACGTAATACGCGCAGAGCTGCTTCTGGCCCCACTTGTCCTCTCTTGAGATGACCACCGCTTCCCTCACATCATCCACTTGAAGCAGCTGTGCTTCCACTTCACCGAGCTCGATACGGTAGCCGCGGATTTTGACCTGGTGATCCATCCGGCCGATGTATTCCACATTCCCGTCCGGCAGCCATCTGGCCAGGTCGCCCGTCCGGTACATCCGCTCCCCGGGCTCGAAGGGATTCTCCACGAATTTCTCTTCCGTCAGCTCCGGCCTGCCCAGATAGCCGCGTGCCAGTCCAGTGCCGGCGATACAGAGCTCTCCCGGTACACCGATCGGCTTCAGCTGCCGGTCTTCATCTACGATGTACAGCCGGGTGTTATCGATCGGCCTTCCGATCGGAATCCGCTCCAGCCCCGGTATGCAATCAAAATAAGTCACATCCACCGTAGCCTCGGTCGGACCATATAAATTCACCAAAGCCGCCCCGTTGCCGCCGGCGACGCGATAAAAACGATCCACCTGCTGCTTGTGCAGCGCTTCGCCGCTCGCAAATACCCGCTTGACGCCGGCAAGCTCCTCCGGGTTCCCCGCCGTTTCCATATGCCCGAGCCAGGCATTCAGCATGGAAGGCACAAAATGAAGTACCGTGACTCCGTAAGCAGCAACGGCCTGTGTAAGCACGGCCGGGTCTTTCTCGCCGTCCGGCTCCAAGAGGCACACGCCGGCACCGTAAAGTGACCACCAGAACAACTCCCATACGGAGACGTCGAAGCTAAGAGGCGTCTTCTGCAAGATTACATCATGGGCGCCCAGCGGGTAACGTTTCTGCATCCAGGCCAAGCGGTTGACCACGGCCCGATGCTCAATCATGACCCCCTTCGGCCTTCCCGTCGATCCCGAGGTATAGATCACATAAGCGAGATCTTCCGGGCCGCCTGCCGGCTCAGGATTCCGTGCCGGAAGGCCGCCATCCGCTTCATCGTTCAGTTCCAGTACGATCCCTTCGAAATGGACGCCATCCAGGGACTCGGCCGAACCGAGCAGCAGACCTGCCCCGCTGTCCTCCAGCATGTAGCGGATGCGCTCCTGCGGATAGCCCGGGTCAAGGGGCAAGTAGGCAGCGCCGGCCTTCAAGATGCCATAGATGCCAGCCAGCATATCCAGCGAGCGGGGAGCCATCAACGCAACCACGCTGCCGGACCGCACGCCTTCAGCTCTGAGCTTCCAAGCCAGCCGGTTCGCCCTCGCATTGAGCTCCCGGTACGTAAGCTTCTGATCCTTATATACGGCAGCCGTTGCATCCGGCGATCTCACCACCTGCTGTTCGAACAAAGAAACCACCGTTTGGTCCGAAGGATAAGGCGTCAACGTTTCATTAAATTCATGAAA
Source organism: Paenibacillus sp. sgz302190 (assembly GCF_059820445.1). Taxonomy (NCBI): domain Bacteria; kingdom Bacillati; phylum Bacillota; class Bacilli; order Caryophanales; family Paenibacillaceae; genus Paenibacillus; species Paenibacillus sp. sgz302190. Next base: position 544,210 of record NZ_JBZYAO010000001.1, read on the forward strand.
AATCCGCTGTCTTTCTTCCTTATGCATGATCTCGATATCCTTCAGCCGAAGCTCGCCGTTCTTAAGCAGCTGATCCATAAGGAATTGAATGCGCTCATTCATCAGGATAATCTCTTGTTCTGTGAACATCTCTGTTTTGTAGTCGTACATGAGAATGAGCTTCCGTTCATGTCGCTCCCCAATCAGTAACGTCAGGGATTCGGTTTGCTGTCCGGTATGATGCCAGTTGGTCACAATAGGGATTCCGTTAAGCTCCGGAATGAAGCGGTAGTTCAGGAAATTAAGGCCGTATTCGAACAATTGATTCAGTTCGGGATGTTGTTTTTTAAGTGAAGGAATCAGGAGGTCATAGGGATATTTCTGGTGAAAATAGCAGCGTTTGAGTTCATCGTGAACGGAGCTGAATAGCTGGCGGAGAGGCACGTCGGTATCACTTGTGAGTCTGACAGGCATCGTGCTCGTACACATCCCGAACATAGCCCGCTCTTCCCTGCTAGACCGGTTGAATACGGGCGTACCCAATACTAGATCGGTACACTGCTGCACTTGGCTGAAGTAAATATAGAGGACCGTCATAAAAAAGGAAGGAATTGAAATATTGTTCTCTTGAATGAATTTCCGTACGCCTGCATCCTGCTCATCCGAGAGGACAAAGTAACTTCTTCTCGCAGCGGTGGAATCGCTCGGAGCGGGGAGCCTTTCCGGCAGCGGCGTGAAGGTTTTCTGCCAAAAGTTACTGCTCTTTACCCGCCGGCTGGAGTCCAGATAGCTCCGCTCGCTCTCCATATACCGCAGGTAAGAACCTTGGGGAGCGGGTGATTGAGGGAGCTGATCTTCACCGTCCGGCTGGAAGACAGTCCGAAGGTATTCATTCCAGATATAGTCAAGGAATAAGGTTGTCGACCAGCCGTCCGCAATGATGTGATGAAACTTCGCTATAAACCCCCTTCGCTCTCCGATTTCATAGAAATAAAATTTGAACAATTCACAGTTGAACAGGTCCATCTGGAACGCTTCCTTGCGGGATGCGAGAGCTTCCAGCGGATCTTCAGCGCCTACCGGCCGGTCGAGCTGCACTCTTTCCACCGGCTGCAGATCCGCCTCATCGTCAATATACTGTCTGATCTCACCGTCCACCAGGATCAACCGGATGCGCAGGCTATCCTGATTCTCGATAAACTTACGGATGGCCTGCTCCATGACATCAAATCGGACGGCTTGTTCGGTCTCGCTGCTGATCACAATCAGATTCAAATTCGACTGGGGATATTTACTTTCCGTATACCAAATTCGGCTCTGCGGATGGGTTAGGGGAAAAAGCGTTCTTCGTTTCAAACGGGTCATTTGAAGCATGCACTCCCTTGTTTTTCGAATATATCATCTTATGGGTCAAGATGATCGAAAACCATTGTTTCTCATATTTCTCTTTTTTTGGGTGATATTAATTAATGTAGCATATCTTTTATATATAATCTACTTATGCGAATTCAAAATCTAGCTGCTTGTGGTTTGACACTGCGGGTGGGCAAGCACAAATTGATCAATCTTTGGGCTGAGTTTAAGAGTAACTTAATCCCAATGTTACCTATGTTATAACTAGACAGTCCAATTCTATGAATTTAAAAACGCCAATATCCATCCCCAAGGTTTGGATATTGGCGTTTTTGTAATTTAGATGACTTCTTTTCTCTTATACAAATACACGTATAAAAATAAGTCCGGTTATTGCGCATAATGCTGCACATAATCCAATGAATCCGTAGCCGGGCCAGCGCGAAACATGCTTCGTGTGAGATGTTATCTCCAGGGAACGTACTGAACAAAGCAGTCACAATCGGGATGACGGACAATAACAGCATCACCAGATACATCCCGCGCCAATCCAGCGTGTGGCCAGCAATCGGTTCACCGAATCTTCTCTATAACGAAAAAAAGGGCGTCCTAGTGGACGCCTTCAGTTAGTTTAGTTCCTTCGCTCTGTCAAATATTGTTCAAGCTGATCGAAGGTTCCTCCGAAGCCCTGCTCCATGGATTCGAACATGCCCTCAAAGAAGCTTCTCTCTTCATCAGTTGCGTTTATCGGTCCGCTGCACAAGGTCATTGTGGTAATACCGTTATTTTCACTAAAGGTTACCGCATTGCGTATTTCCAGCGGGATCAAATCGCTAAATGGAGCCCGGACAATGTTACCCGCCTCATCTGAAAAGCTGTTGACCCAGACAATCTTTTCGAAAGCTTCGATTTCCTGATACACGAATTTACCCCACATTTGATTACCATCAGGAGATTGCATGTTGTAGTGGAAAAAACCTCCCGGACGGAAATCCAATTGCGCAACATTTATTTCAAATCCTTTCGGTCCCCACCAGCGTTTCAGGTGCTCTGCCTCAGACCATGCTTTGAAAACAACCTCGCGCGGCGCATTGAGTACACGTGTTATGACTAACTCCTTGCCTTCTGATTTTGCTGTCATATCCATTCCTCCATTTCACAAAATGAATCCCTGATTAAAATATACTCCAATCGGAATATTCCCGTCAAGGAATATTCATCTACGCAATAAAGGGATACCATTAAACTTCAAGTAGAATTTTTACTCCTGTTAAGCCCCGTCCTCTCTCCGCCAACTTCACCTATCCATGTGGAGCCCAATAGCAAGACAGCTCCGATCAGCTGCTGCAAAGTCATCAACTCTCCTACAACCAGAGCTGATATCACTAATGAGGTTAGGGGATCGATATAACTCAATACGGCGATGCTTTGGCCTTGTAGTCCTTTCATTCCGGCAAAGAATAGATAAAATCCAACCCCGCCATGAAGGATACCTAGCACGAGCATCAATGCAACCGCGTCACCGGTGACAGAAAAGATTTTGAAGCCACTCGTGAACAGCACAAATGGGAGCAACATCGCCACCGATAAGCCAAGCTGCAGAAGAGTATTTGCCAGTCCGTCCAGGTCCCGAATAAACTTGTTGACCAGCGTCAAAACGGCATAGAAGCCTGCCGCGACGAGTCCGAAGCCGATACCTAGCAGATGATGTCCGGTTGTTTCCACCCTGCCGTTTTGCAAAACGAAGAACAGACCAAGCAAAGCAATAGCGACGCATACCGCCTTTTTGAGCGACAGCTTTTCTTTCAAAACGAAGGGTGAGCATATAATAACCAGAACAGGCGCAAAATAATAGCTCAACGCCGCATTTGCAATTGTTGTTTCCTTGTACGCCTGAAACAGAAAAATCCAGTTGCCGCTCAACGCCACGCTCGCAATGAACAGAGCAGCCGCATTCTTCTTCACCTTCCGCCACGACACTTTCTGCTTCGTCCACACGAAGACGACAAACAGCAACAGGCTGCCGATCAAGCTCAAGAGCAACGCAATTTCTCCGGATGACATGTTGATATATTTGGCAAACACGCCAACTGCGCCGAATATGATCATCGACAAGATGAAATAAATTTTTTCCTTCATTTATTATTCCCACTTTCTACCAATATGATGATGAGACCAATGAGATAGTCTCCCCTTACATACAGTAGAATCTATGGCAGGACCAGCAACATTCATGTAGTTACCTTGACAGTAGATTCTACTGTTGTGGTACTACCGGTGGAGCAATAAAATTATACATTTGATTCCCTCCTTCATGGACTAATGCGTTCATTTTTGAATTCTGTTGTGCTATAGTGTATCATCCTTTGCCCTACAGAAACATTTCAGAGAACAATTTTATTTGACCTGATTGAGCAAAAAAATGGACAGTACCGTCCCTCTCGAAAACGGATGTCCACATATGATGTGTAACGCTATATGAAATTACAGTTCCATATCATTGATTTACTCTTTTATTTTTCTCTAACTCAGCATTTAATTTAGCATTCTCTCTCAACAAACTTGCATTCTCTTCCAATAACTTTTGTACGTCTGGTACATCCTTGCCGGAAATCCAGCCATGCAAATCGTCTCTTCCTGCATACTCCGGCAATTTTTCATGAATAACCCACTTAATGTGCCGTTCATTTTCAGCATAAAACGTGGGTATTTCTTCCATTACTGATTGCTTAAACTCTTGGTACTTCTGATAGCTATCCATTACTACAAAATCGTCTGGCTTTTGTCTTAATGCTTCATCTGTGATAACAATAACAAATCTAGGTTTGCCAACTTCTCCGGCATAATCATATTCCCAATGAGTATAACTCTTTGATTCATCAGGAAGCATTGAACCATAAAGTCCTCCGAGTATTAGGATATAAACGTCAGATTCATAGATCCATCTCTTAATAGTTTCCATATGATGACCTTCTTTGAAGAAAAGCTCTACTCCAGCAGGAATGTGACCGGCATTAACTACAGCTTGTACAGCGGCTTGACGTTCTTCAATCAGATCAGTAAAAGTAGACGATATGAAGACTTGTAATTTTTTTCTCATAGGCCACCTACATGAAATGAAATAATATAAATCGTACCATTGGCTCGCTTTATTTGTCAAAAAATATCCAGAAACATATTTGGCTCAACCTTAAAATCAGTGACGGCTAAGTCCCCATGCGATGCCGATTGCACTCCAGTAGGATACCGTCTTTGTAGTTGCGACGATTGCGCGTAAAGTAACGACGACGCTGGAAAGCCTTAATGCGATTATGCCGGCCTTCTACTGTCGCGTTGGTCCATCTGCAACGATGATAGTTGACGATTTCCACCTTCCAGTTTCGCATCGTTTTTAAGGTGCTTCGAACTGCCGGATGGTCGATTCGATCCCCATGCGCACACCAACGTTCAAAACCAGATTCGGCGATGGTAACGCTCGGCGAAAAGTTGTACCAAGTGGTGAAGGCTTCTTTCCATTCCCATACGCTGCGCAAGAGCGGGGAATAGCCAAGCAAAATATGAAGACGATTGCCAGATTCTGTTTGTCGATCACAATGAACTTCATATCGACGCCACTCCCGTCGCCCATCTTCAAAGCTGCCCGATCTGCCTGTCGGTGCAGCACGTGATTCGCAAAGGTACCAATGGGACGCGAACCGTACGCCATCTGTCAGTCTTCAATAGGAAATCCTATCTGCACGTACCGGCGATTCGTTTGTTCTGTACGACTTGTCATGCCGGATTCGGATGGACCTACGAATTCGTGGGGCACAAACAACGCTACAGCAATGGGGAATCAACAATACAGGAGTGGCAGGAATCAAGTGGCTTAGACTGTTCAAGTCGCCCAGTGCCAATAACAAAAGCCCTCCATGGATGAGGGCTTTTAGCATTTATTTAAATTTCTGGCCGAGGTACTCGGAGAAATCCGGAACCTTTACAGTTATATTGACCAGCACCACCGCATACAGCTTTTAAATAATATTTACCGGCACCTACTGTAACAGTTGCAGCATTGACAGCTTGCCGATTCTCCAGTACTTTTAGTACCTCGTTCTTTTAATTTTGTTTTGCTGCCTTATAGAATTTACAAAGCATCTTCAAAATGATCAGGTCTTTACTAGAAGCATCAAGCAATCCCGCAGGCGGTGTGTAAACAGGATCTAGATCTTTAGCAAACTTTTCATATTCGGATTGCAAATTATACTCGATCTGATTATGCCACCCGACTGGAATTCGCCAACCGCTTTCATATCCGGTAGCAAGCGTATGCGCTACTGTTTCCGAAATGACCTCTTCACGGGAAAAAGGTTGAATAGGTTTACGCACTGGCTTAAATAGCTCTAAGTCGAAATCAGCTGGCTCGCCACTTATAAGTTTGGCCATCTCTCGAGACAAATAAGGCGAGAGCGTTAACCCATCACGAAATGTCCCCGTCATAATCCAGAGACCATTAAGATCCGTTTCGCCAATAAGAGGAAATCCATCGAGGGAAACGGGGCGATTCCCAACTTGCAGACGACTCATCCGTCCTTTCGACAAATCCCGCCGAATTTGGCGGTATGCGCATTCAAGAAGAAATACGACATCTTCTAACATAGGCGAGTCTACAGCTCTCGGAGAAATAATGTTTGTAGCTCCGACATATACTTCTCCCCTGCTGCGTGGAAGGATATGCAATCCGCATGAAAAAGCTCGGTTAGGCGTCCTAATTACAGAGTTTGGCGTAGTTCCATCCATCGTACTTACTAATGCTGAAACACCGTACCCGCTGACCAGTCGAGGGATACGTGCGGCAACATCAGGGACAGTATCCAACAAGGTTTGGGACTTGACACCCGCCGCTATTACGATTTTATCACAAATCAGACGTTCTCCAGAATTGAGAACTAAGGCTTCAACACGGCCATAATTCCTTTCGATCAGGACGCCTACTTCAGAAATCAAAGTTCCACCAAGAGAAATAAAGGACTCTTCCAATTTTCGAAAAAGTTGGGTGGTGTTTACTGCATGTTCATTCGGTATATATACGGCTTTAGTGGGACGTGAACCAGATTCCGGGTCAAGCCAATGAATATCGGTTGGATTAATATCCTCAAATGGCTCACCATACTCCTTCAGCGACTCACGAATGGCCTCGAAGTTGTCATCATCGATTTTCGAGTAACCAACGGTATTATGGATAACGAATGTTCCGTCGGCTGCACGAATGTCAGAAACACTAAGATTATCTTCCAATTCGTTTAGCCAATCGTTCCATAATCCGGTAGCACGTACCGCAAGATCGTGTTTCATGCGTCCGTATTTACTCTTTAGAAGAGTACTCGTTACTTCACCGAAGCTCCCTAGCATTGCGCCTGCAGCCGTCGATGCTGCCCATGGCCGATGGGATTCGCCAACTAATGCTACACGTAATTTCCTTCGAACCAGCGTAAGTGCCAGTGATAGTCCTAAAACACCATTTCCCACAACAACAACGTCATATACCGGATTTTTTGACATACATTCTTTACCTCTTTCCACGTTATTATTTGTCCACGCACCACCCGAATTTTGTGCCGTAGTTAGGCTAGATAATGCCTGGACTTTCGGGTTTCGAACAAAACATAATATTAACTGCATTTTTCATAAAAGAAATCAGATGCTAAGGAATGGATTCCTCCGGCAAGCAATCCAGATGTCCCCACTCTCTAGTAGAGAACAATCGTCTAGCAATCTCGAAGTCAATCGGTTTCATTTCTTCGATATCAACGCCAATAGGCTATTGGTCTATTGCGCAAACCACCCAATTCCCTGAATGGGATACATTAAACTCCAAGAGTCCATTCGAAAGAATCGGTTTAACGTACTCATTGCTGTCTATTCGAATATTTTGGTTTCGAAGCGAACGCTTTTTAGACACGACCACACGAACCAATAATTCGGCAGCAAAAGACCTATAGTAACCCTCCTTTCTTCTGAAACTGCTTAATCCAATTCTTCTCTTACTCGTGATGTGCGGAAGAAACAAGGATAGAATCTCATCATCGGCAGGTGGAGCGCTTAGATCAACGGCATATAGATTCATTTCTGCACCCTGGTGTTTATTCTCTATCACGGTCATATAGTGAAAGAGCGCTTTCATTGTTGTCGACTTTAATAGCGGCACTACACAAAGGAATAATCACTATTATTCTTATTCGACATTACCACAATTTCCAAGAAAAGGATGCGTCCTACTCTCATAGTATCTCTCTACTTGCCCATCGTCAAGTTCATTTTGGCGCTTAAGCTGGAGTTCTCTAAACCGCAGATCGGCCATCTGTTTTCGCTCGTTCATGGCATCACCCTTTGTGCCGGTCGTAAGAATATCACCCAACTCTGCAATGCTGCAGACAGGGTCGTCAACTGAACAATGTGACGAACTTCTTGAATCATACTCCTTGGTGTGTAAATCGGATGCAACGAAGAAGAATGCAATTTGTACTCGAGAAGATTCGGGCTAAGCAATTGAAGGAGAGTGATTTGAAACGGCTTGTGTTTCTCATCGTCGACGACACTTGTTGCAAGAAAGACAAGTCGACCAAGAAGATGGAGGCGCTTAGCTTCCAGTATTCGCATGAAGATGAAAAGTCCGTCTGGTGCCACAATCCGGTCACCGCTCATGAAGTCAGCAACGGAGGTTCTTTTGCGTGGGATTTCCGTCCGTACGAGCAAATTATTGATCCAGATAGTAAATGAAATTAGTGAAGAGTTGGAACGGAACCGGGAAAAAGCAATAACAACGCTAATTGCGGAATATTGGGATATTTTGCAATCGGCTGAATTATTGAATATTTTCTATGAAAATGATGTGAGTACTCTGCCCATAAAGAAGCTCTCATTCGCAATTACTTCAATGCTTACTCTCTTTCTGATATCGATGTAGTTAAACTTATTGATGTGATATCGAGATATTTCTTTTCACGTTCGTTTGAATATGATGATACTACTGGGGTTGTCTTCAGTGGATTCGGAGAGAATGAATTGTTCCCATCAACAGTTGCTTATATAATGGACAACATGCCAACGGTCATGATAAATGCACTCGTGGGTCTAGAGAAACAGTATTACCTTAAAGAATCAGTATTTAACAGGTTCAATTGTGTTTGATAGTTCTAAATTGGCATCCCGACAATCTTGGCTGATGAGCAAGTATACAGCCGATACGCAAGCAACATTACCGTTCTCATCTCCGTCTGTAAATGTATTAGAGACCAATCAGCACAAGGAGATGAATGGGATGTCGGCAAAACATGTGCTCATCGTTCTGGCCCTTTCGGCGCTTTTGGCGTCATGCGAAAAACCGTCCATACTTTCGTTTGAAAAACGGGCCGAGGCCGCTTCGAAGCTGGATCCGAAAATCGTAAAGGCACAAAATGCTTTTGGCCTGAAGCTCCATAGGCAAATGGCGCTTGAGGAAAAAGATACTAATGTTTTTGTATCCCCAACCAGCCTATCGACGGCGCTCGCTATGACGTATAACGGAAGCGACGGAAACACGAGGAAAGCTATGGCCCAAACGTTAGGCTGGGAGGAATTGCCGCTCGCGGAGCTCAACGAGGGCTACAAAACGATGAATCATTTGCTTGAACAACCCGGCCAAGGAGTGGAATTGAATATCGCCAATTCACTTTGGATCAGAAAAGGAACGCGTCTTGCAAAACCTTTCGTGCAAGCCGCCCGCAACGACTTTGCAGCCTCTGTCGAGGAGTTGGACTTCGGCAGCAAAACAGCGCACGAAACCGTAAATAAATGGGTGAAAAAGCAAACTCAAGGCAAGATTTCCGCTATTCTAAACAAGCCGCTAGAGCCTGAAGATAACCTGATGCTGGTTAACGCCATTTATTTTAACGGGAGTTGGAAAGATGAATTTTCGCCTTCCTCCACCAGAGAAGAAGCTTTTAGACTTGCCGACGGTTCTACCAAAAACGTTTCCATGATGTCCAGGACGGGCAGGTACGAGTACGCGGAGGAGGACGGTTTTCAGGCGATCCGGCTGCCTTACGGCGATGGCCAAATGGATATGCTCGTCATCCTGCCGGATGAAAAAACCCCTCTGTCCGCTTTGCACGAACGCTTGTGGTCCGACGCATCCCGGTGGCAGAAGCCCTTCAAGGAAAGGACCGGTGAAATCCGACTGCCAAGCTTTAAGCTGGAATACGAAAAATCGATGGATCAGGCGCTGCAATCGATGGGCATGGCGGTCGCCTACGATGCCGCCCGCGCAGAATTCCCCTTAATCGCTCCCGGTATCAACCATGTGATCGGCCAGGTCATGCACAAAACCTATCTTGAAGTCAACGAGAAAGGTACGAAAGCTGCCGCGGTTAGTTCCGTATCGATGAAAGCCACCTCGGCGGAAATCCCTTTGGACCCGTTTAACATGAACGTGGACCGCCCGTTCTTTATCGCGATTGAAGACAAGCAGACGGGAGCGTGGCTGTTTATCGGATCCATTTACTCCCCGTAGCCCGGCCCCTCTTCTTCTTTGGCGAAAATAAAACCAGCGGCAGTCTAGGAGCGAAAAATAAAGCCTTAGACTGCCACTGGTTTATTAAACTTCCAACGTCTCCCTTTTATTAAGAATAGTCAGCCGTTCATCCCCGTGGTGCTTCACTTATTTCTGAACAATTGAGCTTGCAGATTCTGTCGGACCTTTTGCCTCGCCGTGTCCAGCGCCGAATAAGTTTAAAATCACTACCCCAATAACAATCAATGCGATCCCGACGATGCTTCCTGTGTTTATTTTTTCTTTCCAAATCAAGACAGAAATAAGCGCCGTTGCTACTGCCCCTACTCCTGACCAGATCGCGTAAGTCATGTTTAAGGGAAGTGTTTTGAGAGCAAGCGAGATGAAATAGAACGAGGTAACAAAAGCAACAATCGTGAATAGAGTCGGATATAGTTTAGTAAATCCTTGCGATGCCTTAAGCATCGATGTACCGATCAATTCACCGATGATAGAGATTGCCAAAAATAAATATGCCATTATTTTCCCTCCTGGATACTTGTTTTTAACTGCTCAATTACCTTTTGCCTGAGATCTGCTTGGGGTGGAGCCAGCCCAAACATTTCAGCAAACCAAAGACCATCAATTGCTAAACGAACAAGCGTAGCACGAACAGGGTCTAGTTCATCATTCTCGATTTTATTCTGAATCTCAGAATATGCTTGCTGCAGCCGTTGCAGCATCTCCGGATTAGTAAAGTGCGCAGCTGAGATCGCCGTATAAAGATCGTTCGCATCGCTCTCTCCGGAAACTGATGTTTCGATATAGGACCTCGTCCACTTCCCTTTAGACTGTAAATCGCCATTGGCCCTCATATTAAACCCTTCGAGAAAGTGATTGGATAACTGCTCGATCACACCTAGAATTAAGGCATCTTTATTAGGGAAATGATATAGCAATCCCCCTTTACTGATGCCCGCCTTTTGGGCAACAGCCTCTAATGTCAGCTTTTCCACCCCTTCTTCATTTACAATTTGCGAAACCGTTTTAAGGATCAGTTCTTTCTTTAGATCTTTTTTTCTTGTTTTCATTTTATATATCACCCTCATTTATAATACCGTCTGGACGGTTTTATTTCAAGTTAATTATATTTCACCACCTTCCCCCTCGCCAGGCGGCAGTCTACAACTGCATGGCCAGCATTTCCCTATTATCACTTATAGGATGGACGTTCCTTTTTTTGGCAAAGGCGAATTCTTAGTCCAAAAGGAAGTGAAAGGCCGCCGATTCTGCCGGCAGCCTTGGATAAGCATACATAAGTTTAACCTTTAGTACTTGCATTACATCAAGTATCTTCCTGTAACAGACGAATCAGTCGGCGCCTGTTTGGATCTGCAGTCGCCTGCGAAAGCTTTGCCGTCAAAGATACGGTGCAGCCAGTTCGATAGGCAATTGGCGGACCGCACCCGCAAAGCCTGCGAAAGTGCAGGCTTTTTCCATGAAAGTAGCTCGTTTTGGCGAAAAGCCTGCGATTGTGCAGGAATTTTGGATGAAAATGGCACTAAACTCGTGTATGAGCTGAAAAACCTGCATTTTTGCAGGAATTTCTCTCGGCCGGCGCATCGACGTGTGAAAAACTGCACTATTGCAGGCTTTCTCCACGATGTCCGGCATCTTGCGCTGCCTCCGGTGTGCAAGCCGCTTCTCCGTCGCTCCAGTTTGCCGCCAAGGACACGGTGCAGCCAGTTCAATAAGCAGTTAGCGGTACGCAAGCCGCAAAGTGAAGAGAACTTCAACATGGACCTATTGGCCGTCCCTTTAAATGTCATGTTTTTGTCGACCGGGCACGGAATAGCCAAAAGTTTCATATCATGGCATCAAGCCACATAACGATGACAAGGCGGGGATGGCATGTTGGCGAACGAATGGCGGCAACCCGAAGCCGTCGGAAATGTCGGAAATGTCGGAACGGTATGGCCGCCTGGGATTACCGGCGTCAAGATCTATGGGAGCCTTCCTCCGGGAGTGCATTTTATCGGACCGGAATATGGTTACCACCCTGTTCCGTATCACATGATTGCACCCATGTATCTTGGCTTTCCGAGTGTCGGCACGTATGTATATTTTTAGAAAAATAAAGGCTGCCGGACGCCCGGCAGCCTTTATTTTGCCTAAGCCGGTACAGCTTCCGCTCTCGCCTTAGAAGTTAGCCAAATATATTTGATTAATCAACTTACGTCAATTATTATATAAACAAGTCGTTTATTTTCAATAGTTAAAGAAACGCGATATGTCGATATCTCAACACTGTACTCGAAAATGTTAATCATCTATGAAAGTTTGGTGGGTATTTACGATGGCAAAAGTGGATCGGAGAATTCTTAAAACACAGGAAGCTATGAAAAAGGCTGTCATTGAGCTGATGACTGAAAAAAATTTCGATGAAATTACAATTCAGGATATTGCCGACCGGGCAAACATAAACCGTGGAACCATTTATCTTCATTACCAGGACAAATTTGATTTATTGGATAAACTCATAGAATCTCACATTAACGAATTAGCGGAGATGGGTGAATGGGCATGCAAGCTGGATTGGAGCAATGCTCTTTTACCTTTTTTCGAATATTTTGAGAAAAATTATTTATTCTTTTCGACCATGTTAGCGAGTAAAGGGGCCCCTTCTTTTAGAACACGGCTGCTTGATTTTATTACGGAAGGATTCAAAGGAGAGATTGACAGAGAAAGCGGAAGAAATACGGATTTAAGCGAAGATGTTATGTTGCAATATTCTGGGACCGCTTATGTAGGTATAATTGAATGGTGGATCAGAAATGGAATGCCATACCCTCCTCAAGCAATGGCCAAACAAGTTGGGGCCTTGTTAGAAAGAAGTCTATAGTCCATGTATAACAAGAGCTTCATTGTCAGGACGCTCTTGACGCGTAATATTCCAATAACACCCATTTCTGTATTTATAATTCCGAAAACTCCAATGGTCAAAATAAATATAAGTAAATTATTTCGTTTAGCCCCCAAAAAAACCTCCTGGATAGTTTACCTCCACTTGCCAGTTAATACCTCTGTTCGATCTGTAGCGGGGCATGGCGTTCTTGATAAATTCGAAATTTCAGCGTACATCTCTGCTGTCATTTTAAAATCGGCTGCCGCCAACGAGTCCTCCAATTGGTTTAAATTGCGGGCACCTATGATAGGCGCAGTAATAGCAGGGTTTGCCATAACCCAAGCAACAGCTAAAGTTGCAGGATTCACATCATGTGATTGCGCATACTTGGTGAATTCTTCAGCCGTAACAAAATCCTCATCGGCACCATAACGATCTTTGTAGCGGGCATCCTCTACAAGACGACCCTGTTCAGGACGTTTGTTTACCCCATATTTACCGGTTAATAACCCCCCGCCAAGCGGGCTGTACGTAATGACTCCAATTTGTTCGGACTTCGCCATGGGTAAAATTTCGACTTCAGCCTGACGCTTAACCAAGCTGTACATCGGTTCGATTAATTCGAAACGAGCCAATTGCTCTTTTGCAGAAATTCCAAGAGCTTTGGTGATTTGCCACGCTGCCCAATTGCTTGCAGCAGGGTAAAGAATCTTGCCTTGCCGCTGCAAATCGTCCAATGCTCGTAACATTTCTTCCATTGCTGTACTTTCATCGAAGTCGTGAAGAAAATAAAAATCAATATAGTCCGTTTTTAAGCGTCTTAGGCTGGCTTCAACATTTTGTATAATGTTTCGTCTTGAGGTGCCCAATGCGTTGACATCAGGACGGAATGACCAAAAGACTTTCGTAGTTATAATGACGTTTTCCCGCTCGTGGGCGATACATTCCCCTAAAATTTCTTCAGAACGTCCCTCACCATAACCATTGGCTGTATCAAAGAAGTTGATACCCGCTTCCCGGCAGCGTTTATACATGTCTTTCGATGTTTTTTCATCGGCATTTGCACCAAAAGACATAGTACCGAAACATAAATTAGAAACCTTGATTCCTGTTTTTCCTACAGTACGATATTCTATAATAACATCTCCTTTTTAGGGGATAATTTCATTTATACAATGTAAAGCGTTGAGTGTTCTCGGAAATCCCATATAAGGAAGGCAGTGTGTAATGGCGGTGATCAATGTTTCCTTGTCATTGCCCACATTTTTGTTACCCTGCACATGTGCTTTAACTTGACCATCAGCACCACCCAATGCACTAACAATGCAGAGTGTCAGCAGCTCCCTTGTTTTCAAGTCAAGCCCGCTACGAGTATAAAAGTCCCCGAAACAGAAAGCAGAAAGATAATCCTGTATGTGTTTTTGGTTTGCCGGAGCACTTTCGCGCATTTTTGCAATGATATCACCAAAAATCTCTGCCTGCACCGCAAGTCCCTTGTCAAAACGATTCTCTTCACCAGCACTCCATCACCAAATAGCTGTTTGTATTTTTCCTTGCTCTTTTCAATTCGATTCATGACTATGCCTCCTTCCTGCATTCATTAGATATTATCATGTAAATTGATTAGTTGCTTATAATATTCGACAATGATTGATTTTTCAACTTATGTCTATATTTTAAACATAATCAGGACAATTGCAATCGTCAAATCCACGTGATGTGTGGATTACTCAACAAGCCATCAACAATTGTTGAATTAAAACCATTCCCCACCCCAAAATGCCGAAAACATTGATTTTCCGGGCGTTTCAAGGTGGGTTTCTGAAGGGAACCTCAATTGTAAAAACAAAAATACCATTCTTATGCGTTAGTGTTAAAGTTCCCCCATGCAATTCGATAATATTTCTGGCGATGGAAAGTCCTAATCCGGTCCCGTTCTGAATGCCTTCACTGCTCCGCGAATGATCAACTTTATAAAAACGATCGAACAGTTTGTCTTCTTGTTCTTGCGTAAGGGGTTGTCCTTTATTTTCGACCTCGATGTAAAATCGTTGATTATCCGTCCTTAATAATATGTGAATAGTACCCGGCTTAACGGAATACTTGAGAGCGTTCATCAGCAGATTATCGATAGCTCTGGCAAATTTACCGCCGTCGATCAAGGCAATAACAGGGGAATGACCTGTCTTTTTAACGATTTGAATTCCGTTTTCCTGAGCAAGCGGTTCGAATTCAAACAGCATCTGGTCGAGTAGTTGATGTACATCAATCGTTTCCAAATGTAATTGGATGTCGGAAGTTATAAGACGCGTATATTCAAACAAATCATCGATTAGCTTTTTTAAATGAACGGCTTTGTTGTACGTGTTTTGAACAAACCGTGTATATTCAACTCTGTTTTGAAATGAATCCGTTCTTAACAGTTCCAAATAGCCAATAATACTCGTAAGCGGCGTGCGCAAATCGTGGGAAACGCCCGTAATCAGCTCCATTTTGGAGCTTTCGATTTTACGTTCCTTTTCGATCTGCCGCTGCAACCGTTCCGTCATCAAATTGATGTTAAGCGCGACCCGTCCGAGTTCATCTTTGCGAATGACAGGAACCCGAAATGACAAATTACCTTCGGAGATGGTTTGAAGCCCATCAGCCAAAGCAATGATGTACTTAACCATGCGACGGGTCAGTTTATAAAAAGAAAAAATGAAGGCTATTACAAAAGAAACAGGGGCAAGATTAAAAAAGTAGTATCCCGTTTGAAATCGATTTACAAAAAAACTGACACTAATGTCTACAATGACGAAGCAGAATATTGCAATGACAAAACTAAATGCGGACGCCCAAAATAATTCAAAGCGAATGCTTCTTTTACCGCTTATCAGATGGGACCAATTATTTTTCAATTTTGTACCCAACTCCCCAAACGGTTTTAATATATCGCGGCTCTCTTGGGAGATCCTCTATTTTTTCGCGCAAATTCCGAATGTGAACCATTACCGTATTATTTGTATATCCGGACGGTTCATTCCACACGCTTTCGTAAATTTTATCCGCGCTAAATACTTGCCCCGGGTGACTTACGAGTAATTCCAGTATGGAAAACTCTAGCGGCGTCAGCGAAATTTCGGTTCCTTTCATCGTTACGGAATGCTTAGCTTTGTCGATAACGAGGTCTTGGATACGGATTATGGAATCGTTTGGTTCGTTAGGTTCTTTCTCCGCGAACGTTTGCCGCCTTAGCTGAGCTTTGACTCGCGCCAGCAGTTCTAATGGATTAAAGGGCTTCGTAACGTAATCGTCGGCACCGGTAGTGAGACCTGTAATTTTGTCAATATCTTCTTCCTTTGCCGAGAGCATGATTATAGGGAGCTTTGAAGTTTCCCTGATTTTGAAGCAAGTTGTAATGCCATCCATTCGGGGCATCATCACATCCAAGATCACCAGATGGACAGAATTTGACTTTAATACCTCTATCGCTTCCAGACCGTCAGCAGCCTCTAGAACGCAATATCCTTCGTTTCGTAAATATACATGAATAACATCCCGAATTTCCGAATCGTCATCGACGACAAGCACTGTAATCATTACGCTTTGCTCCTTTTACGGCATATATAAACAAAAGCCGGAGGAAAATTGAGCGGCACGAAATCGATTTTATCAATAATGAAATTTTGGGATAAATGTTTCTTCATCTGGAGGGAGTATTGAAAAGCGATAAAATAGCCCCCCGGTTTTAATGCTTCGGTAATTTGATTAATTAAAGTTTCTCTTAGATCGCTCGTAAAATTAAAAAAGGGTAATCCGCTAATCACGCAGTCCAATTGATTGATGCCTTTCTGCTTCATGATTTCAGTTAAATGGCAGGCGTTTGAATGACATCCGAAATTGGGGTAATTTGTTTGCAAATCGCTCTTCATCTTATCGTCCATTTCAAACAATAATACCTTAGTAGATCCATTTACTCGCGGTTTGATAAAGCGTGTGATGGCTCCTGTGCCGGAACCGAGCTCAGCGATTGCGGTTACATCATTCCATGGCACAGATTGAACCATTTTACCGGCCAGAAACCGTGAACTGGGAATGACACTTCCGACTCGCCTTGGATTGTTAATAAATCGTTGGAAGAACGTTACATACTGATTTGAAGTCAAATGACTCCCCCCCATTTCCCTTATTTTCTTCATTTATGGATTAGCTCATGCAGCAAAGAACGATTTAAAACTTTTATGTGATTATATTAATGGATAAATCTAAGGAACCTGTGGGGATATTTTTTAAGAAAATCTGAAGAAATGCATACAAAAATCTCTTTGAACTTTTTGTCACGCAGAATGCAGGAAAGGCCTGGTTAGCTTTTAAGCAAGCTAATCAGGCCTTAACTTTTCCATCCTAAGAATTTCTTTAGAAAGATCCCCCTGGAATCTTCAATAGTTCGCCCTATACTCTACCTATACATTTAGGGACTGGGGGGCATGCCGTTGAAACGGGTAGGGTTTGCCTTTGTTGTTACACTGGTGCTGTGTATCAGCTATTACATCAGCAAATAGACGCAGCACGTTTTATATGGGTATCGTATTAACAAATCATTCAGGAGGAATTCAACATGAATATACAACGGATCAAACCGCTTTTGCTTACTTTAAGTTCGCTATTGATTATTCCGCTGATCGGCACGATTTACGTTTATCTCAATCATGCCGGAGGAGCCGCGCATAGCTTGGTTACCGATTTGGATCGTCAGCTTCCTTTTTTGAAAATTTTCATTCTTCCCTATATGGGTTGGTACGCTTTCCTTATTCTTGCCTTCATCTATTTGGCTGTGAAGCAGCGCGAGGCTTATTACGAAACATTGCTCCATTTCGTCTTCGGCCTTCTTGCGTGCTATGCCATCTACGCTCTCTATCAAACTTATGTACCGCGGCCTGAGCTTGTCGGAGACGACTTCCTGACAAAAGCTGTCCGCTACGTATACAGCAAAGATGAGCCAATCAACTGTTTTCCCAGCACGCATGTGCTGACGTCTTACTTGATGATGAAAGCCTATCTTCGATCTACATCGGTCGCTAGGCCCATCCGCATTGCGGTTGCCATCATGTCTCTGCTGATCATCGCCTCCACCCAATTCGTCAAACAGCACGTCCTGCTTGACATTGCAGGCGCCATTGCCGTAGCCGAAACGGTGATCTATGCGCTAGGCCGCGTACGGCAGCTTTGGTTCGGCAGTACCTATACGCCAGGTATGTTGAAGCAAAGCGAGGTGCTTAAGTAATGCAGCGCGAAAAAATATTGCTGTTGACAGGATCCCTGGGCGACGGTCACATCCAGGCCGCGAAAGCCATTATGGAGGCGGCGAAGCTGCGCTGCCCGGAAGCGGAGATCGTCACCGTCGATTTTATGGAATGGGTCCATCCGCGTCTGCATGCAGTCGGCCAGTTCTGCTACTTGCAGTGGATGAAGAACCTGCCTTCCATGTACGGATACTTATACCGCAAAACGCGCAGTGACAACAAATGGTCCACCTTGTTCAAAAAAATCCGCTCCTTCCGTACCTATCGGATGATGGAGCTGCTGCGAAGCGTGCAGCCGACGAAGGTTGTCAGCACGTTCCCTGGAGCCGCGGCCGCGATGTCCTTCCTCCGTTCCAACGGGCTTACGGGATTGCCGACAGCCACTATAATAACTGATTATACCGATCATAGTTATTGGGTCCATCCTTTTACCGACCGCTATCTGGTAGGAGCCGAGCATGTGAAGGAAGCGCTTCTGCAGCACGGAGTACCGGGATCCCAGATCGAAGTGACCGGCATTCCGATCCGTCACTCCTTCTCCAATGCTTATGACCGCGATCAACTTCGCGGGAAATATGGGTTACAACCGAATCAGTCTGTCGTTCTTGTCATGGGAGGAGGCTGCGGTTTGATCGGCAAAGAATTGTTGTCTCAATTGCAAAGCAGCGGTCTTCCGGGAAATGTACAGTTCGTTATTGTCTGCGGACGCAACAAGAAACTGCAGACGACGCTGGAGGAAGAAGTACAGCGGCTGGAAGAGTCGGGAGCTAATCTGCACAACTATCGGATTACCGGCTATGTGAACGAAGTCCATGAGCTTATGGCCTTATCCGACCTCATCGTGACGAAGCCCGGTGGCCTCACCGTTACCGAAGCTCTTGCGCTGGAGCTTCCGATGCTGCTGTTTAAACCGCTGCCGGGTCAAGAGCGGGACAATGCCGCTTACCTTGTCGGTGCCGGCGCCGCGCTGGAGGCATCCGACGAGAGCGAGTTAGCGGATTATCTGCAGCTGCTGTTGGCCATCAGATCGCATCTAAGCCGCATGAAGCTGGCAGCCCGGCGGATCAGCCGTAAACATAGCGCCGCGACTGCCTTGGAGGCGATTATGGAGATGGAAAACCAATACGTTCCCACGCAAAGCGGCGGCAGGCCGTTAATCGCTGCTGCGAATGCGTAAGAGCCTCCTTTGAAAGGATGAAGCTTTCCTTGATAAATATAAATCGACCTGTTTTTATAATTATTACCGGTATCCTTATTTTGTATGTGATCGTCCCATTCGTTCTTACCCGCATCCTCGGCATAGGCGTTATCCGCAAAGGCGCAGTTCCGCGGGAAGTCGCTTTCACCTTTGACGACGGGCCGAATCCGGTTTACACGCCGTTCCTTCTCGATTTGCTGCACAAATACGGGGTCAAAGCCACTTTCTTCGTGCTCGGAGAAAAAGCTGCAGCCCACCCGGACCTGATCCGGCGCATGTGGCGTGAAGGGCATCTCATCGGCATCCATAACTACACACACCGGATGAACATCCTAATGCCCCCATGGGCGGTACGACGCGATGTTGCACGGTCCGCAGACACAGTCGAGTCCATCACCGGCGTACGCCCCTGCTATTACCGTCCTCCATGGGGGCTCTTCTCCCTTTGCGATCTGTTTCTCGCCAAACGGTATACATTCGCACTATGGTCTGTGATGGGCTTCGATTGGCGCCGAAACACTGCGGAGAACAATCTGAAGGACAAGCTGATGCGCCCAATAACCTCCGCTTCCGCTCCAGACGGAGAAGGCGCCATTGTGCTGCTTCACGACTGCGGAAATACTTGGGGTGCAGATCCAGAAGCGCCGAAATACATGCTTCTCGCCTTGGAGGAAGTATTATCCGAGCTCAAGGACGCCAATCTTCGTTACGTCCGGCTGGAAGAGATGACATTGGCTTCAAGCATAGCGCACTCCGCGGATGACTCAGGTTGATTCAAAACACATTTACCTATACGTCGTGTAATCTAAAAATCTCTGTGCTAGCCTTTTTGAGAAATCCTTCATTAACTCCGGGTGTTCGGCAGCGATGTTGATTGTTTCGTCCGGATCGTTAAGTAAGTCATACAGCTCCGGCTTATCGTTAATGTTTTGAATATACTTATATCGTTCTGTACGGATACATTTAAAGTTCTCTCCGCAGGTTACGGCATCTTTGCGGTGCGTCTCTCCTTTTCCCTGAAGAACGTGCAAAAATGATTGGGAATCGTACAATCGTCCATCTGGGGGGAGATTAGCCAGTTCGCAACACGTGGCGTTAAGATCGATCAATTCAATCATCGCGTCAGAAATTTTGCCTGCTTCGATTCCAGGTCCCGATATAATTAGGGGTACATGAATCGATGACTCATACGCCAACGACTTCGTATACATCCCGTGATCACCGAGCATCTCGCCATGGTCGCTAGTGAATATCATATATGTGTTATCCAGCATCCCTCTCCTCTCTAAGCTATCCAAAATCAGCCCGATCTGGTCGTCTATCGCTTCCATGGATGCACAGTATTGGCGGCGAGTTTCGGCTATTTTTTCCGGATCCTCCGTCTTCACACGTCCTTGAACCCAACCCGGCTTACCTTCGCGAACCAGCTTAATTGCCTCTGGCATTACCGCGGCTCTATACCGATTAGCATACTCTGAGGGGGGATCATATGGATCATGCGGACCAACAAAGCTGACAAAATGAAACCATGGAAAGTCATCGGGCACATTGTCTATCCAGGCAGCTCCCCGTCTCCCGATATAACAATCTGCGAAGGCTTCGGTAGGAAGCACCGAGTCTCTACAATCAAGCGCAAACCCATTTTTTCGGCGTATATGGTAATAGTCCTCGTGGAACGCATCGTACAAACCTAATTCTTGCAAATAGAAGCCGTACGGTCCTTGCGGTTGTGGGTATAAGCCGGCATGCATCTTTCCTTCCACTTCCTCAGGATGCGTGAAACCCCATTGATAGATGCACGGTCGGTCCCCATAACGCCCGTTATACGGATCCGGTTTTGCCAAATCAAGTTTCCCGACACAGCCAACGCGGTAACCGTTGTCGCGAAATCGTTGGTAGAATGTTGGGGTATGCGGTTGTAGATAGGATTCATTGTTCAAAGCACCGAGACGGCCGGGGTGCACTCCTGCGGCCAGACCTATCCGGGAAGGCACACAAAGAGGAGAATTTGTAAAACAATTTGTAAATAAAGTTCCCCTCGAAGCGATTCGATCCACGTTTGGCGTACGGATAAAATCGGCTCCCGCACATCCTAAATAATCAAAACGCAGCTGGTCTACCATAATAAATAAAAGGTTTGGTTTCACTTCAGAAGTCCCTTCCTTTTTCCTCAATTAATCCGCTATCCTAACCTCTGCAAAAAACTCTCTGTCATTCCCTACAACCGTCCGATTCCCCACAATTTCAAAGGTATCTTCCAATCGGATATCCGTTGAGGAAGAACCTATCATAAGAGACATCATTCCGGGCTCAATGATCCATTCCATCTTACGATCCAAGAAAGATAGCTGACTCATTGCTATATGGAAGGTTACATGCTTCTCTTCCCCGGCTTGAAGATGAATTCGCCCAAATCCGGCCAGTTCTTTGACAGGGCGTGCGATAGACGCAATTAAATCTGCAATATATAATTGGACAACTTCATCCCCGGCTGTAGAACCGGAGTTTTTAACCTTACACGAAACCGTCAGAACCTCTTCAGGCCTCACCTCTTTACTCGACAATTCGAGATGCGAGTAGGAAAATTGTGTATAAGACAGGCCATGGCCGAAAGGATAAAGCGGATCCAAAGATTCGTTTACGTATCCCTCCTTGGTGACAAACATGTCCACCCCGCGTCCTTCGTAACCGCTCCCGTTTCGATGGGCATAGTAGACTGGTATTTGCCCCGCGCTTCTGGCAACGCTGACCGGCAGCTTTCCTCCTGGAGTATAATCGCCGAGGAGGATGTCCGCGATGGCACGTCCCCCTGATTGCCCGGGATGCCAAACTTCTAAAATCGCAGGAATATGCTCGGCTATCCAAGGACTGCTGAGCGGACGGGCACTCATATGAACGAGAACGATAGGCGTACCGGAAGCATAGACGGCCTTCACAAGGTTTTCCTGTATTCCGGATAGGCCGATCTGGGAGGAATCATTCCCTTCTCCTGTAGTACACGGCTTACCGAAGCCATCCTTCCCGCCGATTGCCATGATGACGATATCTGCTTTTTGTGCATGCCGAACCGCTTCTTCAACATCCGTTTGATTATGGCTGTCGAGATCGCAACCTTTACTGTACGTTACTTCCGCATGTTGCAGCCTGTTTTTCAGTTCGCTGTAAATCGAAGAAATATAAGGATAAGCTTTTGGTAAATATGCCGTTTCCAGCTCATGCAATTGTTCTTCGTAAGGTACGTTGGAATTCCCTGTTACTTCGACGCCAACCATTTTCGCCATGCCAAAAAATAACTCTTTACTTGCAGGATGGGAGTAGCCGCCGAATAAATTACGCAAGGTATGAGCGTTGGGGCCAATGACGGCCACCTTGCTGCAGTTTTTGGCCAAAGGCAACAATTCCCCTTCATTCTTGATGAGAACCACCGATTCCCGCGCCATCTTCAGCGCCAACTCTTCGTCACCCTGTTGATGAAAAACAGATTCAATCCGTTCCATTTCAGGGTACGGGTTCTCGAATATCCCTAACCGGAACTTGATTTCGAGCACTCTTCGTACGGATCTGTCTACGTATGACATCTCTACTTCTCCGGCTATTATCGCCTCAAGTAACAGGGTGCCGTATCCGTTTGTGTGCGGAAGCTCCATATCCATACCCGCTTTAATCGCCTGAATGCCTGCGTCCTGCATATCCTTCGCCGTTTTGAAAGAAGTGACCAGCTTATCGATAGACCTGTAATCCGATACGGTAAGCCCCGGGAAGCCCAGCTCTCCGCGTAAAAAGTCCGACAGAACGGCCTCCGATGCAATAATCGGTTCTCCGTCCAGCGTACTGTAGGAGTTCATGACGGAGGCGATATCCGCTTTGCGGATTACGGCTTTAAACGGTTTGGCATAGACCTCGCGAAGAGTGCGTGGAGGAATTTGTTCCTCCGTCATATTGAGTGCGCCCTCTGTCATGGAGTAGCCCAGGAAATGCTTGGCTGTAGCCGCGACGCCTTCCTTTAGGTTTTGTCCCTGTACTCCCGTAACATAAGCGACCCCCAAGCTGGAAATTAACGTCGGGTCCTCGCCGTATGTTTCACCTATCCTCCCCCAGCGCGGATCGCGTCCCACATCCAGAACGGGCGAAAGTGCTTGCCGGATTCCCAGGGATCGGAGCTGCTTCTTAACTACCTCTGCCATCCCACGGATATTTTCCGGATTCCATGCAGCCCCCAAACCGATAGCTAACGGGAAGCTTGTAGCGCCCGGAACCATGGCCCCGGACAACGCCTCTCCATGAAAAAGGGCCGGAATCCCCAGTCTGTTTGTTTCCACGCAAAGGTTCTGAATCCGTGTAATGAGCTCCGCAATAGTACGGGGTCCATCCAATTTCCCAAATAAAATGGTTGATATTTGTCCGATTCCGTTACTTATCGCCTGTTCCTGCCGATCATCGGTAAGATGCGGATTCCACATGATACAGCCTAATTGTGCGATTTTTTCTTCAAGCGTCATTTTTGACAGTAAATCGTCTATCCGTTCTTCAACAGGCAGACTGCTGTTTTGATAGGGAAGATTATTGGGATTCATATTGATTTCTCTCCTAATGGGCTCGAGGCGTACTTTCCGGAATACGCCGCGGTTACTTCCTTGCTGTCTTTATATCCGATACGGGATGCTCGCGCTCTGATCATTGTCTTTCCATTTTTCAATAGGATGGGTTCGGTATAGAGCTTCCAACGCGGCTCAGTAGCCCCCTCTGTTTCTATAGAATAGGCAATGGACGCGCCCTGCGTTGCGCAATGAAGCATAATAACCGTTGGCTCGGAAAATTCCCCTTCCGCCGAGGCATCCGTACCACGTAATTGATTGTTTATCGGAATGAAGATCGGAGCCGCTGTTTGAGGCTGTACCCCTCCGGGCCACATTCCTGCCACCATCCGGTCTTCAGGGATATCCCCCCACTTATCATACCTTTCCCGCCATTCATCCAGTGCATTGCTCAAGCGCTCCAACTCATCCCGATAATCAGGGTCATCGGCCAAATTGTGCAATTCGTAAGGATCATTCACGCAGTCATACAGTTCTTCCGCGGGACGTCTGTTTGCCATTAGCAGCTCCTGCTCCGGGCTTAGAGTTCCATTCAACTTCAGTTGCCATAGATCATGATACATCGGATGCGAGTGGCTGAAAGGAATCCAGAGCAGATATGGCTTCTCAGGGTAATAATTGCGAATATATTTATATCTTTGATCTCGCACGGCACGCACCATATCATAGGACTCGTCATACCGGTCGCGAGTGGCGTATATATATTCCCGGCGTTTCGATCGCTCGCCCAGGAACACGTTCCCCTGAAGATGCTGCGGTGCAGGGGCGCCGGTCAAGGATAGGACCGTTGGCGCTAAATCAATAAGGCTGACCATTTGTTCATCAATCCCATGTTTCGGCCCATTAGGCTGCCGAACAATGAGGGGAATACGAATTCCGGCATCGTAAGGCCAGCGTTTGGCACGCGGGAGTCCCTCGCCGTGATCGCTCCAAAGGAACACGATCGTGTTTTCCGCCAATCCGTCCTCATCAAGCTGACGAAGCAGTTCCCCCACATAAGCATCCGCCTCTTCAATAAGATCATAATATTTGGCGAGTGCCAGCCGGGACTCAGGCGTGTCCGGCAGGTATGGGGGAATCACCACCCGAGAAGGGTCTGTCCTAACCTCTTTATCGAAATCCCCGTTCGGATAATACTTTTTCCTGATCATTTCCGACCACATCATGCTTTCATGAGTACAAATGAAATTAAAGACTGCGAAGAAGGGCTGATCAGGCTCCCGGTTCCTCCAGTGAGCTTGCATACCGTTTTCGTCCCAGGCGGTTAATGGCGGATCAAACTGATAGTCTGTCTTGAAATTATTCGTACAATAATACCCTTCCGCGCGTAAATATTCCGTAAAGGTCTTCACATAAGGCTGTGGAACCGCTTGATAAGGAGTAGGCAATTCTGGCGTATATTCATTCGTATGTTCTGTCCTCATATGGTGCGTTCCAATAAAAGTTTGATACATGCCGGTGATAATAGCCGAGCGGCTTGGTGCGCATACACCGGCCGTGCAGTATGCGTTGGTATAGACGATCCCGTCTTCCGCAAGCTTATCGATGTTTGGAGTTCTTGCTAACCGATCGCCATAGCAGCCGAATCGCGGGCTGGTGTCCTCAAGAGAGATCCACAAAATATTAGGTTTTCTGGTTCCCGTTTGCATTCACTTCAACTCCTTCATTAGTGTAATAAATCTAGCTGCTCAAGAAGACAATTTAAACGTTCTTCCGCTTCTCTTCCTTTCATTTGTCTAACTTCGTTGATCACTCTTCTGGCTACCGGGGCTTTGATCTTTTGCGTGTCCAAGCGGTTTAAAGTAGCATCCGCGTATTCGTGATAATACTGAACATCCATCAAATCCGCCCGCCAGGTTAACAATGCTTGCAGCATGCGATTGCGAATCTCCGCGTAATTCTCATCATCAAAAAGACTGTTTCTCTCCAATGGATCGGACACGCGATCGAACAGTTGCCCCGCCGCTTCGTCAAAATAATACGTAAGCTTCCAACGATTTGTCGCGATCGCAGCCGATTTGAACAAAGTTGCCGCCGCGTACTTGCGTGGCGATGCTTCGTCTTGCTTCAGCGGGTTAAACAAATCGAAACCTTGCATCGTATCAGATTGTATACCTGCGGCCCCTAATATCGTTGTCGGTATATCGTTCCACGTCGCAAAGTCCCGAACTTCATCCGCCGGCAAAGTACCCGGCATACTCATAATAAAAGGTACGCGCCATGAAGCGTCGAAATAATTGTGCTTATCATTAAATCCGTGGTCGAACAACTGCAATCCATGATCGGAAGAAAAAATAACGAGAGTGTCCTCGCGCAGCCCGGATTCGTCCAGATATCGCAGCAGTCGTCCGACCTGTTCGTCGCAATAAGCGGCTAAACCGTAGTAAAGTTTGCGAAGCTGATCCACCTTTTCTTTCAGTTCTTCCCGGTATACGACGCCTTTTGCTGTCTCTAGCTGTTCAAGCGCATGATTAAAGTTCTCATTTTGATAAGAGACTGAGTCCCTCAATCCGAGAAGAGCCTTCATTTGCTTCGGAAACCCGTCGATTTCTCCCGGAACGAAGTTGACCTCAGGCAAACTTATGTTTTCGTACAATTCCGCCCACTTGCCCGGGGGATCTATCGGTTCATGCGGACTCACCATGGAGCAGTAGGCAAAGAACGGCTCACTCTGCTCTTGTTTCCATCTATCCAACTCCTGGGTGGTCTTATCGACCAAAAAGGCCTCCATAAACAAATGGTCCGGCACCGGATTCGGATGATGGCTTATCCGGCTGTAACCGTGCTTTGCAATATGCTCCGCATAACAATCGGAGGCATTAACCATTTTTTCAGTCACAATATGCTTGACATCAAAGGAGTCAGGCACCGGTCCGAAGTGGGCCTTCCCAATGATCATATTGTAGTACCCGGCTTTTTTCAGCAAATCCGGCAGCGTTGGAAAATGTGTTCTTCTTTCCACACCGTTTTCAATGCAGCCGTGGACAGGCGTATGTAATCCCGTGATCAGGCTGCATCTTGCCGGCATACACACAGGCGAAGATGTGTGCCCTTGTTTAAAAAGCACGCCTTCCTTGGCAAGTTTGTCCAATTTGGGCGAAACGGCAAATGAGCTGCCCATGCAGGCTAACGTATCCCATCGCTGGGAGTCCGTCGTAATCAACAAAATGTTCGGTTTACTCATGTTCTCACCCTCACGAATCCGTTATATACCGCTATACCATACTTGCTCCGGAAGTTCGAACTGATCCCCGGTTTTGGCAATCCAATCCTTCAACATTCCGTGAAGCCTCTCCAAATGCCTGCGATTAAACTTACTGTAAGCAAGATTGACCATCTCATACGGATCAGAGTTCAAGTTGTACAGCAGCCATGGTTGATGCTCCAAAGCGATGTACTTCCAACCGTCGCGGGTAACTACACCTCTAAAAGGGCGATCGATCCCTTCCTCGAAGGGCCCTGGCTGCATGGCTTGCGGCAGCGGCAAGCTAATGTATGCGCTTTCAGGCATAGCTGCCGAATCGGAATTGAGAGCAGGATCCAAAATAACGGATGAATAATCAAAGCCCTCCATATCCTCAGGCACCGTAATGCCGCACAAACCAAGTGTTGTCGGGGCTATGTCAACGTGATTGACCAGCGCATTCGACCGCTTTGGCTTGTAGCTTCGGCGGGTCGGTCCGCTGACCAGAAAAGGAATGCGGATGGATTCCTCCCAAGGCGCCATCTTTCGAAATTGACCGTGTGCTCCATGCATATCTCCGTGATCGCTGAAAAAGATCACATACGTCTCTTGATCGATGCCAAGCTTCAATAACGCATCTCTTATTCGCCCGACGTTGAAGTCAATCCGCTCAATGGCTGCATAATAACCCGCCAATTCTAAACGGGCGCGTTCCTCGATGTCTTTGACGGCGGGGACGTTGGGATTCAGCCGAATGTTGGCAGGGCGGTGCCTTTTCATATCCTCCTCAGGCGCAACATAGGGGTCATGCGGAGGTTGTACGGATAGAACGCCGAAGAAAGGCTTTTTTGCATAATCTTGTGCGCCCCCTGCCTGCCGCTTCATCCACTCGATGAACAAATCGGTCAACGCATCGGTCTCATAACCGGGAAGCCTCAATGATAAAGGCCGTCCGTCTTCCCCGTCCGTATGAACATAGCCGTGAAAAGGCTGATTATTATTCTCGTATGCCCACCAATCTTCAAATCCTCCTCTTCTTTCCGGGGGGATATACCGGGTGCTGGCGTGATTTTTGGAATCTTTAAGATCCAGCTCCGGGCGGTTGCCATCCAGATGCCATTTTCCAAACCATCCGGTCCGGTATCCATGCTCCCGAAACGCATGCGCTACCGTTTTAGCTTCAGTTGACATTGGCGAGTGAAGAGCAGGAACGGTGGAACGGTGCGGATACTTTCCCGTCACAAGAGAACCTCGAAACGGCGAACAAAGAGGAGTTCCCGAGATCGCATGTGTAAAGTTGACCCCTTCAATCGCCATTCTATCGAGATTAGGTGTGCTGACATTCGGATCTAAGCGGTGGCTCATCGCTTGGGCACGCATCTGATCGACCAAGATCCAAATTACGTTGGGCTGCTTCAAGGTACCTCCATCCTTTCAACTCTCGTCCGCAATCAGCAGTCTTATTTCATTTCTTTAAAGTTGCTGCTTCCGTCCCATTTCGGGAAATGGAAATCCTCCATATCTACTTTGGCGC
This sequence comes from Paenibacillus sp. sgz302190, assembly GCF_059820445.1. Classification (NCBI taxonomy): domain Bacteria; kingdom Bacillati; phylum Bacillota; class Bacilli; order Caryophanales; family Paenibacillaceae; genus Paenibacillus; species Paenibacillus sp. sgz302190. The sequence continues at coordinate 572,752 of NZ_JBZYAO010000001.1, forward strand.
CCTCAGCTTTTGATTTATTTATGGCATCTTGCAGGTTTTTATTCAACTTATCGGAATGTTCCTTCAGCGTTGCTTCCACATTGGTTGCTTTACCGTTCAAAATCATCTGAAGCACTTCACCCGTGTTCGGCTTCATCTTGTCTTGCACCAAATTGCCGATTTTATTGGATACAGGAACTAATTCCGGATTGCGGGCAATGGCGTCAGGTCCGAGTATCCAAGCATCGTTATGAACTTTGACAAACTCCTTTAATTCGGGGAACGGATAATTGCTTTCGTCCGCGTTTACATCCGGCATAGGCGTTAAAGAGATCCCTTTTTTCATGTATAAATTATAATATTCTTTGGAAGTAAATGCTTCCTCGATAAATTTCCCCACCTCTTTGGCGTGCTTTGTGTTCTTGGAAACGACATAGCCACGTTCGGGAACAGCCAACGTATATCCAAATTTAGGTGTGCTTCCATCCGGCGTAGGTACATAGGCCGAGCCGAAATTAAGCTTTGGATTCAAATTTTTTAGATTAGCAAGCGACCAGCGGCCGTTTAAAAGAAAAGCCGCCTTGCCTTCCGCAAACAACGCCTCGGATTCTGATGTTTTAAACATAAAGGAAGATGGCAGAATGCTCCCTTCCTTCTTTAAAGTTAACAAGAAATTGACCGAATCTACCCAAGCCTTGGAGGCAAGGTCATATTTACCTTCAATAAAATTGAATCCGTCGAAAGGACTTTCCCCTTTACTGGCTCCGACAGCGAAGCCGGCTACAACGAGTTGAGTAAAGCGTGCCGGCGTTCCGCCTGCAAACGTTACTCCGTAAACATCCCCTTTTCCTTGCGCTGTAACTTTCTGAGCCATTTCTCTTAGCTCATCCCACGTTTTTGGGGCTTTAGGCTCCAGCCCGGCATTTTTCAAAACATCTTTATTGTAGTACAGCATATAACTGAGAGACGGACCTGAACTCGGCCAAGTATAGATTTGACCATTGAATTGGTTAACCCCTTCTTGGAACGACCCTTCATAAAAATTCTGTTTCCATTTATCTGATACTAATCCTGTAATCGGTTGAATTAAGTGCTTATCTACATAATCGGAAACTTGAGAGCCTAACGGCAGTTGGAACAAATCGGGTTCATCCCCGGAAGCAAAAGCTGCCTGTACCGCTGTGTTATGTCCTTCCCACGGAGTATATTTGGCCTCTACTCGAATTTGCCCTTTATACTTCTCGTTAAAAGTTTTGACGACCTGCTGTCCCGGACTGTCTTCCCCATCCCAACTAGATTGGTCAGCGCCCCAAACCTTTAACACGACCTCTTTGGCTCGGTTATTAGCGCTTCCATCTTTCGCTCCTTGTTTGCTGCTTTCTTGCGAACATCCGGAGAGCGCAACCGAAAATGCCATTGCTGCTGCAATCGTGACTGAACCTGTACGTTTTAACATGTTAGTTCCCCCTTGTGAAATTGCAATATCCGTTTTTACATCCTTATTGTAAACGCTTACTCTATGCATATTAAGACGCCCATTTTTTACTTTAGAGGGTCTATTTTTTACTTTGATGCTTATCGCGGTATTCTCCCGGCGTCATCCCAAAATCCTTTTTAAAGGTTCTTCTAAAATGTTTTTCGTCCCAATAGCCAACCTGTTTAGCAATTTCTATATTTGTCAAGCTTGTCTCCTTAAGCATTCTGCATGCGTGCCTCATCCTCACATCTCTCAAATACTGGACAAAGCCTTTACCTGTTTCTATTTTAAATAACCGGCTAAGATAGGAAGAGTTAAAGCCTGCCTGATCGGCCAGCAGGGAAAGTGACAGGTCTTCCATATACAAACGCTCCATCGTTTTCAAGACCGATTGAACAAGCTCTACGCCACCGCCCAAACCGGTGAGACCGATAGCCGTTTCCTTCTCAGTTGACGGCGCTTCCGTACGCCGGGACAATAATTCCTGCAGGTTGGTCAATACGGCGGAAAGCTCCTCGTTGTTGACAGGCTTTATCAAGTAATCAATCGCACCCAAGCGCATAGTCGTCCTGGCATATTCAAATTCGTCGTATGCTGAAACAATAATTACCTGCTGCTTGAACTGCCGCTCCCGCATTTCCTTCATCATCTCCAGCCCGTTCATGCCCGGCATGTTGATGTCCGTAATAATCGCATCAAAATTCCCTTGTTCAAGCTTGGCCAGTGCCTCCCTGCCGTCCCGAGCCGAATCCGTAACCGTAAATTGAACGCCTAGCCGGGCTATAATTTTTTTCAACCCTTCGCACATCCAAAACTCGTCATCCACTACTAATAAGTTATGCATAGCTGCCGTCCTCTCTGTCTTCATCCAATGGTATACGAATTTCTGCAATCGTTCCGGTTAACGGACTATAATCGATTCCAAGCCTTCCTTGCCCGCCATAGTTTAAAAATAATCGTTGGCTCACATTAAACAACCCGACATGGCCGGCCAACGGCTCCTCACCGTCGACAGCTTCGTCTGCTTGTCTGGCAAGCCTGCGCTTAATCTCCTGCAAACGCTCAGCCGCAATACCTACTCCGTTATCCGCAACACGTAAAACAAGCTCGTTATCATCCGCTTCAACGGCTGTTATCCAAATATCCCCTACTGACGACTTGGGGATCAAGCCGTGTTCGATCGCATTTTCAACTAGAGGTTGAAGGATTAATTTAAGCACCGGCTGTTCTTCAAGGTGTGCCGCAATATCAAAATGGCAGCGAATTCGTCCGGGATACCGAACTTGAATAATTTGTATATAGGCTGCTACATGATCAATTTCTTGCCGCAGCGTTTTATATTTCTCGGTATCGATGCTGTACCTGAACATTCCTGCCAGGCCCTCACTCATAATCGCGACTTCCTTCACGTCATAGACTTCACCGACACACTTTATCGTATTTAACGTATTGTGCAAAAAGTGCGGATTAATCTGCATTTGCAGCGCTTTCAATTCGGACTCCCGCTTTAATAACTGGAGCCTGGTCTCCCTAATTTCCGACAAATACACTTCTTCTTTTAATTCCTGAACTTGTTCTAGCATACGGTTAAAGCGCCGTGTCAATAAGCCCAGCTCATCCCCTCTATCGATAGGCACCCTGGCGGATAAATCTCCTTTTTCGACACGCTTCATATATTCGGCAAGCCGGATCATAGGGTTAGTGATAGCTTGACTCAAATATTTGGCAAAAAGGACGATAAACCCAAGAGCTACGCAGACGATGATCAAGATGGCCCATTTGAGGGCTTCAATCTTTCCAGACACCTCTCGAAACGGGACAGCCGCGACAATTTTCCAACCCGTCGCCTTAGAGGTTGAGAAGCCTACAAGCGTATTTACTCCATGAACCTCAGTAAACAAATAGCCTTGGTCCTGCTTAAATTCCGGCAGCAAGTTGATTTCCTTGATCAGGTCTTCCGATTCGCCCTCCCCGCTTTGATTAACGACAGACTTCCCTTCCTGTGAAATCATAAATACGGAACCTGTATTCCCAACCTGGATGGTATCAATCATACCGGATAAAAATCTCGCATCATAATCCAGCAGCAGCGTACCGCTTTCCTTCAGATCGGAAACTTTGAATATTCTGCCTGCAAACGTAACAACCGATTCCCCTTGGGCATAGTTTTGCGCATGCGCGGGAAATAAACGAAAGCCCTTTTGCTTGATGACCTCGCCATACCAAGGGTCGTTTAGAAAATCAAACCCTATTTTCGAAAAATCCTTACCGTCAGAAATGAAATTACCGTGATCGTTAACAACATAAACACCGCGTATATGAGTGTTTTGATTTGAAATGGTAGAAATGAGGTTTCTAAGGGCCTGAAGATTCGGAATCAGGGACAAATCGGCGGGATCTTTCCAATCCAGGAAAGCCTGGGTATCCGAATCAAACTGTATTAATTTGATCAAATGGGTCGTTTCTTCCGTAAAAGAACTTATTCGTTCATCAACTTGCCTAGTTGTTTGCACCATAGATGCCCCTACCTCTTCCCCAAGCGATTGAGTTAAGGTCATATAAAAGAAAGCCGCTGTAACAATAAGCGGCACAATACTTATAAAATAAAAAGTGATCAACAATTTAGGTCGAAGCTCAATATGATTCGTCCATTGATCCAACATATCGACAAATCTATTCACATGCTGTCTCTCCTATCCTTTTACGGCACCGGCAATCCCCTCTACGAAATAACGTTGAAAGAAGACGAATATGAAGATGATTGGAATGAGGGAGATGCTCGCCGCTGCAGCGGCTCCGGTCCAGTCGACGGAATGCTCGCCGACAAACTGATACATTCCGACACCAAGCGTTCTTAATTCCGGTTTATTTAAAGTAAATACTAACGGAATTAAGAAGGAATTCCAAGAGTACATAAACTGTAAAATTCCGGTTGTCGCGATCGTCGGCCTCGAAAGGGGCAGCATGACCTGAAGAAAGGTGCGCAGAAATCCCGCCCCGTCAATCTGCGCCGCCTCTTCCAACTCTCTCGGCACTCCCCGAAAAAATGCTGTAAACAATAAGATAAATAACACATGCGCTCCGCCGGCTTCTGCAAGTATAACCCCTGCAAGCGTATTATTTAATCCGAGTGAATTAACTAACGTATAGACTGGAATAATTGTATAGCCTTTAGGCAAGAACAACGTTGCGGCAACTAATACTAATATCAATTTCCGCCCCGGGAATTCGAACCGCCCTAACACATAGCCTGTCATGGCACATAGTAAGATAACAACTAGAACAACGGATACCGAAATGATCGCGGTATTGTAAAAATAAATGGAGAATTTAGCCGTCTCCCAGGCTCTAACATAGTTTTCAAATTGAAACGATTTCGGCAAGACGGACAATCCGCCCGAAATGTACTCGGAGTTCGTTTTAAACGACGCCGTTACCATCCAAATAAATGGATAAATCCAAATCAGGCCTACAACAATTAACAATAGGTGTGTAATGGGAATAACCAGCTTCTTCACAGATTTTGCAGCTTCCATATCTAATCCCTTCCTCATCAAAGATGTATGAACTTGCAGTTCTAGTGCTGCGCTCCTCGCTTTTTCCCGCCCGCCATACGGGAGAGTAAACCAAAGGCCAGCGATACGAACAAGATAGCAAAGCCGTATACGACCCCGGCTGCCGAAGCGAATCCGATTCTAGATTCCCCGCCGCCGCCGAAAGCATACCGGTAAATATAAACATCAACCATATCCGTTGAGAAGGATGGGCCACCGCCCGTCATGGACTGGACCAAATCGAACACATGCAGCGCATTCACGGCCGACAAAAGAACAATCACGGTTCCAACGGGAATCAACAGCGGGATCGTAATGAGCCGGAAACTTTGGAATGCCGAGGCACCGTCCACTTTTGCAGCTTCGTATAAATCTTTCGGCAGCGTGGAAATACCCGATAACCAGTAAATCACTTTAATCCCAAAATACTTCCAAATCCCTACAAATGTCACGATCAGCAATGCCGTATCGGCGCTGCCAAGCCAGTCGATCGGAGCATCAATCAATCCGATTGCTATAAAAACTTCGTTAACCAATCCTTTATAAGCTCCGAATATAAACTTCATAACAAGGCCAACGATAGCTGTCGTCGTAACCACAGGCAAAAAAAAGATCGTCCGATAAGCAGCGGAGCCTTTCAACCAGGAGGCACTTAATAACAGAGCCAGCAGCAATGCAAGCGGTACTTGAATAAGAACGAGTGCCCCCATGAATATAAAGCTGTTTTTAAAAGCGTTCCAAAATAACGGGTCCAAAAGGGTTTCCTTAAAATTGTCAAAGCCGACAAATTCATCTATAGGACCAATGCCGCTCCACTCGTAAAAGGCATATACATAGCTCATAATCATAGGATATAACGTAAAAGAAACATACAATAATGCTTGTGGCAGTAAGAATAAATAACACCATAGCCACCTTTTTGTTTTTAATGAATTGTTTCTTGTTGTCTTCATTACAGCCGCATGACTTATCCTGTTAGCAATCACTACAACCCCTCCTCTTTGTAGTTTAAATTGTAACCGCTACCACGAAAGCCTTAAACGCTCCATTTTTGACTTTTGAAAGGGCTTTTTTTGATGTTCGGAAACGAGACGGGTAAGGAAAAAGACAACTCTCACGCCCATACATCGGGAATGGTAGTTGTCTTCAGTGTCCTCGGGACCTCGGGAAGATTCCGCCGGAACTTTGTATGGAAGGATCGTTTGCCGCTATGGAGCTTTAGTTGATCTCCAAATAATCAATGTAAGCATCCCATGTCCCGTTATCGGCTGTTACAACGAGCTCGATCTCTTGATTTCCGGTTCCATGGCTGACATTGTTTAGGGTATAGACCGCAGGACTACTCCCGCTAAAATAAAAGGTGCCCTTTGTCTGGCCGCCGATTTTCAAATCGACTTTGGCCATGTTGGAGTTGTTCGAAGCACCGCGGAGTGAAAAATTATGGGTGCCGCTCGCGAAATTCTGTGTATATTTCACCGAATCATTGTTGGCGTATAAAGCGACTCCGTTGAACGGCGAGCTGATATTCCTGGTGTACTGGCCGCCTTTGGTCATACTCTCGGCTTCTGTTTTCGCACCTGTGTTACCACCGCTGCTTCCGCCGTCAGGCGCGACCGCCCGGCCGGTGCCCGGCGAGATCATGCCGGAGCAAAGATTCCGGCTCTTGAGGTTCTGCGCGATCTGCGGGATTGCTTGGAGCGTAGTCTGGTATTGGTCGTGCATCAGGATCACATCGCCGTTTTGCATCCTGCCCGCGGCGGCTGCGATCTGGGCGGCGGTAGCGCCGTTCCAGTCCTGGGAGTCAACGCTCCATAGCACTTCGGTAAGACCGTTCTGGGCCTCGATGGACTTCAAGGTCGCGTTGGTCTCGCCGTACGGCGGACGGAACAGCTTCGGCGCCGTGCCGGTAATGGACTGCAGCGTTTGCTGCGTGCGTGTAATTTCCGATGACATCTGCGAAACGCTCAGCTGCGTCATGTGCGGATGCGACCATGAATGGCTGCCGATCCACATGCCTGCCGCCTGCTGGTCGCGTACGAGTGACGGGTAATTCTGCGCATTCTGCCCAACATTGAAGAACGTCGCGCGCAAGCCGTTTTGCTTCAGTGTGTTAAGCAGCGTTGTCGTATTGTTGGGATTCGGACCATCGTCGAAGGTTAATGCTACATAGCCGTTCGAACAATCGGCCGCAAGCGCCTCGCTGCCCAACATCACCAGCGAGCCCGTGAACAAAGATACGACGAGCGACCCGATCGCCGCCCATTTTCCTGCTTTCGCTTTAAACATGGTTCTACCTCCTTCCGCTCTTTTAGTTGATCTCCAAATAATCAATATAAGCATCCCATGTCCCGTTATCGGCTGTTACAATGAGCTCAATCTCTTGATTTCCGGTTCCATGGCTGACATTGTTTAAGGTATAAACCGCAGAACTGCTCCCGCCGAAGTAGAAGGTGCCCTTTGTCTGGCCGCCGATTTTCAAATCGACTCTGGCCATGTTGGAGTTATTCGAAGCGCCACGGAGTGAAAAATTATGGGTGCCGCTCGTGAAATTCTGTGTATATTTCACCGAATCATTGTTGGCGTATAAAGCGACTCCGTTGAACGGCGAGCTGATATTCCCGGTGTACTGACCGCTTTTGGTCATACTTTCGGCTTCTATTTTCGTACCTGTAGTACCACCGCCACTGCTTCCGCCGATCGTAAGTGTATTGCTAGTCACATTAGCGCTCCCGCTGCTTTGATACCCCTCTATCGTAAGCGAAACTTCATTCATTTTCCCCATTTGCATTCCCATGTTCTCCCACGCATTAAAGTGTTGGCTAACAGATATGGTTCCGCTCGTGCGTTTCGACGTCCGGACACTCCAATACTGCTTAAAAGTTGTATTGCCTTTAATGGAAGGTTGGTTGACTCTGATGGTCTCATAAACGTCATATGTCCCCCCGTCAACGGTAATAGTGCCTTTTGACGTTGCGCCGGGCGGACGCCAGCTGCCCCAGCTATCGACGATGTAATATTCTACTAGCGGGTCAACCATCCACCCATAGACGCATAAATACGAATTGCCGTTTGGCTGGTAATCGACACTGTAGTTGACGGATATGTTTCCGATTTGCTTGTGTGTCTGGGTCTCGTCGAATTTCTTGCCTTTACGGAATAACGCATTTCCGATGTTGCTCCACTGTGCGCTGAACGCGCCGCCGCTATTGAGCGTCATACTCGTCGTTCCGGAATCCTTCCACAGTTCATAATAGTAGCCGTCATGGGTGCCGGTTTCATTGGAAGTGATCGTTGTTGCCGCTTGCGCGGTTACTGCAGGCAATGTAAGCGTAAAACAAATTAAAATCGCAAAAAATAACCTCATTCTTTTTTGCTTCATTTCGCATTCCTCCTTATTAGGTTAAATTGCATGTAGTTTTACTATGATGCTGTGCTGCTCGTAGCAGGCCGTCGTCTCCACTTCCTTCCAATATTAAAATTGTAAGCGATTACATTTACTATTTTATCAAACCATTCCTTCATATTTCACCCGAAAAGATTTAGTTTTTACTGTAAAAAGCTTAGTTCTTTTGGAAACGGAAATAGCATCAGGGATAGCGGTTCGTTTAAACGAAAAAAACAAACGCCCCTGTTTCGAAAGCGAAACAGGGGCGTTTGTTCATAATCGGGACGGTGCCGACCGCGCCGTTCTTTGCGGATTCATGCGGCGCCACACTGCGAGTTGGGAACTGCGCGCGTTGCGACCGAAGCTATTTAAGCTTGACCACGATATTTCCTTTCCTACTATCGTCTGTCTCGTCAATGACATTTACTTTGATGCCATACAACGGCAAAATAACTCCTGCATCCGGCATTTCCTGCGTAAAATAAGTCCGTTTATCCTCGAAAGTAGGATTTTTGGAATTGGTGGTGTCTGTTATGGTGCGCACTACAGTATCCGTACTGTAATCGATGAACATTTTCTTGTCCTTATTTGTGCTAAAGGTTGCATCGTGAACTTGGTACCTGGTGGCCGCTGCGCTGCCGTCGTTCCACCTCATCAATTTTTGCTCCGCATCGACAACATTTAAAAAGCCGTGACCGGGATGAACAGCTGTCCAGTTATCGGTGTACTGTTCGTCCGCGTACCAGATCAAGAGACCCGGTTTATAAGCCATAAGGCTTTTGCCGCGTAAAATATGGCTGAGTCCTGCGTCAACACCGGAATGGTTCCTCATCTCGAGCAAGTAATAGTGATCCGAATACTTGTAACCATCGTCTTTCGTGAAGCCGTTCAATGTGAAGCTGGAGGCAGTTCCTTCCGCGTCATCAAATGAAGACACCTTGCCGTCTGTTACTAACGAAATGTCATCTACATATAAGCCCGCCATTGCAGCGGCAACGTCGGTCCAATAATTGATTTTCAGGTTGACCTTTTTACCCGCGTAATCGTTCAGGCTAAATTTGGCGTCAATCCAGCCGTCGGATTTGCCGGTTATGCCGTTTCCGGGATTTTGCTGATTGGGATTGGCAGCGGTTGTAATGTTGCCGGGGATGCTTGACCAAGTATTCGTGCCGTATACCTGCACTTGCACAGAGCCATAATCCCAATCCTTTTCGATATCGTACCAAGTCTTGAAGTTCAGGTCTGCTGAGGTCGCATTGGTCAAGTCGATGGAAGTAAACATGGAATTATTCAAATTATTGCCTGAGCCGCTAAAGTAAGCGTATTTACCGCTGGGCGGCGTGGTTACGAGCGTTCCCTTTTTCGGAAGAGTGATCTTGACTACGTCGTTGTTGGCTGCTTTGATGCTGGCTGCGTCCAAAGTGTATTCCTTGCCTTTGGTCGTCAGCTCCGACAAGTCTACTGTATTGCCGTGGAGCCAGTTGCCGCCATAGGTATTTTGGAAAAATTGCTTGGCGTACGGACTGAAGCCTACAGGCTCGGTTCCCGGTATAGTTCCCGCCCAGCTTCCGGCTGACATAATGGACCAGTAGGCGACGGAATCGCCTTGGCCGGTATATTCCGTATCGTATTCGTCAGGAAGTCCGAGATCGTGGCCGAATTCATGGCTAAACACACCGGCCGCCCCATCCTCGGGCATAACAGTATAGGAATAAGCGGAAATTTCCGTGCCCGGTATTTTCCACGGAATGGCGGAACCGTTCACGATGTCATAGACCTTTGAGCTATGGGACCATATTGCGTCCGTTCCCAGCGTGCCGCCACCCGCCTCCTGGCCCATTCCCGAGTGGATAATCATGAGGTGATCAATAATGCCGTCTGGCTCGTTAAGGTCGCCGTCACCGTCCAAATCATTAGGGTCCTTCAGGTCGTAGTCTTGAAGATTCACATCCTTGGAAGCGGCAATTAAAGCCTCCTTGACAAGCTCTCGAATGTTCACATTTTTGCTGCTGCCGCTGTCTGCGCCATAGTAGGCCGCCGGTTTGGAGGCTTTGTACCAGCCCAGAGCTCTGCCTTCCACGTCATAACTGCCACCGGATTGCTGGTCATAGAATTGCTTTAAGGAAACGAAATTTTCGCCGTTAGGGCCGGCATAGCCGTTATTCCCAAATATCATATTCTGATAATGCGACGGGGTGTAATCCTTGTAATACATTGCCGTTTCTTTCGGTGCTAGCGAATTATGCGGAAAGTCCGGGAACTCGATCAAAAGAACAAGCGCTTTATCCTTGGTAACACTTCCGTCCCAAGAGGTTTGGGGATCATTCTTTTTCTTCTTGTGGGTGTCTGAGTTTTTATTCAAAAATCCTCTGGCAGCGGCGGATTTGCCGTACTTCTTCAAGTCTTGGGCCGACTTGATATCGGATTGGGAACGGTTCTTAATGTCCTTATCCGCATTTTGGCTTAAGTACTGCCTGATAATTTTTTCGGCTTGCTCCGGCGTTGCATCCTTTGGAATCGTTCCATTCTTCGTCAAAATTTCATTCAGCTTTTCATCGTTGGCGACTATCAGATGTTCATCGATGCCGAGCGTAGGGTCGGCATTTGGGTATTGTGCGCCTGCTGCATAGGCGCTGGTGCCAAAGCTTGCAGTTGTCATGACCGCGGCTGTTAATAAGCCTATGATTCTACTTTTTCCCATAATTAATTACCTCCTTTTGGTATATGTTATACATAAACTACCATATTAAGGATTAAGTGTAAATACATATTTTCCATAATTTATATGAAACTAGTTTGGTAGAATAAAACATAATTAAAAGAAAAAGGGGGCCGCTCATAAGTCATAAAATAACTTACGGGCGGCCCTAAAAAAATTGTTGAACAAATGAAGCTCATCCTATTTTAAATTGGAAGTGTCGAGCGACCGTTCAAAGGAGTGCTTTTGGGGGACATTCGCGCCAGTTCCCCTTCTCCCCGCTCTGAAGTCAAACCTCTTCGGCGCCGGAAAGATCATCGAATCCGACAATGCGCGCATCGTGGAAATTCACCATCACGCCGTAAGGCTCACAGATATCCAGACTCCCCTCGGCGAACAGGATGGACCAGTCCAAGCCGCCCCAGAATGTGAAACATTCGATTATTTACCTTCATTTGCCGCATCACAAAATTGTTTCAGCGCCTGCTCCAATATCGATCTGGGGCATGCAAGGTTAATACGCAGCCATCCTTCGCCCTCGGTTCCGAAAATCGACCCTTCATTAAAGGCCACCTTCGCCCGATGGTACATCAAATCCTTTAACCCGTTACGATCCAAGCCAAGCTGACGGCAGTCTATCCATAACAAATACGTACCCTCCGGCCGCAGCGGCTTGACTTCCGGTAAATGCGATGCCAGGTACTCAATTGCATATTCAAGATTGCCTTTCACATACGCCATCATCTCGTCAAGCCACTCAGCCCCTTCACGATAAGCAGCCTCCACTGCGTCCTGAGCGAAATGCTGAGCCATGTCTAAGCTGAGCGTTTTGAGCCGCTGCTCTATTTTTCTTCTTAAGCCCGCATTGGAAGCAACGATGAACGATGTATGTAACCCCGGCAAATTGAATGTTTTGGTCGCAGCCAAGCAGGTAACTGTTATATTAGCGAGTTCAGGAGATAGCGTGGCGAACGGCGTATGCGCATGTCCCGGGAAAGTTAAGTCGCAATGGATTTCATCGGAGATGACAGTGACTTGATATTTCAAGCAGAGCTCGCCAAGCTTCAGCAGTTCTTCCCGCTCCCATACGCGTCCGCCCGGGTTGTGAGGACTGCAAAGCAGCATAAGCTTGGCGCCGTCTTTAAATAAGGACTCCAAATGCTCGTAATCCATCTCGAAGCGGCCGTTGCGCAACAGCAGCGAATTTTTGGCCACTTTCCGGCCGTTGCCTTCGATCACGTGATAAAACGGATAGTAAACAGGCGTCTGTATAACAACCGGTGCGCTTGGCTCGCTGAACAATTCTACAGCCAAACTTAAGGAAGTGACTATACTCGGCGAGTCCGTGATCCAACCGGGTTGAATTTCCCAGTGATGACGGTTACGAAACCATTGGATAATGGCGTTAAAATAATCGTCTGTACGAATGGCATAACCATAAAGCCCTAATTCGGCACGTTTCTTCAAAGCTTCCGCAACTGCAGGCGGACTTGGAAAGTCCATATCAGCAACCCATAAAGAAAGTACATCCGCTTGGCCGAACAGCTTTTCGTTTTGATCCCATTTGTAAGAACGGGTGTTGCGGCGGTCAATGAAACGATCAAAAGAGTAACTCAAGACTTACCACCTCATATTATTTTCTGCGAGTTCAGTAATATATGGAATCGTACCTTATGATGAACTTTTACGACGTATTTGTCAATTCATCGGTACATAGCAAAGCACATGCCAACAACAGCATGCGCTTCTAAAAGTTTTTTATTCTTCTCTAGCATTTTCCACATATTTTTTGAAATTGTTTAAAATCGCTTGCCATCCGGACTGCTGCATCTCGATGGCGTTGGTCTCTTCCGCTTCGAACGATTCGATGATTTTCGTGTTGTTGTCTTGGCGTATAAAAACGATCTTTACTTTTCTACCGTCGGCGATCGTATAGGAGATGCTCTCGTTAACGCTCACTTCGTCGTATACTCCGCCGAAATCAAATCCAAAGCTACCGTCTTTGGCTTCCATTCTCGAGGCGAATTTACCGCCGACCTTCAGATCATTCTCGGCGTATGGCGTGTGCCAGTCATCGGAAGCCGTACTCCATTGCGTGATATGCTTCGGATCCGTCCAATACTTCCACACGCTTTCAACGGGAGAATGAACGATCGTTTCTACTGTTATCGTTACCGGTTTACCTGTTCCCATTACATAACCTCCATAAATGAATATATTATTCTCAAATATTGCCGTCAGTCATTCGCTGAAAAACGATTTACCTACAACTATTATATCATGTAAGTGGCGACTAGATTTCTTTTAGATTGCTATTGTACAAATCTGCCAGTTTTAAACCTCATGCCATAGAATCGCACCCGGAAACCATCCTGATTCGGTTCGCTACTGTCGACGATAACTTGGTCGTACTCGCAGATACCGCTGCTTACAGCGGTGGTATGGTCATCGGGGTGTCCATTGATTCGATGCTTGTAATCCGGGCAGTGATCAAACATTTATCCGCCGCGGCCAGTGCTTTTCCCGTGAAATTAATACCCCGCAAACGATCCAACGGCCGAGATCTTCGGATGAAGATCTCGGCCGTTGGAAGCCAATGCTATGGGAGGGTGTTTCATGATTGAAGGCGCAGCCTTCAATCAAACTAGCGGGCGGTTCCCGTCACTTTCCACTCCAGAATTCCGGTCGAAGCCAGATTCTTCGCTACGATTTCGAGACGCACCGCCGTTGTGCTGACCGGATCGAAGCGAGTTGTGTTATACGCATCGGCTTTCGTGCCCAAGCCCTGTGCATTGGGAACATTCCTCCAGGTTGTGCCATCCAGGTATTGGACCCGGTACGAAGCCGGTACGTCGATGCCTCCGCCATCCTTGAACCAGTACACGTCCGTCTGCGAGACGGTATACGCGCGGTCAAAATCGTATTGGACCCATTGTGTCCCAATTTGCGGCCAGTTGCCGTATACCGACTGGGTGCGGTCATTGGAATGGGCGGGGTCCAGTCCGTCATTCAGTGCTTGAATGGTCTCCCATGGAGACACATAGCTCGTAGTGGCTTTGGCCGTCAAAGCCGCATTCACGGATTCATTGCCCGCCGGAGTCGTAGGGAAACGGCGGGTATCTTTCTTAATCTGGCTCCATGTGTAGCGAAGCAGCCATACATCCCAATTGGTTATAGTAGCTGAGTTGCCCGCCCACATAATAGTTGGCTGGGGGAAACCACCCGGCGGCCGGTCCTTATCTTCGTAGAAATCGGGCATGCCGAATCCATGGCCAATCTCATGTTCCGTAATATGAACTTCATTGTTATTGACGGTGCTCAGAATATAGTCGTCCGATACACGCTGTCCCCAGTCGCCTCCGGCGCCTCCGCCAAAATTGGTCGTCCCCCACAGATACATGTCAAACCGCTTATCCAGTCCGCCGGGATAGGCATAGTTCGGATTGCTGAAGTGCTCGAACCGGGACAGCTCATTCGGAGCGACAGGCAGTGCGGCCGGAATGCGGGGATCGGTTTTGCTGAGATCATCCACGATGGTCTGGGTATATACGATTTCACCCGGCTGCCTGTCCAGAATCTGGGACGAATTGGCCACAGCCCAACCTACAACTTTGACAGAAATATCACCGTAAGGCCAGCCGTCATACCCCTTGAGATTCTTCGTCCAGTTGTTCAACTGGCGACCCAGCATCTTCTCGATATCCTTGCGCTGCTGCAGGGTCAGATTTTTGGAAGACTGCCAGCGGACCACATAGTTAATTGTTCCTTTACCTGCAAAAATTTGATCGTAGATCAAATTTTTACGACTGACGGAGCCTTCCTTGACCATGCGGTTGTTGTACACCCATTCAATGGAGGATTTGAATCCGGCAGGCATATCGGACACAGCGGCGTTTATTGCCGCTTCTGATCCCGCAGTCGCCGTGATTGCAGGCTGTTCTGCCAAAGCAGACCCGGTTCCGATTACGGATGTTGATAAAGCCATGAACATTGTTATTGCTACCCATTTTCGACGTTTTGATATCACTAATTCATCTTCCTTTCCTGATTGAAGTTTGAATTTCTTAAAACTTAGTAGAACTTAGTAGACTACTCACCTCCTTTTCGATTAATAGAATTTCCCTCCCCACTCTATTAACGGGAATTCTCTTCTATTATTTTATATTAAAAAGAAAATAAAAGAATATTTTCCTTTATTTATATGAAAACAACCGGGTTAAGTGAACTTTATCGGGACAATTCCCGTATCATCGCGGGTGTCGGGTGCCCTCTCCCGGTTCATAAAGAAATCCCCTCCAAGCAAACTGTAAGGTCCTAACCTTTACAGTCTACTTAGAGGGGGACACTATTAGTGCATGACACCAGGGTTCCTGCTCACCTCAATCATCCGTCTAATCTGATCGCTCACCTTTCGGGAGAACGCCCGGTCAAATGTCTCAACGGGAATCTCTTGGGCTAGCAGCGGTCTGAGCACATCCTTTTCAAACTCATCCCAACGATCCCGAGTATAAATAAAGGTGCCAAATCCTTTGCCGGGAGTAAAGTACATATACTCTTGGCTATCGCCATCAATTTGTGATAAGCCGCAGATCAGACAATGAACCTCCAGCCAGTGCATTTCTTTCCGCGTCAAACGCTCTTCGAACTCCTTGCGCACTCCCCACACTTCTGCAAGCAGCGAAAACATCCCTTGAATTTCTATAGGAGGCACAAGTTCCGGATGTATCCCGTGTACAAGGCCAGGCACCAACATAAATTGACGAAGTGCATCCGGCAAGGTAAAACCTAATTCCTCTTCAGCTTTCGCAATCATGTCCTCCCTAAACGAAAGGGAGATAATGGGCCCAAACTCCTTTTCCACTTGCGAGTTGAATTGGCTGAATGTTTCGTAGGCCTTGTGGTAACGGATCACTGCCTCCATAGCTGTTTCTTGCACAGGTGCCTGTATATACTCTCTATCGACTTCATGGCTGCTTTTCAAAAATGCCTGATACTCTACTGAATTTATCGCTTTAGTCAGTCGAGGCTCTTCCCTCAGATAATGCGACCCCATAGTTTGCATCCGCTGAAGAAAAGCAAATGCCTTGGCTTTCTCATTTGGATCAAATTCACTCAGTTTTAACAGCACAAGCGCTCTGGTGTCATAGAAATATTCAAGTACCGCTTCGCCCTCGACCGGTTCCACCGCTTTGAAGCAAGCCTTTACATGTTCCCAGGCCGATAGGCATTCTTCTTTGGATGCAGCGTGTTCCATAAGCTCCCGTGCGAGCATATTGTGGCAAACGCGCAGCGTTTGGCGGGGCTCCGATCGGTAGTTGAATAACATCCTCCGGTTGATATAGTCAATCGCTTCGCGGCAGGACTCGAGCGATTCTTCTACTCGGCCTAATTGATAAAGCGCATTCCGCTTAAAGTCATAGATACAGCTCATTTGTGCGACATCCACATCCACAGAATTTGATGCCAGTTCCTCCATTTGGGACACCAAATTCAGAACTTCTTCATATGCTCCCTCATCCATACGAGACTGAGCTTCATTTACTAGCTTTTCAAACTGGTGGAGAGCAAATGTTTGGCTATTTTCTTGGGATTCTTCATTATTCGAACTGTATTCGTTCTCGACATCCTCCTGATCGTCATCCAAATCCTCTCTGTATCCTGCAGCAAGCCATAGCTGGTGGACAAAATCCCCATCACCGTATTGATTGAACCATTCCAGCACCAAATACTTGCCATTCACTTCCCATACCTTGCTAACGTTGTTATGACCCCAGCGCAGCATGATTGACGCATCGGGCAGCGGGTCGCCGAAAGAATCAGAAAGACGGTCAGCTATCACTTTAAAATACTGTTCAAACGCATTGCGTACCCATTCTGCGAGAAAATGGTAATGCCCATGATGCTCCTCGCTTACATAGGTTTTTGCCAGGACCTCCATTGCGCCTCTTTTTTTATACTCGTCAATCTCATCTTCATCTTCTTCCGATAGATCGTACACATCCCGTTCATACCAATCATAGGGATAAAAATCTCTAGGTTCCGCATCCAAAAGGGCTTGTGCAGCAGCCGTAATATCTCCTTCCCAATACTTGATATCCTTAAAATGCTGAGCAGGCTGCTTGCGCAAAAACGGACTCTCCCTAAAAAATGTATCCCGCCCTGCTTCGTTTTGCCATTCTATTCTTCCATCAGCATTGAATAGTCGCAATACACGCTCCTGAGGATTATTCGTCTCCCCTACCTGCAGTTTGCAAACTTCCCTTCCAACTGCGTCCACGTAGACGACTTCGCCCTGCCGGATAAGAAATGGAGCAATTCCTTTGCAGCTATTAAAGCCTAACACCCAGCCTTCATGATCCGTCAGCGGCTCCAAATAAGGTATCTCCTGGAACTGACCATCCATCGTCAGAATCCCCCATTTATCATTGCGAAGAACGACACTGGCACCACATTCATGAAAAGGATCGGCCCAAGCGTACTGTGCCGGGATCACCATCGTACCGGTACGATCAAAGAAACCGATACCTCCGCCATAAGGTACAACTTCTTTGGCCAGCCCGCGCACCATCTGGTCCGAGATTGACGTTCCCTCGATGACCACATCGCCTTTTGTATTGAGATAACCGTTTCTCATATTCATATTGGTGTAATCACTGAAAAAAGCGAGCCCCTCTTCGTTGAACTCTTCGATACGAGAATAGGTCGGCTCCATGATCCAGTTGCCTTGCGCATCGATTAATCCCCATAATTTACGTTTCTTTGCAGGGGCTATTCCATCGCTTGTGTACATTCTGACATCTGTAAATTGGGGGGCAATCACCATTTCTCCCTTCGTATTGATCATTCCCCAAGAGGAGTCCCCCCGCTTTTTCACGGCAGCTAGACCGTTCGGCGAAAAGTAGCCTGCCTCGGCAAACGGCCCCTCGATGACTACTTGTCCCGTGCAATCGATATAAGCATAGCCATTGTGCAAGCGAACCGCCGCCAAGCCTGCGCTAAATGGCAGTGCCTCCTGAAACTGGGGGTGGATTTGGATCTCCCCGTTTAAGTCTACATAGCCCCATAGCCCCTCTTTTTTGAATCTGGCGATGCCCTCCTCGCCAAAAATGCGCGCATCCTCCAAAGTCGGCTCGATCAGCCATCTACCGCTTTGATCCAGGTATCCCCATTTTTCGTTTAAGTCTTGAGCAGCAGTTATGTAGCCTCCTTTACCATTCGGAGTAAAATTATGTATTTTAAGCAAATTCGGCTCACGAACAAGATTTCCGTTAACATCAATCAATGCATGACGTAACCCGAGCGATTTTTCGAATGGAAACCTTACTACATATGGTGGATGAAATGCGTTACTATTTTCCGTCATGACAAACTTCTCCTCTGGTTATTTTTTCGTCGGGTCCCCTTGCGATTTTTTCTTCCGGATCGGCGGTTTTTCCACAAACAATCTTTCCTGATTTTCCTTGAGATAGTAATTCTGCTTCCCGACCATCAAGCCAATGCCGTCTGCCGGCGTCAATCCATAGCTTTGCGCAGCTGCGGCGATTTGCTGCAACTCCTCCGCATCGGATATATTAAAATCATGCGGAAGCATGACAACCGCTTTGGCGGCTGCATGAGAATCCTTAAGCGGTGTAGTCCGGACCCAGAAGGTAAAGCGGCCTACAGTTGTTTTGACATATCCGCTTTTTTCGTAATTACGATCGGATTCCTCTACATTCGAAGCGCCTTTCGTATTTTCTATTGAGCCCTCCTCGGGTTGCTCCGCTTGCTGATTGACAAACGGAAGCATCCATAGCGGTTGGGCCCCGCGAGTTGGACCGCCGTTCTGCTGGTTTGTATCGATATCATCGACAAAGGGATTGTCCTCTTGTACAAAAATCGGTTCGTAATGGACTCCGGTATTCCACAACCTAATGACATTGGGCGCGCCGGCATTAACGGTCTCACGGTGCTGGCGGGAGCCTCTTGCCGTCCATTCGCTTCGAACCTCGTAATCATGAGGATTTACGCCAATTAATTGCAGAATCCTTATAATATGCTCGTCGCCAAACAAGAAATCTCTCGGACCGGTTCTTCCCTCCTGCACTAACTGATCACGGATGAACCTCGCTTCGGTCAGCCGTTCCTCAGCACTAAGTGTCGTTGTGTGCTGCAGTAGCGAATCAATCAGGCAATTGAATCCCATACCCGAGGCTTGCCCGCGCTGCCAGGTTTCAGGCATGATTCCCCATTGATTGGAGGGCATATAGGCTTCCAGCAAATCCTCCAAGCTTTCGTATTCCGCAAGCTCGCCTTCCAGCTGACTGAGCTTCTCCCGGGCCTTCTCACGCTTGTCCTCATCCTTGTGATACAACCCGTCCAATGCTTCCTGCAGCAGCTCTTGAAGCCCTGCATTATCCGTCTCTTCTCTCTTTTTTATGGCGTTTAACACCCGGTTCATGCGTTCTTCAATTGATTCCCCGGACGCCCGCCTGCCGGCACGCTTGTCCGACTGTGACGCTTTATGCTTTGCTGCTTTCTTCTCCTGGAAGCCCTTGTCGTCAACTTGCTCCGTTTCACCGACCCAGTCCTGTCCTTCCCAATGATTCCCTTGCAGCTTATCCGTACCGCTGTTGGAAAGCTTCAGGTGAGCTCTACCGTATGTAATGGCTTTGCCAACTTTCATTGCGATATCATAGATTGTTGGGCTGCGGAACACCGCATTGAAATTATGGGTGCTTAATTCTAAAGCGAGACGTGCGCGTTCCTCCGGCGTAAGCAACACAATACTTGAATTGTCTGCGGATCGGTCTGGGAACTGCTGATCCTCCGGAAAATGCTTTTCCAGCATATCCGCAGTCAAATGGGCCTCCAGTTTGGGCGCACGCTTCCACTCACTCTCGTAGGATGTCTCAGATTTTTTCTTGTCGGTCGCCGATTTATTGATCACGTAAATCAACATGTCCGACAAATCCTCTGCAATCTTCTCCGGATCTGTACCTGCTTCCAGCTGCGATTCCACATAAGCCTGTGCATCCAGTTGCAGCGCCGGACCCGATAAGGCCGCCCGTATGATGCCACCTTCTCGAATCGCCGCCGGCTCGGTCGCGCGGAATTCGTCATCCTCCCGCTGTTTCTTGAATGATTCGCGCCGATCGATATGTTTCCCTGACGTAGGGTCGGTGCTGCCCGTAGTCATCGTTAACGCTGTGGTGAACAAACTGTCGTGCTCATCCATTTCCTGCGTTGCCCCGGTCATGGCCAGCGCTACGGAGACGAGCTGCGGTTCGTAGCGGGTAATTTCAGCTGCGACCGAGGCGATAAAGATCGTCAATTGATCAGGCGAAGCATTCGGTTGTTCACCGTTGAGCATGGCTTCGATGATCGAGCGAAACATCGGATGAGACATTTTCTGAAACGGGTAGTCATAATTTGCAAAAAGGCTGTCTGGCGTCGGAATCGCTTGGCCGCTGTCGCCGTTGACATTATCGGAAAGAGGGGCCACATACCTCTTGGGGCTCACGACAAAGTCATATCCCCAATACGTGAACACGTTGACACCCCGCGGATGAGGTGAGGCTTGCAAGGCAGCTAACTGAAACGCATGAACGAGATCGCGGACGACAGCCAACATTTCCTGAACCTGCACATCAAACCGCTGCGGTTTGAGCTCAGCCTTCTTCTCCTGCTCATTCCCCGAATGCTCATGTTTAGCGGACTTTGCTTCGCCTTTGTTCTTGCCGGTTGATTTCTTCGCTTGTTCCTTCATTTTTTTCTTCTGCCCGCGTTTCGATTCGACAGGTACCTGTTCCGCATTGCCCTTGAGCTTGTTCACGTCTATACCGGAAAGGTCGGCGGGTACTTCTTCTTGCATCTGCTGGGTCACACGGACCGCCGTTCGATGAAGGATCCAGTCCACGATATTGCCTTCGCGAGCCAGATCGTGTCCCTGTGTCATCGTAAGCGGTTCACGCTTCGGAAGTGAAGTTCGCGCCGGTTTGGATGTACTGCCTTTGCCTTGATTATTGCCTGGATCAGAAACATCCTTTTCTCCCTTGTGCCGCTGAATGACGCTTGTCCCTCCACTGCCGTGTACCGATAGCAAGAACTGACCCGTTGCCCGATTGCCGAACTGCCGCTGCATGAACTGCAAATACGGATGCCCCGAACCTACCGTGCGTTTCGCGCTTTCGGCTGCTTCCGAACGTTCCGGATCCCTTCGTTTTATCCGCTGAAACGCATCCATCCATTCACCTGCTTTCACATTCATCAATTAAGCATGAATTCGACATTTTCCGGCTCTTTCCTCTTTGAACAGTCTGCCGCGCTCTATCGCTCTCATTCGGCCATCTCCCTCAAAAGAAACAACCACCGCCGACTTGAAAGAATCGGCAGTGGTTGTGGTACTCATACATCAGTCAATCAAGTTCTTGGATTGCAGTAATCTTCTCATTAACGCCGCTGCTTCCGCGCGAGTCATGTTCTCTTGCGGCTTCAGCAGCTTTCCAACACCCGATCCATCTGTTTCATAGTCGTACCGGCTATGGGTGTTTGGTAAGCGGTACTTTTGCTGTCGCCGTTATCGCCGAAGATTAGATAATCTCCATGGCAATGCTGCCCGCCGCAATGTCTTGGTTGGATGCTTGAATGGCATTGCCAGCCGCAAGCGTCACAAACGCTCCCGAATCTTGGGACTTGGACTGCCGCTGGTTCAGCGTGCTTCCGGAATCGCTGCCGATGCCGGTAATACGGCTGCCGTAACCGTTATTGGCGGCTGCAGACCAAACCGTCATTCCTTGGCTGTTCACGTAGTCCGTTGCTCCATGATTCAAGGTCAATCCGTACTTCAGCGCCAGATAGCTTTGAATCTGACCCCGATAAGCGGCGGTGCTTCCGGAAAATAAGATAACTTCCGCCATTTCTCCGTTATAGTTGTAGTAATTTCTACCGCTTGCTCCCTCTTTCGTCCCGCCAATCATTGGCGTAAAGGAGGTAGGGAAATTTCTTTGCTCACCGGTTACTGTTACTGTATCTGTCGTCCCGCTAGTATCGTACTCGGCCAATTGGTAGCGGGTTGACTCGGCAATGGGATAATTGATCGATTTATAACGACCATCGATATTACCCAAGTAAAGCCCGTCGCTGTCTACTGCAAATAAGGCCGCTCCGTGCCCGCCAGTCCGCGTTGTGGAGCCGACGAGCGCACCTCCGTTTCGGAATTGGCTTTAAAGACTGCATACGCATCCGTAAAAGTGATCTGCCCGTCGCCGCGCAAGTATTGGCTAAGTGCGCTGTTCGTATTGCCCGTGTTGGCAAACGTCACAACCGGATTGAAGTTAGCTCCCGCTGTTTTATAACCCGGACCTCCATAAACGTCAAAACGAACCGTTCCTGCCTGATTGTCCCATTTCTCGACACCAATACCTGCTGAATACGTCGCCGTAGTGACACCTTCATCTGCCTTCAGCCAAAATTCGGCGTCGTTTTTCCACACAGGCAGAGGAACGCTAGGATTCGCTGACGCTTTACACGGCGCCGCTATGTTGGAAAAGCTGCCCACAGCCATCGTGAGGACCAGCATCGCCGAGAGCTTCCTTTTCCAACTACGTTTCATACCTCTCAATGCCATTTTCTCCATCCTCCTGATTCATTACCGGATCAAAGTGCGACCCTTCTATAACTATCTAACCCTTCTATGCATCTCCTCTAACTGTCCGATTCAAATTTTCTTGGGCATCCTATCCCCCCTTAATGAAAAGAAATTTCGCTTTGCAGCGTTTGCGACAACAAACGCCACAATTCGATTTTTCAAATCCCAACTGAGTATACCAATCCCAACTATACAAAAATATACAACTATTTCCTCGAGTTCCCATGTCCTCAGACTCATCGATTCATCTGTCGCATACGATGGCGCCGACCATAGCCACCCGTTACATAAGCGGGAGAGATCGTGCCCATGCCGGGAATAACGCAAAGAGCCGCCCGGCTCCTTATCGGAATTCGGACGGTTTACGAGCCGGAAGAAAATTGACCCGACTGAGTGCTGTCAGTGCCAGCCTTTCGTCATGCGAACGTTAACTGAGCCTCCTCATGATAAGCTCAACAGGCCCTCTGCCAACTCGTTCTCTCCAAAATATCGAGAAGATAACAGCTGCAATATAATACAGCAGTGCGTAGATGCTGGAAAATACCAGACTCCCGTTTTCCAGTACACCGGCCAACTCGAGCGTGACAAGTCCAATGACCACATGTCCGATATAATGTGACAAGGATAACTGTCCAGTACTGATCAGCGCACGTACAAACATGGCGTTTGGAAATTTTTCGGTGAAATACATACACAACACAAGAACTGCCAGTGCAGAAGAGGCTGCGGATAAAACATATAGAAGATTAGGCGGCATAGGCTTGGTTGTGAATAAATGATAGTAGGTATTATGTTGATCCAAGACGGAAGGGGTCCATCGTGTAAGTACCCAGGATACCATTTCGAAGAACAGAGTTCCGGACATGGCAAACCACAGCAATCGGTGACGAGCTTTCTGTTGGAAAAACCATTCTTTCCTGCCGAGCCATAGACCAAACAGAAAAAAACTCAGCCAGGGAAATACAGGATGAAAGCCGTTAAATAGCAGGTTGCGGAAAAATCCGGGTAAGGTCCAAAGCTCTGTGTATTCATGGAAGTCTTGTGACCACCCTTGGTCATAATCCAGTAATAATAATTGAATTTGCGTTGTCAGAACAATAACAACAATGAATCCTGCTATCTGTTTATCCGATACACCGATCAGTGCAGCTCCAACTATCATAAATACGGCATAATAATGCAATATATCTGCGCTCCATCCTATTAGCAATAGCAAAATTCCTGCTGCAAACAGGAACATCGCCCGCCGGTACAAACTGCTCCGGCTTTGACGGATAAGCTCGCTGCTGGCCGAGCTTCTGGCCTTGGCGGTCATCAGGGAAACACCGATCCCGGCTAGTATCACGAATAATGCGGAGGCTCTGCCTTCAAATATTTCTGTAAACCCTCTTAGCCATCCGGGACCTGTGTTCTCTGCCCCCATTGCGAGTTTGTAATTGACGATGATCATGCCCGCGATCGCCAGTGCTCTGGCAACATCCAGCCCCATGACGCGCGCTTTTGATTGATTCATTCTTCATACCTCCTTAGAAAAGAGCTAACTAAAGTCCGCCCCTGCCATTCTTAATCTTTCTTTGCGATTCGGGCGAACATCTCGTAATGCAGGCTGTCCTGACTGAAGAGGGACAGATACGACTTTTCTGCCAGCACAAGCGGGCCTGTGATATTCAGCGAATGCCCTTCAGCATAAGTCTGAAATTGTTCCATGTGCTGTGCAAGTTCATTTTCATCCCAGGCAAGGAAGCGACAGGATAGATACTCGCCCGCCGGCAAAAGCAGGTCTGGCTCCCCTTCCCACGCTTCGGTATAAAGAGCAACACTGTCGGGACCGTCGTAGATATAATGCAGATCGGCTTCGAACAGGTTCGATACCGATCCACCCTGCTGCGCAAACATTCTTGCATGAAGATCGGTCAGGCTGTCCGTCTCGAACCAAAACGCCAGAGGCAAAGTCTCCCTCCACTGGGTACGGTAAGCTCCGATCTCCCGTCCGAAATCCTCATGCTCGCCCAGCACTTTTCGGATAAACTGACTGAGCTGCTGGAGCCGTACAATTTCGGCATCGATCTTCACCAGGGAATTGCGGAGCAGTGGCTGCATGCTGTCCGAAGCATCGCCATCAAGACATTCTCGAATCGACTGCACAGACAGTCCCAACTTGCGCAGCAGCAATATATGAGCCAGTTGATAGACCTGATCCATGCCGTACATCCGATATTGGTTGTCATCGATGTAAGCTGGCAGCAGCACTTCCTTTTCCTCAAAATAACGAATCTGATGAACAGACACCTGCATAAGCCTGGCTAGCTCACTAATCGTAATTTCATTTTTCAAAGACAATCTCTCCTTGGCTGCCATTGGATTTAACTTAAGGATACACCCTGGGTCTGACCTAAGGTCAACATTCTTTGAGTGATTCCGATTTTGCTCCACGATGTATGCCCAATTTATTTTGCTGGCCGTGAGCTGTCGATCTTGCTGGAAAACGCCGCCAAACCGCTAGAGCTGCTTCCCGTCATCCGCAGGCTGCCGCGGCGTCTCGACAATCTCGGAGCGATGCTGGAGAAAAGAGCGGTTTCGGTCAAGGTCGGTTTTTTCTCCGACAAAACCAACGCCTCGTTCGTAAACAAATTGATTTCGCAAGTTCTGCTTGCTTTCGTCGGGATGGCATTCGGCGGCACAAGAAAAAACGCCGAGCCTGTACGATTCATGGCTTGGCGTTTTTGCGTTGAAATATCAATGGAAAATACATTATTTTCCGAAACCATTTAGCTTTGTAATTCCGGGTATAAGGAAGAAACCCCTCCTGCAAGACCATTCTGCACCTTCCGACTTAGATCGTCGGCAACAATCTCATAGAGATCAGCTTCGATTCCGTCTATCGCGATTCTTGCGATATCCTTTGGGTCTGCCTTAGGCGTTTGGATGTGCGTTGCCATGTCCGTGTCCATGAACGCTACGTGTAGTCCGGCAACCCTAATGTTGTTAGGGGCTAAATTTAAGCGTAAAGCATTCGTCATTCCCCATTCGGCGGATTTTGCAGCCGAGTACGCTCCTATCCCACCCACACTGAACCAAGATAATACGGATAAAATATTCAGTATCGTCCCTCCTCCATTCTTTTCAATAATTGGTGCGAAAGCGCGAATCATAGATAGTGTGCCGAAGAAATGAGTGTCGAATTCCATTTGTATATCGTCCAGCTTACCTGTAAGTAGAGAGGCGCCCGTTGACGTACCGGCATTGTTGATCAAAAGGGTCACATCCCCAGCCGCCTCCACTGCAGCAGCTACGGATTTGGGATCTGTAATATCGAGCTGCAGCGGGATTGCCCCCGGCAGATCGATTGATGCCGGGTTCCTTGCTCCGGCATATACTTTGGCTCCCCTCGCCAGAAGTTCCTGAGCTAAATGCTTGCCAAAACCTCGGTTTGCCCCACTGACAAGAGCAATTTGTTTAGAAATATCCATTTTTCACTACTCCTTTTTTGTATCTAAATATGATGAGCACAATATATTATAATCATCATATTTTGAAATAGTCAATAGTGCCACATATTCCTTAGCGGAAGTTTCGGATGCAACCGGCAAATTGACAAAGTTTATTATGATGATTATAATTTTTTAAAAGCAGATTTCGAGTAAAGGAATGATAGTAATGCCTTATCCTGAAGGACATAAAATAAAAGTCCGAGGCCGTATCATTGAAAGTGCCGCCAAAGCCTTTCGTACCAACGGAATTCGCGACATAAGCGTTCCGTTCATTATGAAAGGGGCGGGACTGACACACGGGGGGTTTTATGCGCACTTTGCAAGCAAAGAACAACTGGTCTCCGAAGTTTGCAGTTATGCCATCGGCGCTACGATTGCGTTACTTCAGAAAGCGGTGGAAGAGGAGCAAAACGAATCCAAAATCAATGCAGTTATCCATTATTATCTAAGTCCGCACCATCGTGACAATACCGAGATGGGCTGTATTCTCCCTGCCCTTTCCGGCGAAATATCCCGGTCATCGGAAGAAGTTCGTCAGGTTTTCACCCGCGAGTTAGAACGAGTCATTGATTTTATCTCCGATTTGGCGGGAACCGATAAATCTACTGGCAGCGCTCTGCTCAGCATCATGGTTGGAACGCTTATACTGGCACGTTCCGTTGATGATTCCAAGCTAAGCGACAGCCTCCTTGCTGCTGGAAAACAGCATGCCAAAGATTTACTGAAGTCCTAGCTTTGCTGGAAGTCTCGTTGGATTGCTCCCAAGACTTTTTTGCATATATGAATGAGCTGGCTTACAATATCCTGTATACTCATGGACATGACCACTAGCGAAAACTACACAAGAGGGTTCAGGCATCGTTGCAGCCTGAACCCTCTCTTTTTGCAATCCGCGCTTCCTCTCCGCTAAAAAGCGACAGGCAGAGCGGCTAACCCCTGTGAGGACAGCTTGAAGTGCCAGATGACGCTCTCCCGTGGGATGCTGAGCCGCAGATTGGGCATGCGCCTCAGCAGGGTGGTAAACGCAATGTCTCCTTCCACACGGGCCAGCGGCGCCCCCAAACACATATGGATACCGTGTCCGAAGGCGAGATGACGATTAATTGTACGTGTAATATCCAGATACTCTGACTCAGTAAACTGGCGCTCATCCCGATTTGCTGATTTCAATACGGGAATGACCATGTCCCCCTTCTTGATCTGCCGCCCGGCCAGCTCGATATCTTCAATGGCAAAACGCGGGCCCGCAATTGTAGCGGGCCCATTGAAGCGCAGCAGTTCTTCGACTGCCGAGGGGACCAAACTTTGGTCGGCTTTGAGCTTCTCCAGCTGCTCGGGATGATCCAGCAACATCAATGTACCGGTGGCGATCAGGTTCGAGGTGGTCTCATGGCCGGCAAAGATCAATAACGAGATCATCGAGAGCAACTCTGCTTCTTCGAGCCGGTCTCCCTCCTCTTCGATGGCGATCAACTGGCTGATCAAGTCATCAGCAGGATGCCGGCGTTTGTCCGCCACGAGCTGTGCGGTGTATTCGCCGAAGGCTCGTATGTGCTCCGTTACCCCTGGTTCTCGCCTTCCCAGACCCAGACCGTGCGCGATCGCATCAGACCAGACATGGATCTGTGCCCGGTCTTCTTTAGGCACCCCGAGCATGTCGGAAATGACGTTGATCGGTAAAGGATAGGCATAGTCCTTGACGAGGTCCATCTCGCCTTGAGCTTGCACCCGGTCGAGCAATTCGTCAGCAATCATCTGTACCCGGGGGCGTAAGCTTTCCATATATCTGGGCGTGAAGGCTTTAGACACTAACCCGCGCAACCATCGATGATCGGGCTCATCGACAGAGAGCATGGAATTGGCAAAGAAGTTAGGGGGAGCCGATGGATCAGCGTTGCCGGTGAAAATTTTCCGAATGTCGCTGTTGCCATCGATAGAGCTTGGGTCTACAGTAAAGCGGGCATGATCTTTGAGCACCTGCATCGCCTCTTCCATACGCGTGACCAGCCAGGCTTGACGATCCGTCCCACCCATCGGAAACTGAACAGGAATAACGGATCCCACCTCCCGCATCTGTGCGAATAATGGAAATGGGTTTTCACCGCTGTCACCGCTAAACAGGCTGAATGCTGCTTTCACAATTTGGTCCGAAGTATTCATGACGACCTTCCTTTCCCATAATAGGCTCTATACTTTCGTTAAAATCACTGTTGTTTAGGTTTAACATCGGCACAAAATTCCATACCTGCTCATCAATTGCATCGAGTATCTCGTAATTAACCCCCAGGTGTTATGATAAGTCAACGATAACCTTTATAGCCCCTTTGGCTTCGATTGCGACGTTGAATGCTTCTTGGATATCGTCCAGTGCATAGACTTGTGTCACGATATTCGCAATATTTGTTTTTTGATTTGATTTGATTACAGCTTTAAAATTTTCAGCAATAATTGGTTCATTTCATCAATAGGTTCTTCAAAATTGTGATAACACCATTCCATGACTACACCCAGGATTGCATTTGCTTGATAAGATATATGAAACTCACTGACCTCCTCAAGCATGGCCATGGAATCCATTGATTTTTTTACAAGTCTTTTTATCCGTATATAAAACATCTCATAATAAATAAAATTTGAATTTGCACTGAATATGAAACGATAAAAATCTTTATTATCGTATACATGTTGGAAAAGATGAATCATTTGGGGTTGTAAACGATGATAATCCGCCTCTTGACGATACTTGGAAGTTGCCAATAAGGATGCCTCTAAATCTACCAAAAGCTGCTCAATTTGTTCTTCTAACAATTTAGAAACACTT
This sequence comes from Paenibacillus sp. sgz302190, assembly GCF_059820445.1. NCBI lineage: Bacteria > Bacillati > Bacillota > Bacilli > Caryophanales > Paenibacillaceae > Paenibacillus > Paenibacillus sp. sgz302190. Next base: position 601,786 of record NZ_JBZYAO010000001.1, read on the forward strand.
TCATAATGTAAATAAAAGGTTCTTCTGGTGATACCGGATTCCTTACATAATTCGGAAACGGAAATTTTGTCTAACGATTTTTCCTTCAATAAAAAAATCAATGCGTTTTTCAAATTGTTTTTTGTTTTGATGACGCGTAAATCTTGCTCATTCATTATTCACCTCCGAAAAGATTTTTATTACTCATGTGTATAATAACTTTAAACCCATTATTCTGAAATGTCAAACTATTCCTCCGTTTGAAAGCTTCCCATAATAAAAAAGACCGCAAATAAATGCGGTTCATAATAAATTTAGACATATGTACAAGCAAAAGTTAAATCGCCGACGTATAAATAAGACGTATCGAAAAATGGATTGTGAAGGGAGGAAATGAACATGGGCGCTAGTTGTGCAGGTTACGGCATGGGAACAAATGTGGCTGCTATCTTGGTTCTTTTTATTCTTTTGGTAATCATCTCGGTAACTTTCGTTTGGTAATCTAAAACTCAAAAAAGTTACTATTTCGTTAAGAACATGGAGATGATTTTGAGTGAAGAGTCCAAAAAAATTAGCTAAAAACAAAAAATCCGTTAAAACAAGTGCATTTTTCACACCCTTCAGTCCATTCGGATTCTTCCCGTTCGAAGAAAGATTCGAGCGTTTTGAGCCATTCGAATTTTTTGAGTCCCCGTTCTTTTTTAGAAGAGGTTTCTTTTAAAACAAAATCGCATAAGTTGTAAAGAGCAAAAGGAGCTGCCGAGGCAGCTCCTTTTTAAGTTCTTACGGACTGGCACAGAACAGACGTTCTCGCATCAACTTAATCCGTTCCTGTGAGCAGACTCCCGGGGTTAAAAAGGTTCTGAATGTTTATTGTAATTTTGGTCGTAATTGGCCCTTGCCTCTTTGACCTGAGAATCATAGATCCTTACCCATTGCCTTAACTCTCTCATTGGCTGAAGCAAAGCTTCCCCCATAGGAGTAAGCGAATATTCGACGATCGGGGGCACGACTGGTGTAATATGGCGCTGAACCAACCCATCCCTTTCCAGCTTTCGCACCGTCTGGGTCAGCATTTTTTTGGAAATGCCCTCGATTCTTCTTAATATTTCTCCATAACGAATACTTCCGTTTTCCAATGCATAGATGATTAGTGCTGTCCATTTATCGGAAATCAGCTCAAGAACTCTGCTGTAACCGCAACTTGCCAACGAAATATCGGGCTGTATTGTTTTTCCAGAAGATGACAAACGATCTCCCTCCTCTACCTGTGCACCTTAAAGTACCCAGGGAACAATAAAGTGCCTACTTATGTCATCTTAGTTTATATATTATTGTATGTCTATATTCTGTTTAATTAGGAGGAAATGAACATGACGAATATTATTAAAGCCCGCCCTAAGCTGTATGTAATGGATAACGGCCGAATGAGCATGGACAAAAACTGGTTGATCGCCATGCATAATCCGGCTACGCTCGGCAATCCTAACGCCCGGACGGAGTTTGTGGAATTTCCGATCTATACGGTATTGATTGATCATCCGGAAGGGAAAATTTTGTTCGATACGGCCTGCAACCCGAATTCGATGGGTATTGAAGGGCGCTGGTCCAAATCGACCCAGCATGCGTTCCCCTGGGTGGCGAGCGAGGAATGTTACCTGCATAACCGGCTAGAGCAGCTGAATGTTAGACCGGAGGACATCAAGTATGTGATTGCTTCGCATCTGCATCTGGATCATGCCGGATGTTTGGAAATGTTCACGAACGCTACGATTATCGTGCATGAGGATGAGTTGAACGGCGCGCTGCAGAGCTATGCCCGCAACGAAAAAGGAGGCGGCTATATTTGGGCTGACATCGATGCTTGGATCAAAAACCATCTGCAGTGGAAAACGGTCAAACGCAATGAAGATAACCTGGAGTTGGCCGAAGGCATCAAAATCTTGAACTTCGGAAGCGGCCACGCCTGGGGCATGTTAGGCCTTCACATTGAAATGCCGGAAACGGGCGGGATCATCCTCGCTTCCGACGCAATCTACACAGCGGAGAGCTACGGGCCTCCGGTCAGGCCGCCCGGTATTATATACGATTCGATAGGTTACCGGAACGCGGTTGAGAAAATTCGCACTCTGGCGACCCGAACGAACTCCCAAGTGTGGTTCGGGCATGATGCAAATCAATTCCAACAATTCCGCAAATCAACCGAAGGTTACTACGAATAAAGAGTTCGTAACCCTGCCCAACCATGTAGTTCTTGTCATTCAATTTGGGTAAGAACTTGCATGGTTAACCTAAAAAAGCCGCATAAAATGCGGCTCAGACCGTTGAGAAAGGCACGGCACTTAGTTAGAAATAAGGAAACCAAAGGGGTACTAGTTTGGGGGCAACCGTTTTTCCTAACGCGCACCTATCCCGGTACAGATCGTGGAACCGCACAACTTTGCATGAGGCAACCTGGCAGAAAAAAAACCTGCGAAAGTGCAGGCTTTTCCTCCGAAATTGGCTTGTTTTAGCGAAATTCCTGCAAAAGTGCAGGAATTTTCGCTGAAAGTGAACCTTAGCCCCCGTCCCCGCTGAAAAGCCTGCACAATTGCAGGAATTGTTCGTGGGCAGCGATCATGGACGCAAATTCATGTACTTTTGCAGGTTTTCTTCGTGCGCCGGGCTGATTGTGGGCTATCGCCTCTGACGTGCGGCTTTCACCTCTATTATTCCATCCATTGAAAATGAAAGCTTCCCTTTTGATCAAGCCGTTCGAAAGTATGCGCCCCAAAATAATCCCTTTGCGCTTGCAGCAAATTTGCCGGCAGTCTTTCTGAGCGGTAGCTGTCATAATAGGCTAAAGCCGAAGCAAACGCAGGAACCGGAATCCCCCTGGTTACGGCAATAGATACGACATTTCTCCAAGCTTCTTGATAGTTTTCAACGATCTCTCTGAAGTAATCGTCCAAAAACAGGTTTTTCAGAGCCGGGTCACGGTCGTAAGCATCCTTAATGTTTTGTAAAAACCGTGCGCGGATAATGCATCCGCCGCGGAAGATCATCGCAATGCCGCCATAGTTCAAGTTCCATTCGTACTCGTCGGAAGCGGCTCGCATTTGTGCGAAGCCTTGCGCATAGGAAGCTATTTTGCTTGCATATAACGCTTTTCGAACGGCCTCGATAAATTCCTTAGGATCGCCGTCATAGCTGGAAACTGCAGGTCCGTTCAGACGCTTGCTTGCGGCTGTGCGTTCTTCTTTCATGGCGGAAATAAATCGCGCGAACACGGATTCAGTAATTATGGACAAAGGGACTCCCAGATCCAATGCGCTTTGACTTGTCCATTTCCCGGTTCCCTTTTGCCCTGCCGAATCCAGGATGACATCCACCATAGGTTTGCCTGTTTCAGGATCTGTTTTTGCGAAAATGTCGGCCGTTATTTCAATCAAATAACTGTCCAGTTCACCACGGTTCCACTCGGAGAAAATGTCATGCAGCTCGCTTGTATTCAGGTTCAATACATCCTTCAGCAATTGATACGCTTCGCCAATAAGCTGCATATCTCCGTATTCGATGCCGTTGTGGACCATTTTGACGTAATGACCGGCGCCGTCTTCTCCGATATAGGTTGAGCAAGGATCGCCGTTAACTTTGGCCGATATGGCAGTCAAAATGGGCTCAACCAGCTCATAGGCGTCTTTTTGTCCTCCCGGCATAATCGCCGGACCCTTCAGCGCCCCTTCTTCGCCGCCCGAAACACCTGCACCGATAAAGCGGAAGCCTTGAGCTTGCAGCTCTCTGTTTCTTCTTTGCGTATCAGGGAAATAAGCGTTTCCGCCGTCGATTAGAATATCTCCCGGAGCCAGGTAAGGAACAAGCTGATTAATGGTATCGTCCGTCGGCTTGCCCGCTTTGACCATGATTAATATTTTACGGGGCGTCTCCAAAGACTGGACAAACTCTTCGACACTGAACGTGCCGACAAAGTTTTTCCCCTGTGCTTCCGCCAATAGTTCGTGCGTTTTTTCAGGTGAACGATTATACAAAGCAACCGAGAACCCTTTACTTTCTATATTCAAGGCCAGGTTTTTACCCATGACGGCTAATCCGACCACACCGATTTGCTGTTTTTTCATCGTAACGCCCTCCTGCTGTTCAAATCGAATTTGTTCGTGTCATTTCTCTGCAGATAAACGCTTCAGGAGTTCGGCTTGCTGCGCTTCATAACCAGGCTTGCCCAGCAGCGCAAACATATTGTTCTTGTACGCTTCCACGCCAGGCTGATCGAACGGATTCACCCCAAGCAGCAATCCGCTGATGCCGCATGCCTTCTCGAAAAAGTACACCATTTCGCCGTACGCATATTCATTGAGCTCATCCAGTTCAACAATCAGGTTAGGGACGCCTCCGTCAACATGGGCAAGCCGCGTGCCTTGGGCCGCCTTTTTGTTCACTTCATCCATTGTCATGCCGGCGATAAAATTCAATCCGTCCAGATTGCTTTCGTCTTCTTGAATGATCAGCTCTACGCGCGGCTTTTTCACCGAAAGCACTGTCTCAATGAGGTCTCGCCGGCCCTCCTGGACGTATTGTCCCATGGAGTGCAGATCGGTCGTAAAATCGACGGACGCGGGATACAGCCCCTTCAGATCTTTCCCTTCGCTTTCGCCGAACAACTGTTTCCACCATTCGGAAACAAAATGCAAAGACGGTTCAAAGTTAACCAGCAGCTCGATCGTTTTTCCCTTACGGTAAAGAGCATTGCGAACGGCCGCATACTGATAGCTTTCATTGGCGGAGAGATCGGCATTGTTATATTTTCGTGCAGCCGCGGCGGCTCCCGCCATCATTTGATCGATGTCGAGTCCGGCAGCGGCAATAGGCAGCAGCCCCACGGCTGTAAGCACCGAATAACGCCCGCCTACATCGTCGGGAATAACGAAGGTTTCATAGCCTTCTTCGTCGGCAAGTTTTTTTAATGCGCCCTTAGATGAATCGGTTGTAGCAAAAATACGTCTTTTGGCTCCGCTTTTTCCGTATTTCTTTTCCATATATTCGCGCAGAATTCGAAAAGCGATAGCCGGTTCCGTCGTTGTGCCTGACTTGGAAATGACATTCAGGGAAATATCCTTGCCCTCCAGCAGCTCCAAAAGATGAGTAATGTACGTAGAACTGATGTTTTGGCCGGCAAAATACACCTGGGTTTTACCGTTCATCTGGTTATGAAACGTGTGGGACAGCGCTTCAATCGCAGATCTTGCCCCCAAGTATGAGCCGCCAATGCCGATGACAATCAAGGCATCGGAATGGCTGCGAATGCGCTGTGCGGCATGTTTGATTCTCGCGAACTCTTCTTGATCATATTGAAGCGGCAGATCGACCCAGCCCAGATAATCGGACCCGGGGCCTTTTTTTTCATGAAGCATATGGTGAGCCGCTTTTACAAAGTCACTGAAATAATCCACTTCATGCTGTCCGACAAAGGACAAGGCATTGGAATAATCAAATGAAATAGCCATCCGGAGCGTCTCCTTTGAACTCGTATTTCGTTGCCTTTTAATGTTGAGCCGCTTTTTTCCAATCAGCAGCGAATTTTTCCATCCCTTGATCCGTTAAAGGATGTTTGGATATTTGTTCGATAACTTGGAACGGAACCGTGGCAATATGCGCGCCTGCCATCGCTACGCGAGTTACGTGATCCGGATGCCGAACGGATGCCGCGATAATTTGCGCGTCCAGGTTATGAATGCGGAACAGTTCGGCCACTTTGGATACCAGCAGCACGCCATCTTCAGAAATATCATCCAAACGGCCTAAAAACGGAGAAACATAAGTTGCCCCTGCACGCGCAGCCAGCAAAGCTTGGTTGACGGTAAAGATCAGCGTAACGTTTGTTTTCACGCCTTTTTTCGACAGGTAACGGCATGCCTCAAGGCCGGCCAACGTCATTGGAAGCTTGATCGTGATGTTCTTGTCTCCTCCGTTGATTTTGATCAGCTCTTCAGCTTGCGCGATCATATCTTCCGCCGTCTCGGCATCCGGAGTAACTTCAGCGGATACCGATTCGACTTCAGGAACAGCTTGCAAAATTTCAGCAATACGGTCTTCGAACTTCACGCCTTCTTTGGCAACCAAAGAAGGGTTTGTTGTCACGCCGGACAGAACGCCGATTTTATACGCCTTTTTAATATCCGCAAGGTTAGCAGTATCAATAAAAAATTTCATAGTTTTTTGCCTCCATTTTTTTAAATATTTATTAGTTTATTTACTAAGCAATTCTTTAGTCAACCGAATCACATTGCTTTTGGAGAAACCGAAGTATTCCATGACCTCATTGCCGGACCCTGAAGCGCCGAAGGTATCGATAGACAATATTTTTCCGTGTGGTCCCACGTATCGCTCCCAACCTAAAGAAATGCCGGCTTCAATCGCTAAGCGCTTCGAGACGGAAGCAGGAAGAACAGCCTCTTTGTATGCATCGGATTGGCGGTCAAACAGCTCCCAGCTAGGCATGGCGACGACGCGTACAGAGAGGTTTTCCCGCTCAAGCTCCGTTTTGGCGCTCACGGCCAGAGAAACTTCGGACCCGCTTCCGATCAGGATGACATCCGGCTTATTATTGGTTTCCATCAGGACGTAAGCGCCTCTGGTTACCTCTGCAACATTGCCCTTGGTCGCTTCGTACACAGGAAGGTTTTGCCGGCTTAGCACAAGAGCTACCGGACCTTCCTGCTGCTGTAAGGCATACGCCCATGCACTCGCCGTTTCGTTCGCATCCGTTGGCCGAATGACGGTAAGTCCCGGAATAGTTCGCAATGCAGCGAGGTGTTCGACGGGCTCATGAGTAGGACCATCTTCCCCGACGGCAATCGAATCATGGGTAAATACATAAATAACAGGCAGCTTTTGCAGAGCGGCCAAACGTATGGACGGCCGCAAATAATCGCTGAATACGAAGAAGGTGCTTACGAACGGTTTTACGCCGCCGTGTAAAGCCATGCCATTGCCGGCTGCGCCCATCGCATGCTCGCGAACACCAAAATAAATGTTGCGTCCCGCATAGGATTGAACGGCAAATGCCGGCTCTCCGCTTATATCCGTCATCGTAGAATGCGATAAATCCGCGCTGCCTCCGAATATGGAAGGAACCGATTTGACGAAATGATTGATGGCCTCGCCGCTTGCTACGCGGGTTGAAATGGTTTTGGAGGAGTCGAACGTCACAATATTGGCCGGGTCAATCACGACAGAACCGCCGATGACCTGCTCAAGCTCCTTGCCCAGCTCAGGATACTGCGCTTGATAGGAAGCTAACAACCGATTCCACTCTGCTTCTTTTGCCTCGCCGTTAAGTTTAAGCTGATCAAAGTGGGCTCTGACTTCTTCCGGAACGGTAAACTCGTCCTTATACTGCCAGCCATACGCTTCCTTCGTCGCCTTTGCCTCTTCTTTGCCGAGCGGAGCACCGTGCGCTTTGTTCGTTCCCGCTACTTTTTTGCTGCCATAACCGATGATTGTCCGTATTTCGATAAGAGTCGGCTGCGAAAGGTTCCGCTTAGCCGCTTCAATCGCTTGAACAATTTGCGAAACATCGTTGCCGTCTTCGACCCTTAGATATTCCCATTGAGCCGATTCCGCTCTTTTTTGCATATTTTCCCCAAAGGACAGGTCAAGTTTCCCGTCCAGAGAAATATCATTGGAATCATACAATACGATTAATTTGCCCAGCTTCATATGTCCCGCCATGGACATCGCCTCGTAAGAGACGCCCTCCATCAAACATCCGTCTCCAACGAGCGCATACGTGTAATGATCGATAACCGGAAAATGGTCTTGGTTGAATTTCGAGGCCAAGTGAGCTTCCGCCATCGCCATCCCAACAGCCATGGCAAGCCCTTGCCCCAATGGTCCTGTTGTAGCTTCTACACCATCCGTATGCCCGAATTCGGGGTGCCCCGGCGTTAGGCTGTTCAGTTTGCGAAACTGCTTCAAGTCTTCAATCGACACATTATATCCTGACAAATGCAGGAGACTGTACAGCATCGCCGAACCGTGACCCGCAGATAGAATGAAGCGGTCGCGGTTGAACCATTTGGCGTTGCGGGGATTGTGATTTAACTGCTTGGACCAAAGCGCGTACGCCATCGGTGCGGCTCCCATGGGCAGCCCCGGGTGACCTGAATTGGCACTGTTTATGGCATCGATGGACAAGGTTCGGATCGTATCGATCGCCAACTGATCAATGGTTTGTGTGATAGGCATATTGTTCTCCTTTGCTCGCTTCTATTTCTTGTTCGGGCTTGGAATCAAACCACCAATGATAACCGTCTTTCGTGGGCAGCTCATCGGATTCGGCAGGCCCGTATGTGCCCGCTGAATAAAGATGAAGCGGAACAAGATTTTCTTGGAACGCATCCAGGATCGGCTGCACCCATTTCCAAGACAATTCGACTTCATCCCAATGGGCAAAAAATGTGGGATCTCCGTGCAGAGCGTCGTAGATCAAGCTTTCATAAGCCTCGGGCATATCCTTGTGACTCTCGTGAAAGTCAATGTGAATGGGCTTGAACTCCCCTTTATGCTGAGGATCGCTCGCATTTAACTGCAGCGTGATGCCCTCGTTCGGACTGATCTCAAACACCAAAAGATTAGGAATCGGATGATCGTCATTTGTTGAAGAATGCTGATTTAACGGCTCTTTGAACTCGATAACGATTCGCGTCGATTTCTCCTTCATCCGCTTGCCCGTACGGATATAAAAAGGAACGTCCCGCCAAAAAGCGGTATCCAACTGCAGTTTTGCGGCAATAAACGTATCAGTCCTTGAAGTTTCAGGAATATTAAGTTCGGAAGTATAACCGACAACCGGCTTTCCTCCGATCGTTCCTGCTCCGTACTGCCCGCGAATAACGCTGGATACTACATCCTGCTTTTGCAGCGGCTCAAGGGATTCCACCACTTTTTTCTTTTTGAAGCGCACCTCTTCGAAGGTACTGTTCTTCGGCACTTGAATCGCCAGCATCATTAGCAATTGCAGCATATGGTTTTGAAACATGTCCCTTACAGCGCCCGCATGATCGTAATACCCCGCTCTTTCTTCAACACCGACCGTCTCGTTTGCCGTAATCTGCACGTTGGCAATGTAACGATTGGTCCATAAAGCATAAAAGACCGGATTCGTCTGCTGCAGCACCCCAAGCTTCTGTACCATAGGCTTGCCCAGATAGTGATCAATGCGGAAAATTTCATCCTCCGTAAAAGCTTTGCTCAGCTGTTCATTCAACTTCCGGGCCGATTGCAAATCGCGGCCAAAAGGCTTTTCGATCATCAGACGCTTCCAGCCTTCGGTAGAACCAAGCCCGCTTTCCTGGATATTGGATGCTATCGTTTCAAAAAATTCAGGCCCAACGGATAAATAAAACATCCGATTTGACGGAATGTTCAATTCTTTCTCCCGCTGTTCAACCAGTTGCAGCAGTTTCTGATAATCCTCTTTGTGGCCTATATCCAAAACACTATAACGAAATGTGCTCAAGAAATTTTTCATTAAGGCACTATCGTTCGCCTCGCGTCTGGAAAAGTTGTGGAGAGATTGCTCGACACTTGCCTGAAAGGCTGAATCGGATAGCTCTCTTCGCCCAAGACCAATCACGGAGAATGATTGCGGCAGCTTTTGATCGGCAAATAAATTATACAAAGCAGGGTAAATTTTCCTTTTGGCTAAATCTCCTGTCGCCCCAAACAAAACAAACGTTACAGCCTCCATGTGTATCTCTCCTTCCAGTGTAGTCTCTTTGTAGTATGGTTTCTCTTTCTGAGTTCAACTATAATACGAATATGACCTATACAGGTAATTCATATATTTCACAGGAGCTATAGACCACATCTATGAACAATTATGAGCTGTACAAAGTTTTTTATTGGGCCGCGAAAACAGGCAGCCTATCTCAGGCCGCAAAATCCCTTTACCTTACTCAACCGAGCGTCAGCCACGCCATCATGCAGCTTGAAAAAAGCTTTGGCATCACCTTGTTTTACCGCAATTCCAAAGGTGTTGTTCTGACGCAAGAGGGCGCCATCCTCTACTCCTATATTGAGAAATCCCAGATACTCATTTCGCTGGCGGAAGAAAAAATGGCCGCTCTTAAAAATCTGGACAATGGCGAACTGCGGATCGGAGGAAGCGACTCACTGTTTAAGCATTATTTGCTTCCCTACCTGGAAAATTTTCATGAGGAACATCCAAACGTCAGCCTTCGTCTGATTCACGGCACTACGCCGGAAATCATTTCTTTCTTAAAAGAAGGCCGGATTGATCTGGGCGTTGTCCGCATGCCTATCGTCGATGCCCAGCTTGAAGTGAGGGAAGGTATTCAGCTGCAGGATTGCTTTGTCGCGGGGGCCCGTTATGCGGAGCTTAAAGACACGGTGCTGTCGCTTGAGATGCTGCTTCAGTACCCCGTTATTCTGTTCTCGCGCAATAGCCGGGCACGAATGGCCATTACGGAATTATTTCGAGGCTACGGCTACACACTGAACCCCGAAATCGAGGTCGGAAGCGTAGATCTTCTCATCGAGCTTGCCCGGAAAGGACTCGGAATCTCTTACGTTACTAGAGAATTTGTATCCAAAGAGCTGCAGGACGGCTCTCTTTTCGAGATCCAACTGGACGTGAAGCTGCCGCCCTCTAAAGTGGGGATTATGATTATGCGAAACATGCCGCTTTCCAGTGCGGCGAGCGAGTTTATAGAGCGTATCAAGTAGCTGGGGAAGAGATCGCGTGTCGGAATCATCGGCGGCCCATTTGGACGATATGCCAAAAAAAAGACTATCCCAAAAGTCATCCTAGATGACGGGGATAGTCTCTTACGTTCGCTGCGGGCGATTCGCGACTCGCCGGCTTTTACGGAATCGCCGATTTTCTTGTTCAGCATCAAACCGACCGCCAGATCGATCACCGATTCTTTGGTCGCACGCCCCGCTCCCAGCAGCATCGCAGCCGTTCCGATTTCGTCGGCAATCATCTCCGCCACTACGCCGCCCTCTTTGGCCGGCACTTCAATGCGGTAGAGGGCCTGGGGCAGCTTTTCCGGCTGGTCCACTACGGAAGGGTCGCCTCCTTGCGCCGCGATGAATTCCTTGAATTTCTCCAGCGCCTTGCCGTTGCGGATCACTTCTCTCAATTTCCGCTCCGCTTCTTCAAGCGTCGCCGCTTTTTCGGCCAGGACCACCATCTGGCTGCCGAGCGCCATACACAGATCCTCCAAATCCTTCGGACCGTGGCCGCTCAGCGTATCGATCGCTTCCTTCACTTCCAATGAATTGCCGATTGCCTGGCCAAGCGGCTGGCTCATGTCGGAGATGACCGCCATCGTCTTGCGGCCGACGTTGTTGCCGATGCTGACCATGGCATGCGCCAGTTCTTTGGCAGCCTCGGCTGTTTTCATGAAAGCGCCTGCTCCGGTTTTCACATCCAGTACAATAGCGTCAGAGCCGGCGGCGATTTTTTTGCTCATGATGGAGCTGGCGATAAGCGGGATAGAATTTACCGTGCCGGTCACATCACGCAGGGCGTACAGCTTTTTGTCTGCCGGCGTCAGGTTACCGGATTGACCGATGACGGCGATCTTCTGCTCGTTTACCTGCTGCACGAACTGCTCCTTCGTCATTTCCACGTGGAAGCCTTCAATGGCTTCCAGCTTGTCGATAGTACCGCCCGTATGTCCGAGGCCGCGGCCTGACATTTTGGCAACCGGTATGTCTAATGCTGCAACAAGCGGCGCCAATACCAAAGTCGTCGTATCGCCAACGCCCCCGGTGGAATGCTTGTCGACCTTAATGCCTTCGATGGCGGATAAATCAATCGTATCGCCCGAATGCACCATCGCCATCGTCAAATCCGCACGTTCACGGTCGCTCATATCCCGGAAAAAAATCGCCATAGCCATTGCGCTGGCCTGATAATCGGGAATGTCCCCATTCGTATATCCGGTAACGAAAAATTGGATTTCCTCTGCTGTCAGCTCTTTACCGTCACGTTTCTTTTCAATCAGATCTACCATTCTCATTATTGAAACACTCCTGTTCGTAAAATGGATAAGTGCATGCTATGAATCGGCCAAGCGCAAGATTTCTTTTCCGCAACTGTGCCGCGTATCTCATTGCCCCGTCCAAGGTTACAGGAATAAGCCGGCAATGGTGGCAGAAAGCACACTGACCATCGTAGCGCCGTACAGAAGCTTCAGACCAAAGCGTGCAACCAGATTTCCGGCTTGATCATCTGCATGTACGCACCGACAATGGACATAGATACGGTCGACATGGCGGAGGCGCAAAGCGTGTACATCCTTTGCTTCGGCAGCAGGCCGATCTGCTTTTTCACCGAAATGAAAACTTCGGACTGTCCGAGAATCGCGGAGGCAACGGCATTGTACGATTCCAGCTTGCCCATCCCGTTGACCTTGCTCAGGGCAAGTCCAATATACCGAATAACGAACGGCAAAATTTTGGAATACTGCAGAATCCCGATCAACGCCGAAATAAATACGATAGGAAGCAAAACATTCAGAAAAAACGGCGCCGAATTGGCGTTGGCTATACCTCCGAATACGAAATTCACACCCTCGGCGGCATAGGAAAGCAAAAAGCCGAATACCGACACGAATCCTTTGACCAGCGTCTCGCCTATGCTCGTGTTAAGCAGGGCGAACGCTAACAACGCCTGCAGCAAAACCATGACGATCAGCGGCCGGCAACGAATGTTGCGACGGTCACTGCTTGCTGTATAAGAAAGGCCAAAGATGACCAGAATGCCCAAGATCGCAATCAGAAATTTCATGATGTAGTGCCTCCTTTTTGCAAACCTTGATGTTAAGCGCTTACATTCGGTGCAGAAAGGATCAACCTTTACAGGTTCAATCCTCATCATTCACTGAGTGAATTACTTGTCCATGTCCGTTGGACGAAAAAAGCCGGGCAGTAGTTGATCCATCGTCCATTCTGTCGTATTGCCGTGCAGATTCGTGAGGTAAATCCGGGTGTCAGGCGTGCTGAACTCCGCGATAACTTGCCTGCAAGCACCGCAAGGAGACACCGGCCCTATCGTATCGGCGACTACTGCAATCGCTTCGATGCTGCGGCAGCCTTCCGACACCGCTTTGAAAATCGCCGTGCGCTCCGCGCAATTGCTCAGGCCGTATGAAGCATTTTCCACATTGCAGCCGCGGTACACTTTGCCGTCTATTTGAACGGCTGCGCCTACTTGAAAATTTGAATACGGCACATAAGCCTGTTTTCGAGCCTCGATGGCTTCCTGAATGAGCAAGTCCTTCAGATCGGTTGTATCTTTCATATCGTTTCCTCCTTCGCGGCGAAATACTCCGAGTTTAATACGAAGCCGCCGACCGTCCGCCCTCCATAATTTTGACGCCGGAGCTGGCCCCGATCCGGGTTGCCCGGCTGCTACCAGTGCATCCAAGTCTTCCTTGCTGCGTATGCCGCCGGACGCTTTGACACCGATGTCGGAACCGACTGTTTTTCGCATCAGCGCTACATCTGCCGGAGTTGCTCCATGCGTAGAAAAACCTGTGGACGTCTTGACAAAATCCGCACCCGCCTGAACCGCCAACCGGCTTGCCGCCACCTTTTCTTCATCCGTAAGCAGGCTGGTTTCAATGATCACTTTCACGAGCGCTTTACCGGATGCAGCCTGCACAACCGCCCGAATATCATTCTCGACCAGCTCATGGTTGCCGTCCTTCAAAGCGCCAATGTTGATAACCATATCCACTTCCTGTGCACCGTTTGCGATCGCATCTTGCGTTTCAAACGCTTTAACGGCCGAAGTTGTCGCCCCGAGAGGGAAACCGATGACGGTGCATACTTTTACATGGGTACCCGCAAGCGCTTTGGCCGCATGGGCCACCCAAGCCGGATTCACGCATATCGATGCAAATTCGTATTTTTTTGCTTCTTCGATCAGTTTGTTAACTTCCGCCAATGCTGCATCCGCTTTCAAAAGCGTGTGATCAATAAGTTTTGCAATATTCATGCTGACACTCCTCAATGATTAAAATGGGTTCGTTTGCTTCTTGTCTCCGAAAAAAATATTCATTATTTCTTGTAATTATGTTCAAGTAAGTGAAAGAAAAGATTCCAAGCTGGTAAGAGCCGGTTGTTATTTATTGCTTTTCATTTACTTCTCATGGATGAAAAATACATTTTCACTCATTTTTAGTTTTCAAAGAACGAATTCTCTTTCTTGCCCACCCTGCACTTGCTCCCGGGCACAAATCGAGTATATCATAGGTTTGAAATTATTTTCAATAATGTAGTATCATATGTGCAAGATTGCGTGCCTGACTTTTGTATTCTGCGGCAACGTCTTAACGAATCGAAGCTTGTCCAATCGTCGTTAGGCAAATAAAAAAACAGCCATTATCTGGCTGTTGGGAAACGACCCGCCAGAGCTGGCCGGTCGCACAAATTCGCCTCGTTGCGTGAAGAAAACCTGCAAAAGTGCAGTTTTTTGCAGGGTTGATACGCTAGCCACCAAAAATTCCTGCAATTGTGCAGGCTTTTCGCCGCGAACATGGGCTCAGATTCACATTCATCGAAAATTCCTGTACAATCGCAGGCTTTTCGTCAAAATGAGGTGCTTTCATGGAAAAAGCCTGCACTTTCGCAGGTTTTCTCCCTACCAAGCGTCTTGTGTCCCACCGTTTCAGCTCCGCAACCGTGTAGAAAGATCGGCTCTGCCCCCGGCCCCTCTCCTATCCGGCGTGTTCGCCCGGCTGCTTTCCGGAACGGGACAGCGAAGCGGCCAGCCCGAGCAGCGTGGCGATCATCAGAGCGGCTAGCGCCCAGCGGTAACCCCGGACGATCAAGGCCAGATCGGGACGGGACAGGACGGCGTCCGCGCCTGAATACAGCACATTTTTCAATCTCGGCGGCAGCCCGATTCCAACGATCATCAGCGTAACGGCCGTGCTCAACACTTGGCCCATATTGCCCAGCATGGAACGGAGCCCGTTGGCGACACCCCTCCGACTGCCGGGCACGGAGTTCATGATGTCGGTCGTATTCGGCGTCAGGAACAGCCCCGCCCCGCTCCCTACCAGCAGCATAGCCGCGGCGGTAAGGCCATACGACAGCTCCGGTCCGATGGAGAGCAGCAGCAGGACCAGGCCTGCCATCGAGACGATTAGCCCGGTCGAGGCTAGCAGCTTGGTGCTGAAACGGCGGGTCAAAAAGCCCGCTATCGGCGATATGACGAGCATGCCGATAACCGTCGGCAGCACCCGCAAGCCGGCTTCGAACGCGCTCATTTTGTAGGCGAACTGAAAAAACAGCGCAAAAAGAAGCACCACAGCGGAACGGGCAAACGAATTGAGAAAGTTAGCCACATTCGCCATCAGGAAGCCGCGGCTTTGAAGCAGACGCAAATCCAGGAGCGGAGAAGCGGCGCGGTGTTCCCGCCATATAAACAGCGGAGCAAAGACGGCAAACAGCGCCAGTCCGGCGACCACCGTGCCGCTTTTCCATCCCAGATCGCCGCTTTCGGAAAGCGCCATGACCAGACCGCCGAGCGCGATGAAGAGCAGCACGCCGCCAAGCCCGTCGATTCGTTCGCGGACAGGCCGGGCCGGAGCGGACCGCAAAATCCAAGTGCCCCACAGGACAGCGATGACGCCGATCGGCACATTGAACCAGAATACCCACCGCCAGCCCCAGCTTGCGGCAATGAGGCCGCCAACGACCGGCCCGAGCAGCTGCGCCGCGGAAGCCGTCAAAATATTGACGCCTAGTCCGGTACCGAGGCGGTTGGCGGGAAAGGCGTCGGTGATGAGCGCAGTCGTATTCACGACTACAAACGCCCCGCCCACCGCCTGCAAAACTCTAAGCGCAATCAATATAACGGCGTTGGGAGAAAAACCGCTCGTCAGACTAGCCAAGGTGAAGAGCGCCATCCCGCCGAGATACAGCTTTTTGCGGCCGAAAATATCGGAAATCTGACCGAAAACAAGGATCAGAATCGTATTGACCAGCATGAATGAAAGCAAAATCCAACTCGAAGTTAACGCGTCGGCATGAAAATGTTTGCTTACTTCAGGCAGCGCGACATTGAGGGAGCCGATGCTCACCACCACGAGAAAAGCTCCCAGGCTTGTAACCGTCAGCACCAGCCAAGGGTAAAGTCCGCTCTTTTCGCCAGGTTCGTCTGCCGGCCGCGGCTCCCCGGAACGGACAACAGGGTCGTCGTTCATCGCTACTCACCAGTTGTCTGCAAAATTTGCTCCGTCGTGCGGATGCGGCCAATACGCGGAAAAATAAATTGCCGGACATAATCGTGCTCAGCTTCGGAAATACCCGAAATAGCGTCGATGGCGAAAACCAGCTGGTAGCCATGCTGGAACGCTTCCCGCGCCGTCGTGTCGACGCCGATTCCGCTGGCGACGCCGCACAGCACAATCGTTTCGATCTTCCGGCGGCGCAGCTGCAAATCCAGCTCCGTGCCGTGGAATGCGCCCCACTGTTTCTTCGTAATAAAACAATCGCTCTCTTTCACGCCGATTTCGGGCACGATCTCGTCCCAGCTGTCGGGTCTGACCGGCTGCGGCTGCTCCTGATCCAGCTTGGGCCTCAGCATATCTTTGCCGTCCTTGCTCGATACCCGCACAATTCCGACAAAAGCGCCTTTTTCCCGAAAAGCTTGAACCAGCGCAGCCGCCCGACTCACGACCTGTTCGCCGGTGTATGGCGCCAAATTGTACCCGACAATACCTTTTTGCAAATCGATGACAACCAGAGCAGCCGTCTCCCAATTGAACAATGATTCCATGTTCCAACACTCCTCCCAATTCGTTTAGCTATCATGACCGCAAGTCTCGTTAACTAAACTATCGGTCATGATTGACTTAATGTTTATTATTATGTACTATGAGTCATAACGTGTCAAGGCTTGGGAAGGAGTGAATGATCATGAGCATGACGAAACAGGAGATCACCCGGTCGGCGGCCAAACTTTTTTCCTTGCGCGGCTTCACTGCCGTCTCGATTCAGGATATAGCTGATGACTGCCGGATTGCCAAAGGGTCCGTGTACAAATATTTTCCGTCCAAGGAAGACCTATTTAACGAGATTATCGAGCAATTCCTGAATCGGTATTTCGATGAAGTCGAGCGGATCAAGCGGCTGCCGGGGCTTTCCCCGAAGGAGCATTTTCTGAAGCAGGTGATTTTTCGCTTGCAGTATTTTATGGAGCACAAGCACATTCTCGCAGAATATAACATGTCGGTTCGCCAGGACGATAAATTCATCCCGCTTCGGGTACAGACGAGAGGACGGATGTTGACCTGGCACAAGGAATGTCTGCTGCGCGCCTACGGTCCGGACATCGAACCGTACGTATGGGATCTGGTATTTGTTTATAAGGCGCTGTTGAAGGAATTTTTGAATTGGGTGACGTATGAGCGGGAGCTGTTGTCGATGGAGGAGACGGCCGCATTCATCATCGAGAGGCTGGATGGAATGACCGCGCAAATGATCGCCGCAGGCAAAAAGCCGCTGTTATCCGCCTCGTCGTTTATGCAGTACACCCATTATGGAACGATGAATGATCAACAGCCGCCAACAACCGGCGTTCTGCTGGACAGGCTTGCCGCCGCGGTCATGGAACTGCCGACGGGCGAAGCCGAGCGAGGGGAACTGCTCGAACTGATCCGCCTGCTGCGCGAAGAAACTGCCAAAGAACAGCCGAACGCACCGCTCATCCAGGCCCTTCTCGCCTATCTGGAACGTGAAGACGAGCTGAAAAGCTTAACCGCACAATTTAAAAACATGATCGCACCGTAACCGGTGTCATCGGACGAATACAAAAAGAAGGCCTTGCGGTTGGCAAGACCTTCTTTACTATGATTTTCAACTTCCGGATAGATTCATATTGGCTTTCATTAGAGAGGCGATCTTTTGCTCATCCGCATTTGGTATCCGTTCCAGTTGACTGATAACCAGCTCCTGCCGTTGTAACGAATGGTTTTGGCTTAACTTTGCTTTCCCCTCCATGCTGCTGATTTTTATTTTGAATCCTTGAACCCCCTTGTTCATACCGGCGAGAAACTCAGCGTCCACATCTTGCAATTTGTATGAGCTGTCAGGAGCTTCATATTTCAATACCAAGTCGCGCAAGGAAGCCATTAACTCGGCCTCGTCCTTCACAAGTTCGACTTCTCCGTAGACATGAACGGTCACATAATTCCATGTCGGCACGGCTTTATTCGTCTCATACCAAGAGGGAGAAATATAACAATGAGGACCGTGAAAAACGGCCAAAACGGTTTGATTCTCCATATCTTTCCACTGAGGATTCGGACGGGCAAAATGGCCATATAAATACTTGTTCTCCTCGTCCAACATTAACGGTAAATGAGTTGCGAACGGCATTCCATCGTGCTGAGAAAACAGAGTGGCGAAACTATGTTCTTTTATTATGTGATGAACGATTGATGCATCTGTAATTTGAAAATGCGACGGAATATACATGATTTTTTTCTCCCCTACGCCAAGAGTTATTTATAGTTATTATGATAAACAGGCTAATGGTAGAGGAAAAGTGCCAATTTCTTTGATTATTAATGGACCAATTCTACTGTGACGGGTTAAAAGGACTGGAGGAGCACACCCCAGCCCTCTTCGCCAATCCATGCCTCTCCTACACGGGTTGCGGAGCTGAAGTGAGAGTGTAACAAAAAAAACCTGCGATTGTGCAGGTTTCTTCCATAAAAATCGTTCGTTTTGGCGAAAAACCTGCAATAGTACAGGAATTTTCGATGAAAATGAATCTAAGCCCATGTTCACGGCGAAAAGCCTGCACATTTGCAGGAATTTGTCGCGGCCAGCGTATCCATCGAGTAAAAACTGTACTTTTGCAGGTTTTTTCCGCGCAATCAGGAGGGTGCCTTAAAACCCGGCACGCAGGGCATCCTGATTAGCCGCCCTTTGGCGCGATTCATTTTCGGGCAAGCTTGTTTATGAATGAAAGTCTTGCCCGAAACGAACTTCTTTGACATAGCCCGCGCGAATGACAAAATCGCCGAAATGCTCGTTTTCACGCCGTTCCTTCGCATATTGAGCGATAATCGGCCGCAGCGATTCCAGGATCTCCGCTTCGCCAATGTTTTCCTTGTACAGCTTGTTCAGCCGGTTACCGGAATGGCCGCCACCCAAATACATGTTGTATTTGCCGGGCGCCTTGCCGATGAACGCGATTTCCGCCAGCATCGGGCGGGCGCATCCATTCGGACAGCCGGTCATGCGAATGACGATCTCCTTGTCCTGCAATCCGGCCTCCTGCAGCATAGGTTCGATCTTATTCAACAGATCCGGGAGGTAGCGCTCCGACTCGGCCATCGCCAACCCGCAAGTCGGAAGAGCGACGCAGGCCATGGAATTTCTCCGCAATGCCGAGTAATTGTGCCCGTCGGTGAGCCCGTAATCCTTGATCAGTTCTTCAATCTTTTTCTTTTTCTGTTTGCTTACGTTCCCGATAACCAGGTTCTGGTTTGGAGTAAGCCTGAAATCCCCGGTGTGAACCTTGGCAATTTCCCTTAATCCCGTCATCAAAAGGTAATTGTCGTCGTCTTTGACCCGTCCGTTTTGGATAAACAAGGTGAAATGCCAGTTTCCGTCATTCCCTTTCACCCAACCATACCGGTCCCCATTATGATCAAAATGGTACGGACGCGCTTCCTCCAGTTTCCAGCCCAGGCGAGCGGTAAGTTCTTCAATGAACCAATCGATACCGCGGTCGTCGATCGTGTATTTAAAACGGGCATGCTTGCGCACCGAGCGGTCGCCATAATCCCGTTGAATCGTAACCGTCTTCTCCGCCAAGTCAATCATTTGCTCAGGCTTGATGAATCCGATGACTTGCGCGACCTGCGGGTACGTCAGCGGATCGCCGTGGCTCATCCCCATCCCGCCGCCTACCGAAACGTTGAAGCCCTTCAGACGTCCTTCTTCTACGATCGCGATGAATCCGAGATCTTGCGAGAATACGTCTACGTCGTTGGAAGGCGGTACAGCCATGCCTATTTTAAACTTGCGCGGCAAATAAACGGGCCCATAGATCGGCTCTTGCTCTACTCCGTCCTGGCTGTCCACCACTTTTTCGCCGTCAAGCCAAATTTCGTGATAGGCTTTGGTTCGCGGATCAAGATGATCGCTGACACGGCGGGCCCACTCGTACACTTCGGAATGAACGTCCGACTGGTACGGATTCGGGTTGCACATCACATTGCGGTTTACGTCGCCGCAAGCGGCCAACGTGCTTAGCATCGCATCGTTTACTTCTCGAATCGTCTGCTTCATGTTCCACTTGATTACGCCATGAAGCTGAAAAGATTGACGGGTCGTCAGGCGGATCGTTCCGCCGGAATATTTCCGTGCGACCCGGTCCATCATCAGCCACTGCTCTGGCGTGACAATCCCGCCGGCGGCGCGTACGCGGAGCATGAACTGATAAGCCGGCTCCAGCTTCTGCTTTTGCCGTTCATTTCGCAGATCCCTGTCGTCCTGCATGTAGCTTCCGTGGAATTTCATCAACCGGTTGTCATCCTCGGGAATGGACCCGGTGATGCGATCCTCAAGCGTCTCTTCTAGGCTGCCGCGCAAGTAATTGCTTCTGATTTTGATATGTTCTACGTCGCTATGCGGCGCACTGTTCGCTGAAAGTAAATTATTTTCTGACATGTTGCCCTCACTCCTCTTGCGATCTTTGGGATGCGAAACTTAATAAACATCCCTTTGATAACGTTTTTGCTGCTGCATCCGGGTCAAATATTCCGCAGCTTCTTCCGCGCTGAAACCGCCCTCTTGTTCAATGATCGTTGCCAAAGCCGCATGGACATCGTGCGCCATTTTCTTTTCGTCGCCGCAAACGTAGACGCATGCCCCTTCCTGAAGCCATTTATAAAGCTCAGCGCTCTTTTCAAGCATTCTGTGCTGCACGTAAACTTTTTGGTCGGTATCGCGGGAGAACGCGACGTCCATGTGCGTCAACACGCCGTTTTTGAGCCATTTTTGCCATTCGATCTGATACAGAAAATCTGTGGAGAAATGCTGATCACCGTAGAAAAGCCATGCTTTCCCTTCGGCTCCGCTCTCTTCCCGTTCGCCTAAAAAAGCTCTGAACGGAGCAACGCCGGTTCCGGGTCCGATCATAATGACCGGCGTTTCCGGATTGTCAGGCAGCTTGAAATTCGGGTTGTTTTGAATATAAACCGGCAGCGTATCGCCAGACTTGATGCGTTCCGCGAGCTGCACGGAGCACACCCCGTAACGCTCTCTTCCGCGCAAATCGTAACGTACCGTGCGCACCGTAACGTGAACCTCGCCGGGGAAAGCTTTGGAGCTGCTTGCGATCGAATAAAGCCGGGCAGGCATTTTTCGCAGGATCGATACGAATTCGCCGGCGGATACGCCCTTAAAGGAGTAATCTTGAACCAGATCCAAGAGATCCCGTCCGGCAAGATACGATTTAAGATCCTGCTCACGTCCTGCAGCCAGCAGTTCTTGCAGCCCATTATCCGGACTAAGTTTCGAAGCTTGCTCAAGCAGCGGCTTCGTCAGTACGGTAATTTCATAATTACGAAGCAGCGCCTCTTGCAGCGGACGCTTTTCGCCATTTTTATTTATGGCAACGGGCTCGTTGGCGCTCCACCCCATAGCTTCGATGAATTCGTCTACAAGACGAGGGTGATTTTCCGGATAAATGCCCAAGCAGTCGCCCGGTTCATATTGAAGATCGGACCCCTCCAGCGAGATCTCGATATGGCGAGTTTCACGATCCGAACCGCGGCCGTTCAGGTTCAAATTTTCAAGAACTTCGGCTTGAAACGGGTTCGTTCTGGAGTATTGCGATTCGCCCCCGCTTTCAACCGCCGCCGCTCCCGCTCCGCTTGCAACGACTGAGGCTGCTGAAGCTTCGCTTAAAGAGCTTACAACTTGATTCATCCACTCCGCGGCAGGCTCATCGAAATCCACGTCGCAATCGACGCGCTGCGTAAGCCGCTTGCCGCCCAGTTCTTCCAGCTTTTTGTCAAAATCTTTGCCTGTTTGGCAGAAAAACTCGTAAGACGTATCTCCGAGCGAGAGTACGGAAAAGCGCAGATCCTCCAGCTGCGGCGCTCTTTTGCTATGAAGGAATTCATAGAATGAAATCGCATTATCCGGCGGCTCTCCTTCCCCGTGGGTGCTCACGAGAATAAGCAGGTTTTTGAGCTTTTTCAAATTATTCGGTTTGAAGTCTGCCATTGAGGAGAGCGCCACCTGAAATCCGAGCTCTTCCAGCTTCTTGGACACCTTTTTGGCTAGCCCCTGGGACTTGCCGGTCTGTGATCCGAAGAGTACGGTCACTTCTTTGGGAATCGCCGGGGCACTCGCTGCCGGAGCCGCTGCAGCTGCCGAAGGCGCCGCGCCGGATACCGCTGCAGATGCCGATCCTTGAAGAGCCGCGAAATAACCGGTCAGCCAGATTCGCTGGGTTTCCGTTAGCGTAGGAAGCAGACGATTTAGCAATTCTACCTGTTCCTGATTAAAGGGACTGTTCATGACTTGAAGTTCCAAAAAATATCCACCTCTCATAACATGCAAAAAATGATGAATTCCTAGTATGCGTATCAGCTTTTAATTTACTCTCTTGAACCTATCACAGGTAGAGCAGCGGGTCAATTAGAATGATCTTATATAATTTATCAATAATATTGATAAAAGGATCAAACACTTGCGGAGACCCCATCATTTGGGTTCGTCCGCCTGGCTACTGACAGGATGGGGGATGTTCGGCGCATGTACACTGGCGTGCTCGATCTCGAATCAGGCTGCGTCGGGTGGATGCTGTAACCGGTTGCAGTCCCTTCTGCGCTATTCTGTTTGATTTTTTGCATACAAAAGTCATTTTTCCCGCTCAAGGAACGATTCTGTTCGATTTTTCATGCCTATTTTTCGATTTTACGAAATCAGTACAATTTCTGTATGAAATTTCAAGCAGATTTCCACAATTCGCAAGTGGTAGCGGTTTCCAGTCCGGCTCCCAACTTATTATTCGAGTTCAAGGGATGAGTACATTTAGATCGTCGAACAACAACCATACGGCAGGATCGATCAAGCTTGTTCGTATAGCTGCCGGCGGCTGTCGTAGGCATCCATTTCGATTGAAACAGCTAAGCTGCTATGCCAGCGGCGTTGCGATGCGTTCAAGCATACGGTCCCCGTATACTTCCGCCATGCGAAGATCCGGCAGATGAATATAGCCGATGTAGCAGCCGCAGCTTTTCATCCTGCACGTCTGCGGGCCGGACAATCGTTCCAGGCCGTCCCGGTACAGATGGCCGATCACCTGGCGGTCCTGATAACATCGTTTCACCAGGCCGGAGCCCTGCACATAAAACACCGACTCCCCTGCCGCACAGCGCCTGCCGGCGCTCTCGTAATCGATCAGATTGCGTTCGAAGTGCGGATCGATCCCGCGCAAAAATGCGCGGTCGGCTTCGGTATAATAGCCGCTTTTATCCTTAAAAGCGTTGACCCACACATACACGTCATCCGGCAAAGCCCGGCGCAGCGAGGCAATCGCCTCAAAGGCCGTTTTTACCCCGACAGTCCCGACGCTGAACGGTATGCCGCGGCCATGCAGCTCGCCGCACTGCGCCAGGAAAGCCGATTCGCCCGTCTGTCCCGGATGGTAAGTGGCCCAGAAGGCCGCTTTGTGCGGATTCAGCTCCGCCGTCCATGCCAAAATGGCCGACAGATTCGTCTGGATCACCACTTTATCGACATGCTCCATATGCGACAGCTCCGTGATCGCCTTCCTGTACCAGCGGTGGATCAAACCCTCGCCGTACGGGTTGAAAAACACCGACAGCCGGTGCCCCTCACGCGCTTGCCGGCGCACCCAGTCCACAAACACGTCCACTTGCATCCGGTCCTTGGCAAGCGTCTCGGCGCTATCCTTGTTTTTGCTGAACGGGCAGTACGGGCAATCGTAATTGCAGGAGGACAGGCTGCCCCGGTAGTATAACGTCGCCTTCATGTGAACACGTACCCTTCCATCCGCTCGCGTACCTCTGGTGAAATAAGCCAATCTCCGATCGCATCGGAATATGCCAAACCTTCATCAGTCAACCGAAGCACCCCTTCCGACAGCACAGCCCACTCCGTTCTCAGCAGCACATCCAGCTCCGGAAAATCGCCAAGCGGATCGCTTGCGAACCGCGCTTTGTAGGAGTGAAGCGGCAAGCCTTCACGATGCAAAATCGCTTTTAAAATGAAGCGCCGCTTCTGCTCCCGTTCGCCAAGGACAATGCCGTAATCCGCAAAATCGTACCGCGCGGCGGCAACGTAATCGGCAATGATGCTCTCCGTCGCCTGCCGGCTGACGCCGTAGCGGGACGAGTAGTGAACGCGCCGGGTGTACGAACGGGCCCCGCAGCCCAACCCGACCATGCCTTCCTCCTGGCAGCCGTAGGGAAGCGGATGTTTGCGGGAGCCCGCCCGCTCCTTGGCGAACCTGCGCATCGAATACTGCGTATACCCTTCGGCCAGCAAACGTTCGCGCGCGGCGGCATAGCAGTCCATGCGCACGTCGTCGCCGCTCAACCGGCGGTCCCCCGGCTTCACAATCGTGTGCTCCCGGGTGTACAGCGGATAAATAAAAATTTCCTCCGGTTCAAAAGATAGCGTCCGCTCCAGCGAATACAGCCATGATCGAACCGTCTGTCCGGGCAGACCGTAAATCAGATCCAGATTCAATATCGGAAAATCGTACCGCTTCAACACATCCAGCGCCCGCTCCGCCTCCAGCGGATTTTGCGGACGGTAAATCGCGGCGGTTTCCTTTTCGACAAAGCTTTGGATGCCCATGCTGATCCTATCCACTTGCCGCTCGCGAAGAATGCCCAGCCTCTCCGGCGTCACCGTCTCGGGAGACGCTTCGACGGAGATGGACGCCTGCGCCGCATCCAGTCCCATCACCTCTTCGGCGATGCCGAACAGCCGTTCCAAAAGCGCAGGCTCAAGCAGCGTAGGCGTTCCGCCGCCGATGGCAAAACGCGCAAACGGCTTGCGGCTCACATAGGGCGCCCACTGCCTCGCCTGCCGCTCAAGCGCGTCCACATATTGCCGGTGCGCATCCGTACGCTTGTCCGGCAGTGTAAATAAATTGCAGAAGCCGCACCGGGCGCCGCAAAACGGAATGTGCATGTACAGGAAAAAAGTTTCCGCCTCTTCGTCCCGCCACAGCTCTTCCAAAGACAGCTCTGGCGTCAGCTCGCGGTAAGCCGTTTTGTGCGGATAAGAATACAAATACGAGCGGTACGGATCTGCTTGCATGCGCTCTTTCCAACGAGCATCGTCAGGATCGGGCATACGGGAATTTGGCACCTGTAACCACATCCTTTCCATATAAATCTACAAAATAAATTCGCGGTAAGGCACGGTCCAGACGACCTCATGAGCCAGCCGGTGCCCTTCGTATCCATCTTCTCCATAAGCCGTTCCGTGATCGGAGAACGCAAGACACAAAACCGGGCGCTTGCGGGCGCTCATCGCCGTGAACAAACGGCCGAGCTGCCCGTCGACATAGCGCAGCGCCGCACGCTGCGTCTCCACCGAATCTTTCCGGGCGCCCGGCACATAATAATGGTTCGGTCCATGAATGGCCGAAACGTTCAAAAACAAAAACAACCGCTCATCCTCGGAAATTCCGCTGAGCAGCTTTATCGCATGGTTGACCTGGTGCTCGGTGGAGCGCGGATTGGTCACTCCGAATGTCATGCGCCAGTAGCTGTGCTGAAAATATCCCGGCAGCACGCGCGCCAAAGGCACTTTCTTCGTGAAAAAGATGACGCCGCCTATGCAGACGGTCGTGTAGCCTTCGGCCGCCAGCCCGGACACGATGTCCGGTGCATCGAACAGCCATGTGCGAGGATGTGTCTTCAGTCCGGTATGCTTGGAATGAAACAGCCGGATGTGCTCGGCTTTGTTCGTGGTGGCGGGAGTCGGCAAAAATCCGCCAAAAAAAGCGTGATGCGCCGCATAAGTGAAGCTGCCCGGCGTATGCCGCTTCTCCCAGTGTCCGCCGCCGCACAAATTCGGGCAGTTTGCCTCCTCCAGCACCGCGGCATCGTAGCGCAGCGTATCCAGCGTAATCATCAGGATGTCGTGGCTGCCCACAATCCGGTTCATATCCATCAAGTCGTTGTCACCTTCCTGCTTTGAACCGCTTCATTCTCGATCGAAACAGCCGTCAGCCGCTTCAGTTCCCAAGTGTATGTATCATAGCCCTTGTGCAGCACGCGGTATAACAGATCGCCGAACGGATTCACATCCGCCACAAAAGGCGTCAGCGTGCCGCTGCGCAGCAGAACGTCGATCCCCGCTACCCGGGAATGCGGGAACGCGGACAACGCCCGCTCCGCGCATTCCCGCACAGCTTGCTGCACATCGGCCGAGAGTCCGACCTCGTCAAGCCTCATCCGTTCGCTCCGCAAATGCAGATTGGTGATCGGCGTACGGCTCACCCGCGCTACACTGTGGCATGCCTCGCCTGCGACCACCAACTGCCGGATGTCGAACGCCCGTCCCCCGACGGAAGCTTTCGCGATCCACTGCTCGACATGCGCTCCGTGCTGAAGCAGCCAGTTCAGCACCTGTCTTATCGTTGCCGGGTCGCTGTAGCGGCGCGGCTTGACGGCGTTATAATAGACGGGCGGCGTGGCGATATAATTTTCCACGCCGATCGTAGTAACGGCAAGCTCTTCGCCAGTCCGCGGATTGAGCTGGTAAGCCACCACGCCGCAGGCGCCTGAACCGGCGGCCAGCTTCACGAATACGCGGTGCATCCGCCCCTCCAGCATCTCAGCCCGCAGCGCCTCGTAATCGGCAAGCGCCTCCGCGGGCGCAAGCAGCCGTGGCACGGGGACGCCGGCTTCCGTCAGCGTCCGGTGAGTCTGCCGCTTGTCGAACATGCCTGCGATATCGGCAGGCGCATTCAACCAGCGGGGCGCAGACCACAGCTCCTGCGCCTCGCGCTCAAGCCGGGCGAGCAGCCGTCCGAAGCCGCGAAACCATTGCGAGGGATGATAGATGCGCCCTCTCTGCTCCTTGATCACCAGCGCGGCTTTCATCGAGACGGGCTGGCGATCGGGTCTGCCGCCGAAGGGCAGCAGGCGGTCATCGCGCCATTCCGCCATGGCGTCCGGCGCCCCCAGCGCGATGATTTCGCGCTCCACCTCGAAATGCTCGCCGGGCGCATCGATGCGCAGCAGCGGGGAGCTGTCCCCTTGCCGGGCGAACTGCTCCGCAGCTTTGGCAAGCGCGTGCTCTCCCCGCAGCAGCTCCAGATACGATACAACGTGCGCAGGCGGAAGCCCGAGTTTTTGCCGGGCTTCCTGCAATCCCGCCGTTCGCCGGTTATCCGGATTGCCGATTACGATCATCGGCTCCATGGCTATTCCGTTAAGGACGGATAACGGTAATCGTCATCAGACGCATCCTGGACGTCGCTAATATCGACATTCAATCCGGATTGCTTCCAGCGCTCCATCATTTCTTCGGACATATAATGGTAGCTTAAATCAAGAAATTGCAGCTTTTTCACCCGCTCGCTGTTCAGCAGCGCCTCCGCCCCGGCATCCGACAGCGTTCCCTGGGATAAATCCAGCGTGTGCAATTGGTCCAAAATCGGAGCCTCGGCGAGTGCGATCGCAATCTCATCCTGAATTTCGCTGTCTTTTAAGCCCAAATAAGTCAGTTCAGGGAATTTGCCGGGCTGGGCCACCCGTAGTACATCCTCCAGGTTCCCGTCGAATCCGTACCCTTCCACGCCGAGATACAGCTCCAGCTTTTTCAGCCGAGGAAAATGGCCCTGCGCGATGCTGTCAAGCACATTTTTGCCAAGGCCGCCGCAAATAATGACCAGTTCTTCCAGCTTCTCGTGGCTGGCCGGGGTCAGCTCCAGCTCCGTACTTCCTTTAATGATCAGCGAGCGAAGCTCCGGATAAGCGGTTAACAGCGGCGCCACATTGGATTGCCTGATCCAGGACACTTCGCATTCGTCAAACTCCATATCGCCGATAAACAGCTTGCGCAGCTTCGGAAAGCTGTCCTTTAACCGGACAAGCGTCTCCACGACAGAAGCGGAATCGTTCTCGTAAGAGCCGCCCCAATCGCCGATAATTAAGCTTTCCAGCTCTTTGCTTTGCGGGCCCTCTGCCAATTGTTCAATCAATTGCGTTATTTTCACGCCATCTTCATAATCGTCATAGCCAATAACCAGCTTAGTTTCGGACATATGTATTCCTCTCCATTCGAATGAAATCGATATGTTTGATTGTATAATGACGAATCAAATCGCGCAATTGTTCAAACTCTTATCCATATGCACCGTTTCATAAGAATCAAATGACTCCAGACGCAGCACAAATCCCTGCTTCTCCCAAAAACGTACCGCTCCCGGCAAAAAACGATGCGTGTGCAGGTACATGGTCTCATACCCTTTGGCGCGGGCGAGCTGGAGCGTTTCCCTTACTAATTCGGTGCCCAGCCCCTGGTGTCTCAGCTCCGGTTTCACGTAGCATTTCACCAATTCCGCCGTCTTCCGGGATGAATAACGGCCTTTCATGTCTTGAATGCGATCGTCATAACGCAAAAATGCCGCTGTTGCGGCAATCGCACCGTCTTTATCGAAAGCCGCGAGAAATGCAGCCTTCTCCGACCGGTCATATACGTTTTGAAAATCCGCCAAATCGGACGGCAGCGTATAGGGATCCAGCATGGGAAAAACTTCTCTGCGGATCCTCATAGCGAAATCCACCGCCGCAGCCGCCTCCTCCAATTCGATTTCCCTGATTTCGTAATCTTTTAACAGCAAGTTCATTCGGCTCCCCTCCGGTTCATGCAAATATCGATTGGAACAACAAACGTGTATAAGGATGTTTAAAATGCGAGTCGTCCCAATCCGTGAATGTCTCCACAATTTCTCCCTGATACATGACAGCAACCCGGTCGCAGAACGATCGGGCGGAAATAAGATCATGCGTAATAAACAAATAAGATAGTTGTGCTTGCTTTTGCACGCGTTTTAACATTTGC
Organism: Paenibacillus sp. sgz302190; assembly: GCF_059820445.1. Lineage (NCBI taxonomy): Bacteria > Bacillati > Bacillota > Bacilli > Caryophanales > Paenibacillaceae > Paenibacillus > Paenibacillus sp. sgz302190. Next base: position 630,895 of record NZ_JBZYAO010000001.1, read on the forward strand.
AGCATGGAAGTTTGCGACGATGGGTCCAGGCTTGCGACGGATTCGTCAAAAATGATCGTTTCGGGCCGTACGGCCAACGCTCTGGCGATACATACGCGCTGCTTCTGTCCGCCGCTTAATTGATGCGGATGCTTGGATAAATACGAGTCATCGAGATCGACGAGCTTTAATAGGTCTGAGCACCGCTCTTGAACATTTGCTTTTTCTTCCGGAAAATAATTGCAGATCGGTTCTTCCAAAATTTCACTCACCGTCATGCCCGGATGCAAAGAGGAAGACGAATCCTGCAGCACCAGTTGAATACGCCTGTAAATATCGAGATCGTTCGTCGATTTGCCGGAAATCGGCTGCCCGTCAAGCAGGATTTGCCCCGAAGATACCGGCTCCAGCCGCATAATTAATTTGGCGAGCGTGCTTTTGCCGCTGCCGCTTTCCCCGATTAAACCTAGGCATTCTTCCTTATGCAAAATCAAGTCAACCTGCTTCACCGCCTGGACGCCGGTTGTCTGTGCCTTAAAGCGCGATCGATGCCTCGTTCTAATCGGATATGACTTTGTCACCTGCCGCAATTCCAGCTTGGTCATTGAAGGATTCCTTCCGGTTTCATTTGGATAACGCGATCCGAAATCCGCCTCACGCTTTGCCTATCGTGCGAAATCAGCAGGATGGTCAGCGCGTAATCGTCTCTCAACTGTTTGAACAAGGTCAACACCTTGTCCCTGTTAATCGCATCAAGGGCCGTTGTCGGTTCGTCGGCAATCAATAGTTTAGGCCTCAAACTTAACATCATGGCCACCAGCACCCTTTGACACATCCCCCCGCTCAATTCAAAAGGATAGGCGGATAAAATATGCTTCGGGTCCGAAAAGCCGACTTGTCTCAGAAGCTCGCACAGGTAAGGTTCGATATCTTTTTTTAAGTACGTTTTCCTGTGCCGCAAAGTTTCCGTCATCTGTTTTTTTACCGTCAGGATCGGATTCAGCCCGTTCAACGAGTGTTGGATCAGCAGGGCAATTTCTTCCCGGCGGAGCTTTTGCCATCCTCGGTCATCGTTGCCGGCGATATTTTGACCGTTATACATCATCTGGCCCCTCGTTACTTTCAATTCCGGTTCCAACAACCCGACGATCGCGTGTGCAGTCAAACTTTTGCCGCACCCGCTCGGCCCTGTAAGCGCGACAATTTCACCCGGATATAATTGAAACGATACTTCCCGGACAAGCGGTTTTGGCGGATCGGATGCCATGTGTGAAATCGTTAACTTCTCGACACTTAACAAAGATTTCCGGTTCGCTGTCACGCTGCACCTCTTTCGGAACGGTCTCCCATAAGCTGGCAAGCCCATACAAACAGCATAATCGCCAGCCCCGGAAACAGCATGACATGCGGAGCCAATTGGAAATATGCCGTCGCATCGTGCAGCATGACTCCCCATTCGGGTGTCGGCGGCTGCGCGCCGAGACCGAGAAACGAAAGACCGGCAATCATGAGTACGACCCTCCCCATATCCCATGCGCCGAATGCGGCGAGCGGGGAAACGATTTTCGGAAAAATATAGCGCCTCATAATGCGAAAGTGCGAATTGCCCGACAGACGCGCATACAAAATATAATCTTCGCGGCAAGCTTTTTGAACGAGGGTGCGAATAAAACGAACATAGGTTGCCCAGCGAACCATAATGACAGCTGCAACCATATTCGTCAGACTCGGGCCTAGAATGCCGACGGCCGCAACCGTGATCACCATGTCGGGAATGGCAAGCATGCCGTCAACCGCACGCATCAAAATGCGGTCCGTTCGACCGCGCAAATACCCGATGAAAAGACCGATAGGCAAGCTGATGCATACCGTAAACACCATAATCATACACGCAACCGTTACAGTCGTTCGTATGCCGTACATCGTTCGCGACAATACGCAGCGTCCCAAATGATCGGTACCGAAAGGGTATTCCAGGCTGGGGGCGGCCAGCCGGTTCAATAGATCAATTTGCAGCGGATCGTGAGGAGCGAGCCAGGGCGCGGCCGCCCCGATGATGACGATAACCGTCAACAACCCAATTCCGGTTAGTAGACTCCCGTTGAAAGTGGACCATGTTGTATTCAATCCGTGTTTCCCCTCCCCTATTGGGCCGACAGCCGCGGGTCCAGAGAAACTTGTACAGCCTCCACCAGCAAATGAATCGACACGATCAGGAAAGTCGCGAAGATCACATACCCCTGAATGACCGGATAGTCTCTAAATGCAATCGCGTCAATCAAATATTTGCCCAAACCCGGCCAGGCAAATATCGTTTCGACAATGACATTGCCGCCCAGCATAAACGCAAAATTCGTACCCATGATCGTCAAAAGAGGCAGCACCGCATGTTTAAGCACATGAAATATAAAAATACGGCTTCTGGACAGCCCTCTCGCTTTGGCAGCTTTAATAAATGGCATATCGTGCAATTTCAACATATTCGCGCGCAAAACACGTGCATACATAGTACCTAGTCCAAGACCGAGCGTAACTGCGGGTAAAACCAGATTGGACGCGCCGCTGCGGCCCATGGAGGGAAACCAGCCGAGCCGGACGGAGAACAAATAGATCAAAAGAAAGCCGAGCAAAAACGAAGGAAGAACAGACCCCGCAAGCGCCAAAAACCTGCCGGTTCGATCCAGCCATCCGTTGGAAAAAATAGCTGTCGTAATTCCCAAGCCAAAAGTAAGGAATACCACGATGACAAATCCGGCTGCAGCCAATTCTAAAGTTGCGGGCAACCTTTTGACGAGTTCATCCAGTACCGGTTCTTTGGAAACGTAAGATTGACCCCACTGCCATGTGAAAACGTCGCGCAGCCAATGGATGTACTGCATCCATAGCGAATCCGTGAGCCCCAGCTGCCGGCGCAATGACGCCAACGCTTCCGGGGAAGCGGGCACATCGTGCGCCTTCAGCAGGATGGCAGCCGGGTCTCCGGGAGATACTCGCATCAAAATGAAAGTCAAAGTAGAAACCATAAATATAACGATGACGAGTTGGGCCACACGTTCCAACCAAAAGCGAATCATTGAATGCTTCACCTGTTATTCCGTCATATCGACTTTAGAATGAATGTAATAGTACTCGATCGGATGAGGAGTAAATCCTTGCACGCCTTTTTTAGCGCCAAATACATTATTGGGATGAACGATAAACGACTGCGGCAGATCGGTGTTCACAATTTCCTGGGCTTGTACGGCCAATTGATTTCTTTGGGCCGGATCCGACGCCAAAAGAAGTTGATCCAGAATCTGTTCCAACGGCTGCGACACGTACCGGCTGACGTTGGACTCGCTATTCGACCGGTAGAACGTGTTCAAAAAATATTGCGGTTCGCCTGTATGCGCCGTTAACATGCTGTACATCGATAAATCCCAATCATCCTTCAGCAAAGCGTCATCGATATTTTCCACTTTGCGAATGTTGATCTTAATGCCTTCTTTTAATAACTGGCTTTGGATGACCTCGGCCATGACGGACAGCTCCGGCCGCTGCGGAAAAGTTAACAGTGTCGCCTCGAACGGTTTCCCCTGTTTTTCCCAAATCCCTTGCGCATTTTTCTGCCAGCCGCCCTGTGTCAGCAATTGCCCGACAGTGAGGTTTTGCGCCGCACGTTCTACTTTACCAAACGGAAGTACGCTTGGAAATGGGCCTTTTGCTGCAGTGCCGTAACCCTTCATAACCGTACCTGCAATAGCCTCCCGCGGAATCGATTGATCTACCGCCCTCCGGTTAGCCGCATCCTGGAACAAGAGGGATTTCATATTAAAAAGCATCATGTGTGTCCGAAGCGACGGAGCCGACAGCACCTTGGTCTTGTTGTCCTTTTCCAACAAGGCCGCACTGTCGATCGGAATATCGGTCGCGACATCCGCCTGGCCCGACTGCAGCGCCATCAAACGGGCATTGCCATCCGTTACGAATTTCATCGTGACTTCGGACAGTAAGGCCGGTTCTCCCCAGTAATTCGGATATCTCTCGACGACAAGCGAATCGTCTTTGTTAAACTGTTTGATTTTAAACGCCCCCGTCATGGCGGGGTAACCGTTTTTCGCATCCATCGACGCCGTATCCACGATAATCGTGGACGGATCTGCCAAATTAGATACCAATGCGGCATTCGGCTTGTCCGTTACGATTTTCAATTCATGCGGCGCGACGACCTCCACGGATTTCAGCTGCAGCAAATCTTTGGCTAAATGGCTCTTCTCAATCGAGCGCTGCAGCGAGCTTTTGACACTTTCCGCATCCATCGCCTTTCCGCTATGAAAAGTGGCGTTTTCCTGCAGTTTAAACACCCATGTCGTCGGATCTTCCTGCTTCCACTCTTTGGCCAGCCAAGGAGCGGGCTCCAACTTTTCGTTGAGACGAACCAGTGTTTCACCGGCGCCGGAACGCATAACGTCCCAACTGTCCGCTCCGTGGGGGTCTACGCCGGAAGGCTTCCACGTGTAAGCTACGGTCAGCTTTTTGGCTGGGGACGATTGCTTTGTGTCCGTTCCGCTCGTTTTGTCCTGCGTAGAACATCCCGCCAGCGAAAGCACAACCGCTGCAATCACTCCCCATTTAATCAGCGAAAATCTGTTTTCCATTGTTCTCATCTTGCATCCCCCTTTTAGTAAAAAACAAAAAAAGCACACCCGACCCAAGACAAGCAGTCGGAAATGCTTTTTATACGCGTACATGGCTAGACAACGGCTAAAACCGCTTCAGCATGAAGGGGTTCATGGACTTAGACATTTTACAAATGAGCACATCCAACCACCTCCCTAATATCCCGTAGATCTAACAGTGATGTTGAAACAGGCAGGTCTCCTGACTAAGAGTATGACTTCCGGACCTTCCCGGGTTTATGGCCCAGTGGCTTTTCCGAAAGAAATCAGCCGGCATGGCTGAACCTCATGTACAGTGGCGGGTCCGTGCCGGAATTAAACCGGACTTCCCTTTTAAGCGATTAAAGCTTAGATACAAACTTTAACTACACCTATTTCCAAAATATGAAGTTGTGAGAAACTCTCTTAATATTAGTTATGAAACCCGAAAATGTCAATGTACGAAAGTTCGCACGCTTAACCGATCATTTGCTGCGAAATGGAATGAGTTTGCGCACGCGCTCGTCTCTCAGCCAAACTCCACCCCAAGCCAGGACAGCAAAATATACCGGAAATAAAATATGCGTAAAAAGCGGCGCGTCCATTCGAATATGCGTGGCAACCACCCCGCCAAAATAAGCGGTCAGCAGCAGCGCACCCAGAAAAGATGTACGAGGAACGGCGTACAGAATGGTAGAAATCAGCCCGAGTATGCCAATTACGGCGATATGGTGCTCGGCATAGCCGAGAGCAACTGTGCCTTCTACAACGGGTACGGGTTGAATGAACTTAAAAATGCTATCGAACAGCATAAACAAAATAACCAGCCAGCTCATGATTCGCGCCGTCCAGAGCCTGCCCCTTGATATTTCGGTTCTCATGATTTCCTCACCCTTCTTAGCAATGTTATGCACTCATATTATCATAAACACAGGGGCAAGATTTCTTCTTAATTGCTACATTCTAAAAAATTCCTCTCCCGCATTGGCAGGAAAACGGTCGGTCATTCCGGCATTGCCGGGCGTTCCCTGCCGTCCATCGGATACCATCGGATTACTTCGCGCGGCGGTCCCGCCAATCCTTCCTCCGCCAAAACGCCCTGCCAACGGACCCCGCCCGGCCCGTCTGTCGTATCGCCATTTTTAATAACGGGGCCGCTCTCGTATACATAATTCGATATGTTTCTTAGAAAGTTGGCGACTTCGGCAGGGTCGTAAACATGACGATGAAAAATCGCCTCATGATCGGTCACATCCAATTGAAGCATGCCGACCGAATCCATCAACAGCCAGTTTTCATCGCTGGGAATGTTAAACATCCTGACATTGGACCACAGTTCCAGCGGAGGCAGCGCCGTCTGTTCATAGCGTTCATGCAGTTCATGAAACATCTCTGTAGAAGCGAGGCACTCCCCGCTCGGGTTGAAATAGCAAAGCGCTTCGGGCAGTTGAAGCAGAACACCGGCGATGTCGGTCACGGCCAAAAGCTCAGGAAGCGATTCATAATCCTCAGGCAAAAGCGGCGCTTGATCGTCCATTTGACCAAACGTATACGTGGAGCGGATGCGGATGAACGCCTCGTGATCGGCGCAAGCCTGCCGTCCTTCGGGATATCCCCACGCCTGCTGGGCCGCGCGCTCCAAATTGTTCGGGAACGTATAAGGCCCGAAAAAGCCCATTGACCAGGCCCCGAATATCATGGCCTCCTCCGACGGGTCGCCCATGTCGTCCGGCCAGGGCCTGTCGACGACGTCAACCTGAATATACCCGTTGACTTCCGGACGGTATGGAACAAGCAGGCTGGGGCCGCCGAACACCCACTCCTCATAGGTTTCCTTTATACTTACAATTTCGAACCGCCGATTAAGCATCTCTTCTATTTTGCGGATCGAAACGGCCTCCGACAAGAGCACCATAACTCCCTGTGAAAAAAATCCTTTAGGCATATATCGCACCTCTATCCTCTCATTCTTCTTTCCATATATCGGCAAATTATACTGCGTTCTGGATAGGTCTAAAGCCTCGTTCTGCCGCCTTGACATGCACCCAAAAGGCTGCATATAATAGTTGCCGTTGAATGGCAAGGACGAAATAAACTGCATGATTTGAACGCCGCCCCTATCGGGGAAATTTACGATCGCTGGATTGGAAAGTATGAGCGGCAGCGGATCGATGCTTTGCGCGAACTTAAAGAAAAGCTGGAGGAGAATAAAAATGACTGATACGACCTTTGTTTATGTTACTTACATCGCCACGACACCGGAAAAACTGTGGGAAGCTCTGACAAGCGGCGATTTTACCAAAAAGTATTTCTTTGGAAGCGATGTTCAGTCCGATTGGCAGGAAGGCTCAAGCATCACCTATTCCCGTAACGGAGAAGTCTCCGATCACGGAATTATCCTGAAGTGCGAACCGCATCGATTGCTTTCCTTTACGTGGAATTACGTGAATGATCCAATCGTCCGCAAGCAGCCGTCACGGGTCACTTTTGAGCTGAGACCGATGAAAGAAGCTGTAAAATTAACGCTTAAGCACGAAAACCTGCTGCCCGCCGACTTGCTGGATAAAGAGGATACGTTCGAAGGATTGAACAACGGATGGCCGGCCGGCCTAAGCAACTTGAAAAGTTTGCTCGAAACGGGAAAAACGCTGTCCCCCATTTCCATCTAACCCTGAATCGAATAGGGATGTCACTCGTTGAATAGGCTTCCTTTCCGGTTGGCGGCTTAGACGTTCCCAGCCTCGCTTGGCAATCGCGACACTCTGTGAGGGTTAGGGGAACGAGTGTGACTAATTTGGGGGACAGCCGCTTTTTCTGAGCGCGTGCCTCACCCGGTGCAGGTCGTGGAATTGCACGAATGGGCAGAAATCAGCTTGCTAGGGAGAAAACCTGCGAAAGTGCAGGGTTTTTCCCTGTAATTGGCTTATTTTGGCGAAAAGCCTGCAAAAGTGCAGGAATTTTCGCTGAAAGTGAACCTGAGCCCATGTCCCCGCTGAAAAGCCTGCACTTTTGCAGGAATTCTTCGTGTACAGCGATCACGGGCGCAAATTCATGTATTTTTGCAGGTTTTCTTCGTGCAGACGGGCAGATTACGGCTTTCTCCTCTAACGTGGGGGTTTGGGGCAGCCTGCACTTTCGCTGATTTTCGCTCTATCACCCTACCAGGGACGTTTTTGGGCAAAAAAAGAAACCCTTCTACCGAAGGGTGTGCCAAGCCTAAGCATAGCTCTTCTTTTCTAACGCTTTTAATTGCCGCCGGCAATGCTTTCCCCTGCTAACGACCTTTCAAACATCTCAATTATTTCCAAAAACCGCTCCGCCTCGCGGAATACATGATCCGCCAATAGCGGATGAATAATGCTTTTTATTTTACATTGGTCGATTAAATCTCTGGCCGTCTTTTTGAAATCGCGCAAAGATTTTACGGATACCCTGTTCTGATCAAGGAATTGGTTTAACAATGGATCTGTCTGGGACTGAGGCCGCATGGAGGATAAATCCCTGGCTTGAAACAATAATTGATCGAAATCATGGCTAAAATCGCGTGCTTGATCGACAAGTTTTCGCTCGGACGGATCCAACAAGTGGCCGATGAACTTCGCATGGTCGGCCATGATCCGCAGGAAGAACACATTTTCATCAATAATGGCATCTTGCAGCGGTTCAAGATTGCCTTGGTTTAATTCTTCCAGCCGATTGCGGAAATAATTCGCTTCCCTGCTGGTATGATCCACCAATAGCGGAAAATTCGTTTGCCCCGGCAGTTGGCAGGTTAGGATAAGCCCCAATATTTTTCTTTTAAAAGCCCATATATGCGATGCAGCCGTATGTACTTCCGTATTAAACTGCAGGATCGTCGTCGGATCCGTATGTTCATCCAAAGCATGCGACTGTGCTTCGATTCCTTCAAAAATATGATAAAAATGGTGAGCCTCCTGGATGAGTTGAGTATCCTCTTGGCGAAATCCCAAGCTCAAGAAAAACGAATGTTCCTTCATAATCCGGGACCAAAAACGGATTTCATCCAAAGATCGACCGACAAATCCATCACTCATGAGCAGCCCTCCATTAGCTTCCTTTCTGTTTACTTTTATATATGATCAGGATGTTTGGCTTCATTCCATAAATTGAAAAACGCATGGGAATTTTGATGAAACGATATTCCATACGGCCAACATCCAACATAATATATAAAAAAAATTTGCAAAGGAGCTGCTATTTTGAAAAGAATACCAGTGGAAGGTTTTGTCGTTCATTCCAACGAATCAGGGAACGAACATGCTCATGGGCTTTATATTACATCTTGGGACGGTCGGCCCGTTTATCATGTACACCCTTATTCCGGCGTTACTTCTTATGATGACGGGCATGTCCATCAATATGCCGGCGTAACCGAGCCGGCTCCAACCGGAGTTCCGCACGTGCACAGATACCACACCGTGACGTCAGTCAATCAAGGTCACACTCACACGATTCACGGTGTAACGGGTCCGGCGATCGACTTTCCCGGCGGCGGTCATTATCATTATTTTGAAGGGTATACAACCCTAAATGGAAGGAGGCCTCATGTGCATCATTACCAGGGAGCTACCGGCCATCAAGCTTAAGAAACGCCTTTGCCTCCGACAGGACGCAGCTTGATAGGCTCCGCTCCCGCGATCAAAGGCCTGCCGCGCTGCAAAAGCGCCAATGCTCCCTCATTGCGGAGGGACGCGTCATGGGCTTCCGAGCTTTCCCACAATTCCGTTACCCATACGACATTCGGATCATCCACCGATTCGTTAACGATGTAAAGCACGCAGCCCTCAACCGTTTTCGAAAGTTCGGCTCCTTCGAGCAAAATTTGCACAAGCGCGTCCCTTTGCCCCGGATGGGCCGTTATTTTAGCATACATTGCGAAATTATTCATAGTCGCCACCTCTTTTGGGAATGATTTCCGATTGCATCTTTTTATAATGCGCCACAATTTCAGAGCTTATTTCCGTCATTTTCGCTATGAGAAAATCCGGTTCGAGAATGGTCAGCGATTTTCCGTATGGGAGCAGAAAATAAGGCACGTAAGTTTTCAACGAATCGCTGCCTAACCGGAATACGGCTTCTCCGCCGCTGCGTTCGGCCAGCGTATGGCCAAACAACCAATGCCGGACCAGTTCGTTCAGCGCAAGTTCATGCCCTCGAATGCGCACGGTTACAAGAGAGCCGGCATCCATGGAACCGGGCAGCAGGCTGCTCATAAGGAAGTCTTTCGCGGAAAAATGATCGGGCCGCTCGAAATGACGGCCGGTTGGTTTCAAAGCGGCGATGCGGTCTGCACGAAAGCTGCGCAGCTCCCGCCGAAGGCAGCAATAGCCTACGGAATACCAGCTTCCTTTCCAATGTATGAGTCCGTAAGGCTCGAACTCGCGAGTGCCCGGCGTTTCTTGCTTGCCGCTAAAGTACTTCATCTCCACCGCTTCCCCGCGAGCCGTCGCCTCCTCCAGCACTTGAAGCAGAACCTGCAGCTTCCCGTCAACCGGCGGGTGAATGACCGAAATCCCCGCGCTATGCCGCTCCATTTGATCGAGCTGCTTGTCGTTCGCATAACGTTTCAGTTTGTCAACCGCCCGGTTCAGCGCCTCCGTAAACGGATATCCGGCCTCCCTGGCAAAAACCGATGCATGCATCAGCGCCTTCTGCTCCTCGACATCGAACATCAGCGGGGCGTCGGTAAAATGGTCGAGCAATTGATAGCCGCCGCCCGGACCCGAGTCCGCAATGATTGGTGCACCGCTGGCACATAACGAATCGATGCTGCGGTATACGGTTCGAATATGGATTTCCAACTCGTCTGCCAGCTGTTGGGCGGTCATTCGCTTGCCGGACCGGAGCAGCCATAAAATGGACAGCATATTGTCCGCTTTTGACATTGCAACGCTACCTTTCTGTTATTCGCATAATTGCATGATGTAACATTCTAGGCGGGATGCCCTTAACCCTTCTCTGTACGCGGAACGCTACAATCGGGGACACGGTTATTTTATACTGCTCTGTAGGTAGTATACAAAATAATCACTGACACATTCGGTCAGTGATTATAATTTTCTTCTACTCCCCTAAGCAGGGGAAATCCGTTACAAGGCGGACCACTTGCCCGTGTTCGTTCAGCGCGAAGTAGGAAGCATAGAACCCGTCGCCCCAGCCCGATCTGAATACGGCGGCATTGTGCGGTTTTTCCGGAAAAGGGACAACATTGCAGTAATCCGGGCTTACCGCTTCATCGCCTTCCAGCAGCTCGCTGAGGTAATCGTCGTAATAGTTGTCATATTCGTCGTCCAGCTCTGCCGCCAATTCCCGCTCATGCGCCATTAATTGCTGCGCGCTTTCTGCGTCCATGAAGCAGCCCAGTCCGGCATCGACCGGATACCCGAATATTTCGCCGGGCTTTAATTGGCGGACATCTTGCCCGGGAAGCAGCGCCAGCTCCCAAGCCGCTATCTCCTCTTCGGAGAAGCGGATTTCAGCGCAGCAAACACGGCCGTACTGACGGTCGATATATAAATAGACCGGAAACGTCCCGACAGGCGTCCGGCGGGTAAAAGCCGGTCTTTCCGCATTCGCGAGCGGATCGGCGGCCACTATGCTGCCGGAAGGCACATACAAGTCAGGCAACCGCACGACTTGCCGAACATCGGGATGGCTGTCCCCCGTTCTCAGGACGTCAAGCAGCTTGTCTTCCGGCCGATTCACCAACGCCGACCTGCTTCGCTCGTACCGCAGAGCTTGCAAAGCTTCGCGGAACCTTTTTTTCACCGCCAGCGTCGACGTATATTCGTTTTCCGGAGCGGTCTCGAATTGGCACAGCAGCTCCCACTGCTCGTTATGGACATCGTACAATAGCTGCCATCGGTTCTCTTGCAAGTACCAAACGACCCGCAGGCTGTAAAAGTACGTTCCGTCCATGAACCCGACCTGCCTCCACTCCGGTTCGTGGCTCTGGTAGTAGAAGCAGCTCCCCGCATCGTCCAGTTTGATTTTGTACAGGCTCTCGCCTTCAGGACTCCCGACGCCATCGCGGAAAATCTCGTCAAACGCAGCCGGAAGCTCCTCGGCAAAAGACGCATAAGTTTGCTGCAGCTTGTCCTGATCGATCACCGATTTTCCTTCGTCAAACCAGCGCAGAAGCAGGCTCTGATCCGGCCATAGGCCGTCCGTTCCGGCACTCGCCGCAACCAGTTCGTCACGCAGGACGTCCTTGGCGAGGTGTGTCGACGGGTACAGCGTCCAGCGCTCGATAATCCCGCCGTCCTCATCCCTGAGCTCGTCGATACCGTAAATATGATCGTCGGAGATGAGCACATTGCTGCGGATTTGCCCGATATGCACATCAAAGTCACGGGCAATAACGACGCCGGCCGCCAATTGACCGGCCACGATCAACTCGCCGTGATTGTAAAATCCGTACAAGCATTCGCAGCTTACATTCCCGCCTACATAAAAGGTGGTGCCCCATAAAGCGATGTGCCTTGCGGTCAGATCGCCCAATACGACCAGAGGCGGCGAATAATCGATATCGTAAGCTTCGATAAAGCCATCCACCGTCAAATTCGCGGCAAATATGTAACCCGCAATCGTAAAATGAAGCCGGTCCGCCTCCTCGGCCAGCTGCGTCATATCCAGCCGCTCCAGATGCGCGCTTTCTTCGGACAGCAGGAAATAAACCGGCTTCTCATCCATGCCATGCAGCCAGGCGTCGTTAAGAACATCGTACAAAATGGCGTCGTGACGGGGATGTTCGATGCCGTTCAGCAGATTGTCCGCCTGCTTGACCGTAATCAGACGGAACGTATGTCCAAGAAGCGTGCATGTCTGTGTGAGCAGGTCCTCCTGCTGCGCGAGTGCTTGCATAAACTGTTCCTTGCTCAACGAAAGCGCCGCGCTTTCGGCAAGCTCCCGATCTCTCTCCTGCACGTACCCTTTGTTATCGTACCGAACCCTCGCGACGAGGCGCTCGAAATAGCGCAAAGCCTTTTTCAGCTCATTCAAATCATCGGTAGATAGCGGCTTCAGCGGCTTTTCATATCCGTTGCCTTCCTGGGAGTATAGGCCGACCATTTTTTCTCCCTGTTCGTTCACGGCGATATCGTAATGGAAAAAGCGGAAATCTTCCTCATCGTTTGCGCCCGCGAACTCTTCCCCTACAACGAGCCGGGCCGTTCGGCCTTGTTCCGGCAGGCGGAAGCCGAAAAACAGATTCCCGTGCCAATAACCGCCCTTGTCCAAATCGTAATAGTCGTAATACTTCTCATGAACGATCGGGAAAGCCAAAATCTCTTCGATCGCTTGCACGGTAACTGCCGCTCGCAGCTTCTGCAAATAAGACTCGGGCTGAAGCGGAGGTTCGCCGGTTTGTTTTTTCAGCAGCGGCTTCCCGGCTTCCAGCAGTTGCAGCACTTCGCTGCTGCGGATCAGCATGCATTCGCCGTCATCCTCGTCATACAGCTCCTCGGCCAGCCACCTCTCCAGCATTTCACTATCCAGGTCCTGCCAATCCCCGCGACTATCCCATTGTGTTATATGCTGCGTATAATTCAGCGATCCCGCGATGTTCACGTGATACTCGTCCGTTTCGGCAAAGACTGCGGCGCTCACGTCTCCTTTTACGGTAAGATCGCCGTGATTGTAGTCTCCCCAGAACAGCTCCTGCACCGTCAGGCTGCCGCTCACATAAATTTCTTGACCGCCCACAAGCATGTTCCGTGCGGAAAGCTGCCCGTTCACGATCAGTCCGGCAGCGCCGTCCGTATTTTCGTTGTAAATGTAACTGTCTACGATAAGATTGCCGTCTATCAGGATGAGTCCTATCCGTTCGTCGCCGAACGGCTCGTCCAGATTCAAGCTCTCCAGACGGGTATCCCCCGAAAAATAAACGGCGATCTCGTTTTCCAACCCTTCCCTACCCCGCTCGATCCGGGCAAAATTCCAGCTGTCGCTTGGCAGCTTGTCCTTCAGCTGCAGCAGCGGAACAATTTGATGGTTAATATTCATAGTCCGGTACCTCCACGCTGATTTGGATGCATGGCTACGCCTGATTCCGTTTCTCTGCGTATTCATCCTACCATGAACGAAACAAATGTCATAGTTGCTTTTGCCCTAGTACATCCGGCCGACTCCCGAATGCAAAAAGGGCTTGCCCGCCAACATCGAACACTGCTGAAGGGACAGCCCCGGCGTCCTCAATAATACGGTGAGCCTTCCGTCCTCCTAGCCATATGAGGGTGCGATAATGCCCGGGTAAACGGCGCGTTTGTTTATTTCAAGACCGTTGCCGATATCGGCGATCTCATTTCCTTTTACCGTTACATGCCGCTCGCAGCCTTCGTAAACGACAGTTCCTTCCACCGTCCGCACGCTCATGCCGATCAGCGATTTTAACGTTCCTTGCCGGTCCGTTACCGCTCTCAAGCCGTTCGGAAACTCCAAAATCAGCTCGCCGTTTCGATAAACCGTACTTTGTTCGCGCGTGTTGACCAGTTCAAATACGGCTCCACCCACGATACGGCTGTAAGCGGTCCCGTTCGCAATCTCCTCACCGTGATCGACCGCGTAAGGCAGCAGCCCGGTAAACCAAAGCTCGTCTTCCGGTCTGGGCATAATTCCGCTCAGCCGCTCCACGTAGTCAAGCATACACAGAATGGCGGGCGAATACGCTTCCGTAAACCCTTCCTCGCCGGTCCACGGGCTTACCGCTTGGGCAAACCGCGTCATTTTATGAAAAGCGGCCATAAGCGGATATATCACATAGGTCAACTCCACAAAACGGCCATGATGCTCAAAAGCGTGCGGTGCGCGGATCAGGCTGAGGAAGTTGGACGGGCCTCCCCAGCTGTTGTAACTGGAAAAAGGGTCAAACCGCGGGTCGTCCATCGCAATGGACGTAAACGGATATTTGGCAAAAAATTTCCGCGTATTCAACAAATAGCGGCGCAGAGCCTGATCAAAGAACGCCCGGTCCCCCACTTCGCAAGCAAGCACCCGCAGAAGGACGTCGGATTGCACGCGCACCAGGTTATCGTTCTTATCGAGATCATAAAAGAAGCCGTCCGCCTCATCGAAGCAATACCGGAACAAGCTGTCCAGGCTTTGTTCGGCCTTTTCCCGCCAGATCTCGCCGCTCTCCCCCAGCTCTTCCGCCATCCGCGCCAAATAAAGCCGCTGGCAGTATACATGGGCCGTTAAATCAGGCGCCACGAAAGGCAGGATAGGAGAATCCGGGTTGCACAACCTTGCATCGTTGTCATGCGGAGTGTCCGGCACGTGCCAAAAGCGCGGCGACAAGTCATGGCCCGTATCAAACGTACAAAACGCCTCCACCCCGTTCGTTCCGCGCGTATTGCGATAAGTAGACAGCCACTCGTCATAACGCTGCATCGCTTTGTACATTTTTCGCAAAAACGGCCGGTCCCGGCCATGCAACCGGTAATGGTTCCATACGCTTCTGGCCAGCGGCGTTACGAGCTGAATTTGCCTGTAGGACGGCCCATTCGCCGTCAGCTTATAAGGCATTAAACCGTCCTCGCGCTGATAATCGGCGAACAATTCATAGGTTGACCGGGATACCGACGGTATGAAACGCGACAGCAGCTCGGCGTTGATCGTCCCTGTGCTTTCCAGCCAGCAGCCCGAATAAATGCCCCCTTCGTGCAAAACGGGCTTTTCGCCGCCTGTCGGCACTATGCAATCGAGCAGTTTGCGCAGCGCTTCGTAATAGACGTCTTCCAATTTTACGGAAGAAGCTGCAAATTTCACTCCCGAGTGCAGCCATTCGGCGAGAACCGGACCGTCGGACGGCTTTTTCAAAGCACCAATTCGCTCCTCCGTTCGAACCTCGCGCAGCTTGCGCAGCATTGCTTCTCTCATCCATTTGTCCTCCAGCCGTGTGTCGTATTGCCGTTGCGGCTTATTGTCATTTATTATTGTTGAAAATTTTAGTCGCCCCGGCGTAAAAATCTTCAACGCCCTTTTTCACGTCTTTTTTGCCGAATCCGATTTCCTGCACGGTTGTTTCGATCAGTTTCGTATATTCCGTAAAGCCCGGAGGATTGTAACTGATGGCAAACGGCTCTTTGTTCGTCGCCGCCGAAACGCGGTTCGTGTAATCGTAGATGATTTGCTCCACCGGGTTGGCGTCTTTTTTCAGAAGATCCCGCATTTTGGAAGTGACGGGAATGCCGCGGTCGTTGCCGAGAATTTTCGCCGCATCGGGATCATTGATCCAATAGTTCATCAGCATGGCGGCTTCCTTCGGATGCTTCGTTTTCGCGTAGCCGGACAGCCCTTGGCTCGATTCGAACACTACGCCGGTTCCTTTCGGCCCGCGGGGCAGTTGCACGAGCGTCAGTTTGTCCTGCGTCAAATTTTGATGAGCGCCCAACTGGTTGGAAGCGAGCAGGCTCATGGCCACTTTGCCTGTTACAACGAGCGATTTGCTCGTGTCCGACGGCGGGTTCGATACCTGCACGGCCGGCGGTACGACGCCACCCGCTTTCGTCATGTTTTCCCATAAGGCGAACCATTCTTCCGCATCTTTTTGCTCGAAGCCGAGTTTGGCGTTCTCCATATCGTAAAGCTGCTTGCCCCTTTGCTTCAGGTAAATGTCCATGCCGTCAACCGTAAAATTGTACGTACCGTATATATCTTTGCCCAGCTTATCCGTTATTTCCTTGCTGATGCGGCCGTAATCATCCCAGGACCAGCCATCCTGCGGAACGGGAATGCCCGCTTTCTTGAACAGTTCCGTATTGACGACGATGCCGCGCGCATTCGCTCCGGCGGAGATGTGAAGCAGCTTTCCTTTGAGCGTGCCGTATTGAATCATCGATTTGTCCATATCGGTTAAATCAAGCTCTTTGCCGACATACGGGTCCAGTTCGAGCAGGACGTTTTTATTCGCGTAATCGACGACATTGCCTCCCAGGAAAAACACGTCGGGCGCCGTACCGGAAGCCAACTGCGTGTTCAGTTTGTCGAAATAACCGGAGCTGGGCGCGAATTCGCCGACAACTTTAATATTCGGATATTTCTCCTCGAATTTGCGCAGCGCTTCGTTGGTGCGGTCCGCCCGCTTCTGGTCCCCCCACCACATCATTCTCAGCTCAACCTGTTCCGCTTTGGACGGTTCTTTGGCTGTGCTTGGAGCGCTTCCGGTGCCCCCGCTCCCAGTTCCGGTGCCGGATGAGCAAGCGGCCGTAACGGCCATCAACATGGCCATCGTTGTCAATGCCAAACCTTTTTTCATAGAAAGTCTCCCCCTAAGTTCGTTATGGTAATCGCTTACAAAATAGCTGCAAATCGTCGGTTGACCCGGTACTTTTTGCGGACTATTTCAGTCCTGTAGTTGCAATGCCCTCCAGAAAGTACTTCTGGCAAGTAAAGAAAATCGTCATGATCGGCACGAGCGACAGCACGGACATGGCGAGCAGCGCCCCCCAATCGGACTCGCCGGACGGATCGAATAAAGAGCGAATCCCGAGCTGGACCGTAAACAGTTTAATGTTATTGAGATAAATCATCTGCGAGAAAAAATCGTCCCACGTCCAAATGAACGTAAAGATGGCCGTCGTAATTAAAGCCGGAACAAGCAGCGGCATGATGATGCGAAAATAAATTTGGCCGTGCCCGCAGCCGTCGATCGTCGCGCTTTCGTCCAATTCCTTCGGAATTCCCCGGATGAACTGAACCATGAGCAAAATGAAGAACGAGTCGTGCGCCAGCCATTTGGGAACGATGAGCGGCAAATACGTGTTGATCCATTCGAACTTGTTGTAAATGATGTACTGCGGAACGAGCGTTACGTGGTACGGAAGCATGATCGTCACCAGCATAAGGCTGAACCAAAGCTTTTTCAATCTGAAATGGAGGCGCGAAAACGCATAGGCGGCAAACGAGCACGTGACGATGTTACCCAGGACGGAAAGCACCGAAATTTGCGCGGAATTCAGAAAAAACCGGGCAAAGGTCGTGCCCTGCAGCCCCCTCCATCCGTTCGCGTAATTGACGATCGTCATTTGTTTGGGCCACAGGCTCGTATCCGAGAAAATCAACTGATTCGGCTTAAAGGAACTGCTGAGCAGCCATAAGACGGGATAAAGCATGAGCAGGCCGAAGGAGATAATCAGCAGATGCTTCAACAGTTTGGCGTAGTTCGTATGTACAATCATCCGGCTATCCCCTCTCATCCTTGCCGTCGCCATAAAAAACCCAATACTTCGACGTAACGAACACGACGGCTGTCAGCGCACCGATCACGACGAGCATAATCCAGGCAAGCGCCGAGGCGTAGCCCATATCGAAAAAAGAAAACCCTTTCAGATACAAATACAAGGTGTAAAATAAAGTCGAATTCAGAGGCCCCCCGCGACCGTCTCCGATGATATAACCGGGTGTGAACACTTGAAACGAATTGATAATGCTCATCACCAGGTTGAAAAAAATGACCGGAGACAACAGCGGAAGCGTAATTTGAAAAAACTGCCGCACTTTGCCCGCACCGTCCACCTGCGACGCTTCATACAGATCGGCAGGCACCTGCTTCAGCCCGGCCAGAAAAATGACCATCGCCGACCCGAACTGCCAGACCGACAACGCAATGATCGTCGACATGATGTAGTCCGGATGCGCCGCCCAGGCCGGTCCCTGAATGCCGAAACGGCTCAGCAATTGATTGAACAGACCGTCGCCGTCGAATATTTTCCTCCATACGACGGCAATGGCAACGCTGCCGCCAAGCAAGGACGGGATGTAATAAACGGTCCGGTAAACGCCAAGCGCACGAATCCCTTTGTTCAGCGCCAAAGCTACCCCCAGCGCGAAAACAAGTTTGAGCGGGACGGACAATAATGCGTACTGGAAAGTAACTCCCATTGAGTGATAAAAGGAATCGTCTTCCTTAAAAATTTGCGCATAATTGTCCAGCCCCAGCCATTTGGGCGCATTCAATAAATTGAATTTCGTCATGGAGAGATACAAGGAGCCCAGCATGGGCCCCAGCGTCAAGCAGAAAAAACCGGCCAGCCATGGCAGCAAAAACAAATAAGCTGTGCGATTTTGCCGTGAAAGAGCCGTTTTGCCTAATGATGTCAAAAGAGCGCCCTCCTCCTTTCGTGATCGTTTCGATGAAGATTCATCGTTTGTACCACCATCATAAGGATTCGCAGCGCTGCTTTGAATGTTATTTTTTCGGCTCTTGATTATTAAATTTTTCAGATTGTTTGCGCAGACGATAGTCGGAAGGCGGCATTCCGTACAACCGCTTAAATTTCGAACTGAAGTAACTGGCATTCGAAAAGCCGGCCAGTTCCGCGATGTCCCATAAGTTGAGCATTGTTTCATCCAGCAGTTGCACGGCTTTGGCCATGCGGACATCGGTCACATACCGGATGAACGTCTTCCCGGCCTTGGACTTGAACATTTCGGAAAAATACGATGAATTGTAATTAAAGCGTTCGGCCAGCATGTTCAAATTGATATCGTACATATAGTTGTCCTCAATGAACTGCTTGGCGGCCTGGATGATGGATTGCTCCGACTGGCCGGGACCAGTTTCCGGGCCGCGCACGATTTTATGCGCCAGCTTATTGAGAAACAGCTGCGCTTTAGCCGGGGTATCGAGCCCCCATACTTGCTCGGGGCGAATCCACAGCTGCTCTCCGCTGTCTAGGGCGATACCGGCAGAATATGCCGCAGCATCCAGCATAAGATACAGCTGGAAAATGAGTTTCACGAATTTCGCTTGCGAAGCGGCGAAAGCTTCATTCAGCTCTTTGGCCGCGGCCTGCTCAAAAGCGGCAAGCTCGCCTCTGGCCAGGTAAAGCCGCATAACCTTCGCCGTTTCTTCCGAAAGGGCGGCCTCCGTCGCAGGTGGCATATGCATGGCTTGCGGCTCTTTATCGCCTTTCAAATTCCATGCCAACAGCGAAGACAAGTAACCGGCCTTCCACTGTCTTAAGCCTGTGACCGGCTTGCCGGCGGCGATCTCCGGCCGGAAGCCCAAATGTTCGCTCACAGCGCTGCTGAGAGCTTCGACGAACATATCCAGATCCGTCTCGGACATCACGACGATAACATGCATCAAACCCGCATAATTCCCGTCGCGGAATACTTGACACGGATGCTGCGAAGTTTCCGCCACTTCCCGGCATACCATTTCAAAGGGAAGCCGCAGCTTGTCCGGCGTGCGCGCAGGCTGCCCGGCATCATCCGCGCGTTCCGGCAAACCGGTCGTAAGGAACCGGACTTGCCGCTCCCCCCAGTCGTCCAGTTGAAACATCTTCGCCCTTTCCTTGACCGCCGCTTCCCGCTCCCACTCTTCTTTGACCAAATGCACGATAAAATGTTCTTTCATTTCTTTGTAATACTGCGATAGCCGCCATTGCATCACGGCTTGCTGATCGCGCTCACTGCGCTGCTCGTCAAGCTCGCGGACTACCTTGAGCAGCGCCTCCTTCAGCTCGCCCTGTGCGACGGGCTTTAGCAAATAGTCCCTCACGTGATTGCGGACAGCCGCCTTGGCATATTGAAAATCTTCATAGCCCGTAATGACAATGAGCCGCAGCGCGGGATAGCGTTCATGGCAAGCTTCCAAAAACGAGACGCCATTCATCACCGGCATATTCATATCGGTAATGACGATATCAACCGGATGATCAGCCAGAGAGTCTATGGCTTCCTCCCCATTCCCCGCCTCGCCCGCGATGCGCAGCCCCAAGCTCGCCCAATCGACCTTGAGCCGCAATCCTTGCCGTATTTCGGGTTCGTCATCGACGATGAGCACACTATACATCTGTCTTTCCTCCTTGCATCGGCAGCATGATCGTTATGCAGGTTCCTTGCTGCGGCGCCGAACCGATTTCAAAAGCAAACAGCGCCCCATAGTACAGCTGGCATCTGGCCAGCACATTGCGCAGTCCGATCTGCTGCGACCGGCTGTTCAAAACGTGCTCGAATTGCGAAGCCGACGATTCCGCCCGCAGCTGCTGCGCCAATTCCGCAGCGATTCCGGGGCCGTTATCCGCAACGGCAAGAAGGAGCCGGTCGCGATCCCGCCTTACCCGGACGACGACGTTCGCTGCCGCCTGCTCCGCAAAGCTGTATTTCACCGCATTTTCGATTAAAGGCTGCAAAATGAATTTGGGGATGACGCACGGTCCCGCCGGTTCGTCCTGCTCAATCCGAATATGAAGCCGGTCGGCAAAGCGCACTTGCAAAATGGATACATAATGGCGGACATAGGTCAACTCCTCTTCCAACGGGATGAGATCGTCGCTGATTTTCAACGAGAAGCGCATCATTTTTCCCAGCGATTCGATGACTCTCACCGTATCCTGCGTGCGATGCTGCATAGCCAGGCTGCTCAGCAATTCCAACGTGTTAAACAGAAAATGAGGATTAATTTGCATAAGCAGCGCTTTGTATTCCGCTTGCTGCCGCAGCAGCTTCAGTTCGAACTCCGTCTTGATATGATGCCGCAGCCGTATCAGCATGTTCCTGAACGTCGTCGTCACATAGCCGACTTCGTTGCGGACTTTTGCTTCCCCGGGGATCCGATTCTCTGCGCCCTGAAAATCGCCCATCTGCACAAAACGCATCGCGGACGCCAGGCGCGAGAGCGGTTTGGAAATCCCGTGCGAAAGCCATATCGCAGCGGCAATTGCGGCGGCAAGCAGCAGCGAGGCAAATATGAGGATGCTCGTCCGAAGCTTGTACAGCTTGCCGTATAAGTCCGCTTCAGGCACGATGCCGACGAGCAGCCAATCGTTCAGCTTCAGCTTTTTATAGACTACAATGTTCGTTCCGCCATGCCCATTATCCAGGGAGATCGCGCCGTTCTGGAGACGGCTGCCGGATATCGCCTCAATCTGCTTCACAGCTTCCGGGTATGCGGCAAATTCCCCCTGGCCCAAAATCGGGTTTCCTTGGCGGTCCAGCAGGAAAATCGTGCCCTTTTCTCCAAGATGAATCCGGCTCAACGGCTCCAGAAAAAAATCGGATTTGACGTTGATCTTCATCATGCTTTTGGATTGGGACGGCTCGAACGTGCCGATGGGCAGCAGCAAACTCACTACGTCAAAAGACTTCGCCCGTCTGACCTCAATCGGGTCCTGGTGAGCGGACACCCATTGGATTCCCTCCGCTTTGAACCGGTTATACCATGGATCGCTCTTGAAAGCAGCCTCGTTCATGATCTGGTTATCTTCCGAAACCCACATTCCCTCCTGCCGGTACAACGTGATCGACGACACAATCGAATAATTGTTCACCGTCTGCGTCAAAAACTGGCTTAAATGAATGTTCGCCAGCATTTTCTCGCCGTCAGGCAAAGCGGGGTCGGACAGCGCAGTGTCCCAATTTTTCGTCGTGCTGCTATTGAACACAATCGAAGAAACATCGTATATTTGCGCGAGTGCCATGCTGACGAACGACCCGTATTCGTCCATTTTTTCGAACGCGGACGACTCAATATACGAGCGGATGGTCGAACGGGATTCCGTAAAAAACAAATACGACATCGTCCCCAACGAAACGAGCAGCAAAACGATGAAAATAACGATCAACCGGCTTTTGAGCGAGTAGAAAATGAGCAAGTCCCCCCTCTGTTTGCGTGATGATTTGTTACATCCATATAAAACCCGGGGATCGGAATTTGTCAACCGGCCTATGCAAGAAAAAAGGGCAAGCCCTCCAGTAAGACGTCCAACTGCAAAATAAAAGGCCGCGCTGGAGCCTGTTGCCCCAAAGCGGCCTTGACGACGCTATTGCCATTCCTATCTATTCGTTCCGTCTGTGTCCGACCGGGCCAGGATTAGCACATATCCGCGGGTTCCGTCCAGCCGGATCCGATCGCCGCTCTTGATCTTCCCGGTTGCGCCGTCGATGCCGACGACTGCCGGCAGCCCGTATTCGCGGGCGACGACGGCGCCATGGGTCATCAGCCCCCCGACCTCCATGACCAAACCGACAGCCGAATGGAATAGCGGCGTCCAGCCCGGATCGGTAAAAGGCGCGATCAGAATTTCGCCTTTGTTCAATTTGGCCTCTTCCGGACGCAGCACGACGCGGGCAATGCCTTCGACGACTCCGGCGGACACGGGCGTACCGAGAAGTGCGCCTTCCGGAGCGGCTTGCTGTTTGCGCTGCCCGGTAATGATTTCTCCTTCGCTGGACATAAGACGCGGCGGTGTCAGCGTGCGAAAACGCTCGTAGTCGCGTTTTCGTCTTTCCAGCAGCCGCTCCAAGTCGTCCAGCGGCTTCCCTTCGCTCAGCGCAAGCAATTCGTCGAGCGTCAAGAAAAATACGTCGTCCTCGTCGCGCAGCACTCCGGCGCCTGTGAGCAGGCGCGCTTCTTCCTTCAGCGCTTTACGGATGATGCCGAATACTTGCATCAGCAAATATTTGGGATGCTCGCGAAGCCCCATCATGCCCCGGAACACGTGCAGCAGGCGGGTCATCAGCTTTGCCTTCAACCAGCCGAAAGGCTGGCCGCGGAGACGTTCAACAAGATCGCGCGCAG
The DNA here is from genome assembly GCF_059820445.1 of Paenibacillus sp. sgz302190. NCBI lineage: Bacteria > Bacillati > Bacillota > Bacilli > Caryophanales > Paenibacillaceae > Paenibacillus > Paenibacillus sp. sgz302190. The sequence continues at coordinate 654,055 of NZ_JBZYAO010000001.1, forward strand.
CCGCTTCCGCTTCCCGCGCTCCTTGCGCGAACTTTTCGCGATGCTCGCCCGGCGCTACGCTGCGCATATGGCTAACGATCGACGGCAGCAGCGTGCTCGTGTCTTCCCGCCATCGCGGGCGCGTAATGTCGATTTCGCCGGGACAGCGCATGCCGTATATGTCCATGAACCGGTCCCATTCCCGCGCAAACGCCTCTCCTCCTTGCACGAACTGCAGCTGCTCGCGGAAGCGGCGAGGGTCGCCGTGACCGGTCAGTTCGGCAACCTGCGGATGCTGTCTTGCGATATCGGCCAAATCGCCGATCATCAGCCCCATTTCACTCGTGACATTGCCGGGCAGCGATTTGTTCAGCACGTGCACTGTGTCATGATCGCCAAGCCATTTCTCCGCAAGCGTTTGGACCATTTTTAATGCAATTATGCCCGGGAGCGGATACGGCAGCAGTTCGCGAAAAAAACGCCGAAGCAAATCCCCGATTTGCTCTTGTACGCGAACGATCCGCTCAGGCCCTGTAACGCCAAACAAATGTTCCTCATTCATCTTCACGAATGCTTCGACCTTCTTGTTCAGTCTTTCTGCCGCTTCGGAAGGGCGGGCAAAAAACAAGTTTCGGATGGCCCTGAACACGATGGGACCCGCAAATTCGAGCACGGCTCTCTTTTGCCCGGGCTCGGGAGGCAAATGTTGAATGAATCCTTCCCGCTCAATGAACTGGGCGACTCCGCTGCTCATTTGCTCATCCACAATGCGCAGGACAATCGGAAACAGCTTGCGCGCCGGTTTTAGTAAAAACAGCTTCGTGATATCGGCGTACAGCCTTCCTCCCGCTGTATACATCAACCCGCTTTCCGAGCAAAGCGATGTCTTTCCGAAAGGAAACATGGTGCGCCATACGGACAATGCCATCGGCTTCATCGCATCGGTCATCATTTGCTGGTGACCGAGCGACAACAGCAAATGCGGAGACTCTCCCGGCGATGTGGGAACGTGCGGCAGCGGATACAGCGACGTAATCGGCCGGCTCTGCACAATATAGAAACGCCCGCCCTCATAACACCACTCGATATCTTGCTCCGTGCCGTAGTGCTGCTTGATTTTCTCGCCTAATGCGGCCAGCCGGACGATCTGCCCGTCGTCGAGCGCCTGCTGCTCCTGCATGTCCGCAGGCAAATCCTGCGTTACGGTGCCTCCATCCGGCAAAGCGAAGATCGCGATTGTTTTCCGGGCAATCTTTTTCCCAATCAATGCTCCCGAACGCACCTGGTACAAATCGGCCGATACAAGTCCGGATACCAACGCTTCCCCCAGCCCGTAACTCGCGTCGATCGATATCGTGTCCCGGCGGCCGCTGACCGGATCGGCGGTGAACATAATGCCCGACACTTCGGGAAATACCATCTGCTGCACGACGACCGACAACAGCACGGAACGGTGGTCGAAATCGTTTTTCGCCCTATACGAAATCGCCCTGTCGGTAAACAGCGACGCCCAGCATTTGCGAATGGCCTGAAGCAGCTGTTCTTCGCCGCACACGTTCAAATACGTATCCTGCTGCCCGGCGAACGAAGCCGTCGGCAAATCCTCCGCAGTCGCGCTCGAACGGACGGCATATGCCTTGTCCCCGCCTGTCCGGCGCCAGCTTTCCGCAATCGCCATGCGGACCGGTTCCGGAATCGGAAGCGCTGTCAAATGATCGCGTATTTGCCGCCCGAGCCCGGCGATTTCATCCAGACGGTCCGCCTTAACGGATGCCAGCCTTCTAAAAAACTCCGGCATCTCACCGCTTTGCCCGATAAATGCGCAATAAGCGCCGGTTGTGACGCAAAAACCGCCCGGAACCGGGAAGCCCGCTCGCGTCATTTCGCCCAGGTTGGCGCCTTTGCCGCCCACAAGCGGCAGGCTGCCCTTATCAATCCGCTCAAAATCAAGCACATACCCGTCCATCGTACAGCACCCCTTTTGTCGTTGGCAATCAATTTCGCATGTCTAAGCTCCCAAAGTTTCCCGATGCCATAATGAAGTCATCTATCGCTCAAGCTTGCGCAGTTCGCAGCCGTATAGCCTCTTCTATCCCAGTTTAGGTCCTGCAAGACTTAAATATTCATGACGAACTAGCCTCCCGCCTTTAAATATATTTACATTATTAATATTTAATCATATTAATTAATGCCATAAATTATCGAAAATTGGCGCTTTTCGCGGATTTTAAGAGTCAAAAAAAGCCCTGATCCTTCAGTTCAGGGCCCCTTCGTTTCCAAACAGCTTATGAATCCAAATCTTTCAGCTCGATCGCATACGATTGCCTTATTAAATGAACAAATGAAATAATCACTAACGGCAGCGCCACATACAAGAGCATGCCGGAGGAGATGAAAAACGAAGCGATGGAAAGGGCGAGCACACAGCCGGTAATAATTAAGGATAGCGACAGCTGATTTTCATTGTTCACCTTCTTGTATCTGTTAAACGGATGAAACGAGATAAAGGAGAAGCCCAGGTTTTTCTTCTTCAAAATCCATGCGAGAGACAAACCTACCAAGACGGTTACGACCTGAAGCAGCAGCGAGCCGGAACTGGTAGGCATTTGGTCATCGTCATAATTATACAAATTGCAGCCTTGCAATGCGATCACAACTATAATTTGCAGCAAAAAGTATAACGACAATCCGGATAGCAGAACGATGCCGATGCTGATCCACTTCATTTTAAAAATGAAGCGAATAAACAGAAACGTCAGCAGCGTTTGAAAAGCCGTATCATAAAACGAAAAGCCCAGTTTCACTCTCAAAACATAAGAAATGACGGCCAAAACCATACCAAACAGCCCAATATGGAGAAGCTGCATCATCGTAGAGCGATGACGGTACAATGTAAAAAACAGCATAAAAATGGTGATCGTCTCAAATGTGGAAAACAATACGGATAAAAGGAACTCCACGCCAACTCCTCCATCAGTTCGTGCTTGATCTTTATATTCGGCATGTTATTCTTTCTACGATCCCTTGTACGATTCCTCCATTTTTGCGCGCTGGAATTTACCCCCTTTATTTGGCAGCGGGAAGCACCCAAATACGTTCGTCCCTGAGCACGGCCTCTACCGGAGATTCGAAAAACCGGCTTAAATGCCCGCTCGTGAGCAGCTCCCTCATCTCGCCCTTCATGAACACTTCGCCCCGGCGCAGCAGCAGTGCATGGCGAAAGATCGGCAAAATCTCCTCCGTATGATGGGTCACATACAAAAGCGTAGGCGCCCCTTCGGCCCGGGCCAACTGCTCGATGGCTTCAAGCAGCCGCTCCCGCGAAAAGAGATCGAGCCCGTTGCAGGGCTCATCAAGAATGAGCAGCTTCGGAGAAGCCATAAGCGCCCGGGCGATGAGCAGCTTTTGCTTCTCCCCCTGGGAACACGACTGGTACGTGCGGCCCGCCAGGTGCAAGTAGTGAAGCTGCTCCATCAGCGCATAGGCGCGCTGCCAATCGGCCTCATCCGGCTTCTCATACAAGCCGATCGTGGCATATTTGCCGCTGACGACAATATACTCCGTTTTATCGTTGGCATACAGCTTCTCCTGCAGCGATGAGCTTACCCAGCCGATGGAAGTGCGAAGCTCGCGCAAATCGACCGTGCCAAAAGCGTTCTCCAGGACGGAAACCGTCCCGGAAGTCGGCCATAAATAGCCGGTGATGATGTTCAACAGCGTCGTTTTCCCGGAACCGTTCAGTCCCAGAATGGCCCAGTGCTCGCCTTTTGCCACTTCCCAGTCAATCTCGTTCAAAATGACGCTCTCACCTCTGCGAAAGCTCGCCTGCTTGATACTGATCACCTGCTCCATGAGCACTCACCTCTTTCCTCGACTCTCCCGATAAGATGCGGTCCGACGGCAGCAAAATCGCCAGCAGTCCTAACAGCGGCAAAAATGCGCACAATTTGATGACGAAATCCACGCTTGTCGCATCCGCCAGTGCGCCGAGCACGGCAGATCCAATTCCGCCCAGGCCGAACGCCAGGCCGAAGAACAACCCCGCTACCATACCGACGCGCCCCGGAAGCAGCTGCTGCGCATACACGATAATGACCGAGAAGCCGGACATTAGAATCAAGCCGATGAAGATGAGCAGCACAATGGCCACCCCCGGACTGACATAAGGCAGAAGCAGTGAAAAAGGCGCCGTTCCGAGAATGGAGAACCAGATCATATTGCGCTTGCCGAAACGGTCTGCGAGCGGTCCGCCGAAAAAGGTGCCCGCCATCCCCGCAAAGAGCAGGATAAATAAGTAAAGCTGAGACTGTTTAATAGAAATGCCGAATTTTTCGATCAGGAAAAAAGAATAATACCCGTTCATACTCGCCAAATAAACAAATTTGGAGAACAACAGCATGATCAGAATCGTAACGGACAACCCGACAATTTTTTTGTCAAGCTTCAGCTCGCTTTGGCTTTGACTGCGGTCAGCCTTTTTCCGCTCCCTTTGACTCAAATCTTGCCGGTACCAGCGGGCCACCCGGAATTGCACGATAACCGCCACGGCCGCAAACAGCGTGAACCAGATGATGCTTTTTTGACCGAATTGCACAAAGACGAATGCCGTCAGCACCGGCGCCATAGCTTGTCCGGTATTTCCCCCCAACTGAAAAATCGATTGGGCCAGTCCTTTGCGCGTCCCTGAAGCCAAATGCGCCACGCGCGACGATTCCGGATGAAGCACGGCCGAGCCGATGCCGATCAGAATGACGAACAGCAGCACCAATGCAAAACTGTTGGCATAGGCCAGACCGGCAACGCCGACCAGCGAGAACAGCACTCCTGCAGGCAAAATATACGGCGTCGGCTTGGCATCCGTATATGTACCGATTATGGGCTGAAACAAAGACGCGGTAACATTCAAGGCAAAACCGATCCAGCCGATTTGGCTAAAAGAAAGGTTCAGCGTTTCATGCAGCAGCGGAAACATCGAAGGAATAACCGACTGAATCAAATCATTCAGCAAATGTACGAAACTTACGGCAAACAAGATGGATAACGCCATCGTATTCGCCTGTTTGTTTATCGTCTGACTTTCCATGCGGTATACCACTCTCCCAAATTCGTAATATCATCTGACGTTTAAATCGACAAAAAAAGAGTTATGGGAGCACTTGCTCCAACGCTCTCTTTGTTCCTTCCAAATGCCGCAGCGTGTAAGTTACAGCCGCCTGCTCATCCTGATCGCAAATCGCCTCGTACAGCTTCACATGCTCCTCCGTGTATTCGTCTTGATGCGCAGGATCGGCATGCAGTTTCTCCAAAGCGACGCGCAGCACTTCGCTGAACGTCCGGTACAAATCCATCATGACCGGATTTTTCGCAGCGGCGGCTACCGCCAAATGAAACGCGATGTCCGCGTCCAGGTACTTCTGCTGCTCTCCGGCCGCAAGCGCCCGATTCCGCTCCTCCAACTGGCTGCGAATGTGCGCCAGATCCTTCTCATCGCGGCGCCGCGCGGCAAGCCGGGCGATCTCGGACTCGAGGGAGAATCTCACCTCGTATACATCAAGCACCTCGGCGCGGCGAAGCCGGATATCAAGCGGCTCCTGCGTGCTGGCCGTACCGATGACGAACGTGCCGTGCCCCTGCCGCTTCTCCAGCATTCCGGCGTGAGCCAGCACGCGCACCGCTTCGCGAATCGTCGAACGTCCGACGGCGAACTGCGCCATCAGCTCCGGCTCTGTCGGAATTTGAGTTCCGACGGGAAGCTCGCCGAGCGAGATTTTTTTTTCCAACTGCTGAACGACGTCATCGACAATTTGCTTGCGCCGGACAGTTTGGAACGATATGCCGCCAGAATTCATCTGATCATCTCCTTTATCAGGCATTGTACTAAATCCGTTGCCTAAAAGCCAGCATTTTTTTTCATTGCGGCATATTAGTTACATAACAATTATTATGTAAACAAACAACGTGAAAAACATCCACTATATGTGGAGGACTATGTTCGAATCGGGCCGCGATGGAGCCCCCATTTCTATCCATGAGGTGAATTCCATAGGGCCCGACATCCGTTTCTCCCGTTTTTCGCTTCGTTTCAACTGCTTTTCGCAGAAATCATGAGCTTAAGCCCGAGATACTGCAGACCGTACAAATAATCCTGCTTCCAGTCGCTGGTTGTGAGCTTGGGCAGATGTTCCGCCGGAATATAGTCTGCGCTCCTTGCCGCGATCCGGTTAACGAGAGTTGAGTCCACTTCGTCATGACAAAAAATAATCGCATGCGGGTTTATAATAGCCGTGCACGCAGCTACAAGCCGGCTGACCGCATCGATGCCGTCCTCTGTCAAGGATGCGTCCCGCGATTCATTGCCTTTTTTTAAAGCTTGTTGAAAATTCCGGTCATCGTATTGAGGAACGAACGAAACTTCCCCCGAGAAAAACGTGCTTCCCCTCACCACATCTCCGTTGATTAAAATGCCGGCGCCAGGGCCGTTTTGACCGAAATATAAGTAAAACAGGGATGGATTGTTTTCATGGTTCCTTTTGTTATAATAACCAAGGACCGCAGCGTTCATATCGTTCTCAACGACGACAGGAATGGCGAACCGCCCCTCAAAGTATCCCTTCAAATCAAAATTGTGAAACTGCTTGTAGGTCGGGATAAAAATGACGCGGCCATTATTGACCGAACCGGGGACACCGATTGCAAGCGAGCGGATATTCGGATATTTTACAATTATTTGTTCGATATGCTCCGCCAGTCTTGAGACATCTTCCATAAGGACACTCGATGTGCTGCCTTGTTCTTTCACTTCGCCCAAGCAATTAAAAATCGTGTAGTTCGTTTCCGTTTTTTCTAAAAATAGTGCCAAACCAAGCATATACTCCGGGTTGTAAGCGTATCTTTTGGCCCTTCTTCCGCCGCTGGAATCATCGATGCCGGCTAATAGAAGCTCCCCGCTCTTCTCCAATTGAGCAATGAATTTGCTAATCGTCGGAAAGCTGATTCCCAGTTTATCGCTCAGCTCAACTTTCGTTGCGCTTCCAAGCTCAAGCAGTGCCGTACGCAAACTGCGAACAATGAAATGCTTCATATCTTTTGGGGTTGCAGGCTGCCCATTCATTATGTTCACCACCCTGTAACACATCTTATTAAACAACTTTAATAAAACACAACGATACTATATCAAAAATTTCAAGCAATGGAAAGCGAATTCATTTGCTGCCGCTCCCGCTCTTTCGCGTTGATTTGTCCTGACAAAGTGACAGTTCGTCTACCTTTTTTTCAGTCACACTGCTATACTTACTTCAAGAACCCGCCTGAGGTGATTGCTATGAACATCATTAAAGTCAAGGACCGCAACGAACTGGAAAAAAAACTGCCGACTATGCCGTGGTATGTGGAGAAATTCATTAATTACAAGCTGCCCGATCTTTCGCCTTCGTCGCTGCTGGAATACGTCAGAGATTACGAGACGTTCTTCTCCTGGCTGCTTGCGGAAGGCCTCTCCACGGCAGATTCCATCGCCCATATTCCGATCGAGGATCTGGAAAAAATTCATATGGACAGCGTCGATAACTTCCGCATGTTTCTCGCTACGCGCAAGGAGCAGGCTAACGTGAAGACGACGATTAACCGCAAGCTGTCCGCCCTCCGCTCCCTGTTTCATTATTTGAGCCAAATTGCCGAGGATGACAATTTTTACCCGCTTCTGAAGCGCAATGTGATGGCCAAAATCGAGATCAAGCGTTCGCACAAGCCGAAAGATACCGCGGCGAAGCTGGAGGGAAAGCTGCTGCAGGAGCAGGAAATTATCGAATTTATCGATTATGTGCATAGCGGTTACGAGTACGATGTCGCCACCAACAAGCAGGCTCTTTATTCCTATGAGCAAAATAAAGTACGCGACGCCTGCATCATTACGTTAATTTTGAACTCCGGTCTGCGCGTTTCCGAGGTGTTCAATCTGAATGTCGACGACATCGATCTCAAAAAAAAGCTGACTTACGTTTACCGCAAAGGGAAAAACGACGATACCTTCAAGACGCCGGTCTACTTCCGCCAAAATGCGATTCAGGCGCTGACGGACTACCTGACGATCCGGCAAACCCGCTACAAGCCGGCGAAAAAAGAAAAAGCCCTCTTCCTTGCCATAGCCAACGGCAAAAAAGAAGGCGAGCGAATGACCAAACGGGCCATTCAGGAGATGGTCATCAAATACGCCAAGCGCTTCGGCAAGCCGTATTTGTCCGTGCACAAGCTGCGGCACTCGTTCGCGACCGATTATTATTTGCTCAACGATCTGTACAAAACCCAAGAGCAGCTCGGCCATGCTTCGCCGGAGACGACGCAGATCTACGCGCATCTCACCGACAAAACGATGGCCGAGGCCATCGACAAACGGGCGGAATCCTGAAGATTACTTCAGGATTTCTTCAATTTGCGCGAGCTCTTCGGCGGAAAATTCGAGATTTTTCAGCGCCGCGACATTTTCTTCGATTTGTGAGACACGGCTGGCCCCAATCAGCGCCGAAGTGACGCGTTCCCCTCTCAGCACCCAGGCAAGCGCCATTTGCGCAAGGCTTTGACCGCGGCTGCCGGCGAGCTCGTTCAGCTTGCCTATTTTGACCAGCTTGTCTTCGGTAATGTCCTTCGCGTTCAAGAACACACTGCTGCCGCCGGCACGGGAGTCGGTCGGGATGCCGGTAACATACTTGTTCGTCAGCAGCCCTTGTGCCAGCGGACAAAAGGCGATGCTGCCCACGCCGTGCTCGTCAAGAACGTCCTGCAAACCGTCTTCGATCCAGCGGTTCATCATGCTGTAGGAAGGCTGGTGAATGAGCAGCGGCGTGCCCAGCTCCTTCAAAATTTTGACCGCCTGTTCCGTCTGTTCGGCCGTATAGCTGGACAATCCTATGTACAGCGCTTTTCCTTGGCGGACAATTTGATCCAGAGCTCCCATCGTCTCTTCGAAAGGCGTATTCGGGTCAGGTCTGTGCGAATAAAAAATGTCGACATATTCCAGCCCCATCCGTTTCAAGCTTTGATCCAGACTGGAAATTAAATATTTTTTCGAACCCCACTCGCCATAGGGGCCTTCCCACATGTAATAGCCCGCTTTGGTCGAGATGATCATCTCGTCCCGGTAAGCGGCCAAATCGCTTTTCAACACTTTGCCGAACATTTCTTCGGCCGATCCCGGAGGCGGTCCGTAATTGTTCGCCAAATCAAAATGCGTGATGCCCAAATCAAAAGAACGCAGCAGCATTGCCCTTCCGTTCTCATGCGTATCCACGCCGCCGAAGTTATGCCACAGGCCCAGCGAAATCGCCGGAAGCTTGAGTCCCGATCTGCCTGTCCGATTATATTTCATCTCTGCGTACCTGGTTGCGCTTGCTTGATATTTCATAAGCTTACCTTCCTCCCTTGGCTTCAATCCTTTTTAGTATAGGCTAACGGCCGCAACAAAAAAAGAACTGAAAAAAACGTGTCTAAGTTACCTGAAGGTTAGTAAACACTTTTTTTCCAAATTTCCGTCACTCGCGCGCCGTGCTGTTCCAGCCATTTCGTTTTCTCCCACGTACTCCGAACGATCCCTGCCAATACTTCACGGCCATCGACGCCGTCCAGAAACCGGCCGAGGAAATGCACGAATACATCCAGCCTGCGAAGCTCGACCAGCAGAGGCAGCGCCTGAACCTCTTCTTCCTCCAAAGCGGCATAGCGGCGGTAGCCCGATAGCAAAGCTTCGATATTTCCCCACATTTCGGCCTCGGGAATCGCCGGGTCAATTAGATCCGATAGGCAAACGGCCAGTTCCATAACCCGCAAATCCCGCGTGACAAATTCAAAATCGAGTATCGCTGCGATACGGCCCTCCGCATCTACAAGCATATTCGAGCCGTTGATGTCGCCATGGACGAGCTGGTGCGGCAGCCGCTTCAAATCCGCGATCCGCTCAAAAAAAGCTTCGAACCGTTTCTCGATGTACAAAAGCGCCGTCTGCAGCGGCAAAAAGAAATCCGGAGGCATCCGGCAAAATTGCGAAATCGCTTCCGGCGTACAGCGCGGATGGATGTCCTCAATTTCGTAATAAGGCCTGTACACCGGCGCGGAGGCGATGTTCAGGCGCTGCAGCGCGTTGGAAAGCTGTCCGACGGCTTCCCCGACCCGCCCGATCTGCGCAGGGCTCATCCCGTACGGATTCGTTCCCTCCGTATAGCTGAACAGAGCCGCAAGCTTCCCGGAAGCGCCATTCGTCTCGGCTATCGTCCCGCCTGACGGCAGACTAACCGGAACAGGCGTTCGAAAAGGAAGCTTCAGCCCGGATAAAGCGAGCAGCACCTCGTGCTCATAGGCGATCTTGGCGCGATCCCGATGCGTTTCATAGATACGAAGCACATACTTGTTTCCGCCGGTTTCGACAAATCGGGTCGTATTGTTCATGCCGCCTTCGCAGGCAGTCATCGACCATTTCTGACCGGGAAACCAGCGCTCTGCCAATGCTTGCAAATTTTGTTCCGCAATTGCATTCATACGCTGCTTTTTACTCCTCTTCGCCTGGCTAGACCAGAAAATCTCCTTCAACCGCAAACTCAAAATCTTCCACATCAAAAGCTTCCGCCGGAACTCCGGCTTCAACCATCCGTTCCAACATGTCCAACTGGTCCGTCAGGAGAGCAGCACTCTCTTTAATCGCAGTCAAAATAAGCTCCGTCTCAATCGGATCGAACTGCTCGCCGTATTCGGCATTATCGATCGCATAAACGACAGTCAGGGAGACGTTCTCATTGATCGGCAGCGGCGGGCTTTTTTTCCAGGGTACGAGTAAAGCCCTTTCAATTTTCTTCTTATTGAACGATTCCTCGAAAAACGCAAGCAATTCGCCGATTTTTTGCTTCACGAAAACGTCGTCCTCGCTATTTTGCATAATCGGTTCGTTGGTTTCCTGTATTTCGTACAATTCTTGAATACTGGTATAAGGGATCACAAATGTAACCGGGCGCCCAGGATGCAGCAATTGCCCGTGAATGGCCAGCATAACGGCTTCAATAACGAAAACTCGGGACATGCTTCACCCCTCCTTCTTTTGTTCTAAATAAAACGATACTTCCATCTATCATACATAATTCCTTATTGGCATTTCAATGGAAAAACAAAAAAACGTTCGTTCTCCGGATCCTGAAGGACCAGAAAGAACGAACGCGCGGCTGAAACCTTATAAACTTCCATCTGTCACCTCATGGGCATGATAAGTAGCTTGGTAAGAAACGGGCTTTTTGGAAAACCGGTTGGCGTACGACGAAGCCACATAGCAATCCGGTTTAATGACAGGCACCATGCCTACCGACTCGACTCTGCGAACCATTTCTTCGACGAACTTGGCCGTCTTGTTCTTGGCTGCGTCTTCGCCGGCGTCGATATGAATGTACATCTCGAACGAGGCGCCCTGATAAATATGCGGCAGTATCACATTTTCCATATCTCGCCGTTTGGTCTCATCAAAGTATAATGCGATTTCTTCGCTCAAGGCCGTCTCCGTCGACAGCTTTTCTTTGACCGATGTCAAAGCGCGAGGAACCAACACTTGGCGGTAGCAAGCCCACGCGCCTTTCCCCATCCGCTGGATGACGACACCGGTAATAAATTTCGTGCATCCTGCATGCACCTGGCAATCGGTGCCGATGATGAACTTGTACGCTGCCAGTGGTTCGAGCCGCATAAAGCGAAGAATTCTCTCATGAACGTCCTCAATCGTGAGTCCACTTTCGGTCGTATTCCGAAACTCCAGTTGCTGCTGCACGGTTCTCCGATGTCCCAATGATAAGGCGCTTCCTTTCTCTTTAAGATTCGGATGAAGCAAAGGCGGTATATCCCAACCGCCTCTTATCTATATTATATGGCAAAAACGTCAAGATCGAACCGTCGTTATTTGCAAAACCCCGGTCCGGCTCCGAAATGTCAGGAAATGTCCCCTTTTCGCGCTTCCGGTTTGCCCGCTTCATTCTCGAACAACACGTAAGTGGGATCATTTTTCAGCCTGACGTTGCAAAGCTTCATTTCCCTCTCGTCCATCTCTCTCACATCCCATTCGGCCGGTTCCGCTACCCCCGCGGCCTGCAAAAAAGGCCGGGCCTCTTCCTCCGCCTCCCTGGCTTCCGCCCAATACTTAACTCCATAATACGCCAGTTGATAATGATTGACCAGCATGCATGTATAGATTTGCTTCGTTGCCGAGTGCTGAAGCACATAGGGCATATTCCTGTTCCATCCTTCCCGCCGCCAGCAACAAAGGCACTGTCCCGCGAGGGGAAAGTGCCCGTGCCTGTTCGTTATTTACAAATACGGATTGTCGTGCTTGGCTTTCAACATGTTCCAGCGGCGCTCCACTTCGAGCTCGAACGATTGTAACGATTCCGCGTACTCCGGCTTCGTCATATGCTTCGTTTTGCCCATCGTTTTGAGCCAGTCGGCCAAAGGAATTTTCTTTCCCTTGTCTTCCGGGTTGTACGTGAGCGTCGTAACGCCATGCTCCACTTCATACAGCGGGAAAAAGCAGGAATCTACCGCAGCGCCGACGATATTCGAGCCCTCCTGGTCTTCGGACAGCCAGTTGAGCGGGCAGGCAATCAAAATTTTGCCGTACACCATGCCTTCATGCTGGGCGTACCACTGCGCTTTGGCCGCCTTTTTCACCAAATCCTGCGGATATGCTTCCGAGCCTGTGAACACGTAAGGAATATGGGTCGCCGCCATAATTTGCGCGGTGTCCTTGTGGTGGAACACTTTGCCGCCCTGTTTCTTGCCGACGTTTGACGTCGACGTCCGGTGACCGAGCGGAGTCGAGTACGACAGCTGCGCGCCCGTATTCATGTAGCCTTCATTATCGTATTCCAGGATAATCATTTTATGATTGCGCAGCGCAGCGCCGATGGCCGGCCCCATGCCGATGTCCATGCCGCCGTCGCCGGTGATCATGACGAAGGTGAAATCGTCCTGCAGCCCAAGCCCGTCGAGCTCGCCGCGGCGCTTGCGCTCCCAGAACATTTCGACGACGCCGGAAAGCGTTGCCGCCCCGTTCTGGAACAAATTATGGATATACGTCGCCTTATGGGCGGAGTACGGATATCCGGTCGTGACAACCATCGCGCAGCCCGTGTGGAACAGTGCGACGATATCGCCCTCGATGCCTTTGAAGAACATCTCCAGGCCCGAGAAAATGCCGCAGCCCGGACAAGCGCCGTGCCCCGGAGCGATGCGCTTCGGCTTCTTCGTCAGCGAGCGCAGCGGCGGAATGCGGACGTTCAGCTTGCCGGAAGTTTCGTCCGGAGTGACGGTAATGAGGCCCGTCTTGAGATCCTCATATTTCATTGGCGTCAGCACGCGCTTCGGCGCCTTCGCCGGATCTCCCGCCGTATGGCCGTAATAATCGAAAGGTACTTCCACGTACCCTTTGTTCATCGCGTCGATCGCAAATTGGAACAGGTTGTGGCCGTCTTCCGAGTAAAAATCTTTGCCGCCCAAGCCGTAGACACGGCTAATCACAAGCGTATCGTGATTTCTGTGCGTGAACAGCGCGGCTTTGATCTCGTTGACCATATTGCCGCCATGCCCGCCGTAAGAATCGGCGCGGTCGCCGACCGTGACCGCTTTGACATGCTGCAAAGCTTCGGCAATTTGCTTCGCCGGGAAAGGCCGGATCATGTTCGGCGCAATCGAACCGGCTTTAATGCCCTTCTCGCGCAGCTGGTCGACTACGTCCTTGATGATCTCCGACGAGGAGTTCATCAAAAACACGGCGACTTCCGCATCGTCCATCCGGTACAGATCGAGAATCGGATAATCGCGCCCTGTCAAGTCCGCGTATTCCCGGCGGATCCGGTCGAACACTTCCTCCGCGTTGTACATGGCGACCGACTGCTGATAGCAGTTGTTAATATAGTCCGGCTCGTTCATATACGGGCCTACGGTTATCGGATTGTTGCGGTCCAGCGTATTCGGGAATCCTTGCGGTTGCTCGCCGATGAAAGCATGCACATCCTCACGGTTGGCGAACGTCTGCACTCTTCGTTTTTGGTGCGAGGTGAAGTAGCCGTCGGACGCGACGAGCACAGGCAGGCGCACCGCAGGGTCTTCGGCCAGCTTCAAAGCCATAATATTCATATCGTATACGGCCTGCGGATCGCGGCACATCAGGATCGGCCAGCCGGTATTGAGCGCATAATACAGATCGGAATGGTCGCCGTGAATATCCAGAGGGCCGGATACCGAGCGGCATACCAGATTCATCACCATCGGAAACCGGGTGCCGGACTGAACCGGCATCTGCTCCAGCATGTACAAATAGCCGTTGGCGCTTGTCGCGTTGAATACGCGGCCGCCGGCGGTCGAAGCGCCGTAACATACGCCCGCCGAGCCATGTTCGCCGTCAGCCGGAATGAGCACGATGTCATGCTGGCCGTTCGTTTTCATCAAATCGAGAAATTGGGCTACTTCCGTGGACGGAGATATCGGAAAATATCCCATGATATGATAATTAATTTGATGAGCGGCATATGCGGCCATCTCGTTGCCGGATTCGTACACAATCCGCTGCTCGATTTTGGCTTGCCCCAATTCCTTTTTGATATCAATGGCCATACGTTTGTATCCACCCTTCTCCCATGAATGATCCTATAGCGGATGTTATGCCGTGCGCGGCTAGACGCCTGCGGCCAAATTGAACCGGTGCGGCATCCGGTGCGAATCCGCGTAGCCGTCCTCTTCTCTTTCGCTGGACAGCGCTTCGGTCGGACAAGCCTGTACACATTTCAGGCAGCCCTTGCAGTATTGATAGTCGATGCCCTGCAAAAACATTTGCGGACGGCCCTTTTTATCCGGAAGCTCATCCCATACGAAGCAGAAGTCCGGACATACGTTGTCGCAAGAAGCGCAGTGTATGCACTTGTCTTCGTGAAAATGCGGCATCATCCCCGCCCGGGAAATGCTGAGATCTTTCAGAATGCTGTTGCCCGGATTCGTAATCACGCCGCCGATCGGCTGCGTCGCATATCCGAGAACAGGCGTATCGAAGCGCACAAAGTCGGGCATCGTCTCCCCTTCGGGCAGCGCGTACGTTTGGAATTGCACTTCGTCGTAGCCGCGGTCAAAAGTGCGGATGGCCGGAGCTACCGCCTGCGGATACTTTTTCTCCAGCGATTTGCGGATGACGCCGCGCATCACTTCCGGGTCCAGAAAGTCGCAGAGGCGGAACAAGGCGCCAAGCATCGCCATGTTGACTCTGTTCTTCTCCTCCAGCGCGATGCCGATCGCATCGATAACCGCAATGGTGCCGCCTCTGAGCTTCATCTTTTCCTTGAGCTCATCTGGCGTTTTTGTCGAATTTACCAAAACCGTGCTGTCTTCATAAATTCCGCTGATAACGTTTACAGTTTTTGAAAGAGCTTCATGAAAAACACCGACTACATGCGGTCGTTCGACCGGAGACGTATCGCGAATATTCGTATTCATATCGCAAAAACGGATGTGTGCCTTTACGGCTGAACCCTTCTTCTCCGAACCGTATGAAGAAAAGCTGACACCGTTAAGCCCTACCCCTACTACTCCTGCTTCTGCGAGCATTTTACCGGCCAAGTTCGCACCGAGTCCGCCAATGGATTCCAGCCTAATCTCGAAAAAGCCGAGATCGTTCACTTTGGGTAAAGTTACCATTCCATGTCTCCTTTCAAAAATGTGCTGCGATTGAATTTTATGAATTGTTAATCTACTTTCATTGTAACAATAAATTTCCCGTAAGCAACAGTTTTTTACAATGACTAGGATTATAACAAGTAATCCATAATCAATCCGCACGAGCCCATATAAAAGCTCTCCTGTTTTTCATCCGCTTCATTCGGACTTTCCTCCGCACAACCGTCCATACACTGTTCGCAAACATCGACATATCCTTCGTCAAGCGGATCAAAGACAACTCCACAAACATGCGGGCAAGCCCTCATCCTTATCGCTCTCCGTTCTATCGCAGCTCATCATTTGAAAACGCTTTCTCTTATTATACAGCGATGCGCTGAAAATGTCTCACATCACTTTGTTAAATCTTTATCATTTGAAACGTATCCAACCTATTTGAAGTACTCGTAATTTGTGAGATAATGTAGAAAAAAACCATATTCTGTCGTACGTTTAGAAAGGACGGTTCGTATTGCTCCATTCCGTCATCACCCATGAACTTCATGGTCTTTTATACATGATGAGTGCGCTGTTGATCTACTTGGTTCTTACTCCTATATATGTATACAAAGAACAAAAGCGTAAAATTCTTTTCGTCCTCATCCTCTTCGTGCTCACCTATTTCTATTTGGGCTATGAAGATATAGAGCCGATTGTCTATACTTTGCATCTGATTCCCGTCTCACTTACGCTAGCGATCCTCTTCGAGGGATCCGTACCCGGCATTTTTACGTGGATCGCATTCAACTTCGGCAATCTGGTCATTTTGCAAAATGAACTGCTTCCCGTACTGCTCGGCAGCACCTTCATGCTCGCGGCGGGCCTCTATTTGAAGCGGAAGATGGTCGCCGACAGCTTCAAAGCCAAATTTATATTCGTATCCGTCCTGATGTTCGGTTACTTGGCGCTTTATTTGGCGGCAGGCCCCGCACTGCTTGACCAAAACTACGTGTATGCCGCTTACGCGGTATCGCTGTCCTTCGTTTCGAGCTGGTTCGTGACCTTTCTTTTTTTCCACGTCAAAAAGCAGGAGATCAATAAAGAGAAATTGCTGCATCTCGAAAAAGACCGCATGATCGGACAAATGGCCGCTTCGGTTTCCCATGAAATCCGCAATCCGCTGACGACGACCCGCGGCTTTTTGCAAATGATGGAACAGAAGGAATTTTCCGAGGAAGAGCGCAAACGCTTCATTTCGCTCGCTTTATCCGGCATCGATCAGGCCAATGCGATTATTAGCGACTATTTGCATTATGCGAAGCCGAACAGCAGTCAGCAGGAAAAGCTGAATATCAAGGAAGAGCTTGCTTCGATGCTCCGATTTATGAATCCGATCGCTGTTTCCAATCAAATAACGGTCGACATCTCGCATAGCAGCGAATCCCCTCTCTACGTATGGGGAGAATCGAAAAAATTGCGCCAGTGCCTGATGAATTTGATCAAAAATGCGATCGAATCCATGCCTGACGGCGGAACGCTTACCGTACATACGCACCTAACCGAATCTACCATTCATGTTTGGATATCCGATACCGGGGTCGGCATGAGCAAAACGCAAATCAATTCGTTAGGAATGCCGTTCTATACGACCAAAGCGGATGGAACCGGCCTGGGCCTCGTCGTTGTCATGAGCATCATAAAGTCGATGAACGGCAAAATTTCCTATTCCAGCAATCCGAATAAGGGCACCGTCTGTCTGATTCAATTTCAGGCCGGATAACGATTGATAAGCTTCCGTTAACAAGTCCGCCGGATTGTGGTATTCTGATAGAATAGCGATCAGCAGAATAGCGAAGGAGGCTGTCCCATGAATCCGGATTTTATTCAGATCAAATCGCTTGAGGGCGATCTTAAGATGTCCCACAAAAAGAAGGATTACGGGCTGACGGTTTCCACGAGAGAACTGGTCCTTCATAAGCCGCACGTGAATTATTACTTCAAGCTTGAAGATATGATCAGCATCGTGCCCTATGACGTGGGAGCTATGAAAGCAATCACTTTTGTCAATGCGCGATCCAAGAATCAGGAGTCCGCTTCACTCACTCCCGGTTCGGAGCACTTTAGAATTTATGTTCACAAAGCGACCGTTCATAACAGAAGCGGAATTTTCCTTCTGGGACCTACGGATGTTATCATTCCGATTCATAAGAGTATGCTTCAGGCGATATCCGAGTGCGTGCAGAACGCCGGGTTAACAGCACTGTAAATACTCATGCATGCGAAAAAGGCAAAAAAGGCATCTTCCCCTCATCCGGTAGGGTAAAGATGCCTTTTCGTCAACAGCGGTTTCCGCGGAACGTTCCGCAGCCGTCGCTAACTGAGCGAACGCGATTCCTGTTTGGCACGTATCGTGACGAACACGAAGCAAAGCAGTAAAAATACAAAGATGCCGATGCCGACGATTTCGAAATCGAGTTCGGCCCACGGATTGAAAAACGTAAAAGCTTCGTAGAACGAAACCCCGTAAGCAAGAATGACGATCACCCATCCGATCAGCCTTGAAGCCGACTGCCCCAGCTTTCCGGAATGATGAATCATCCGGTAAGCAATCAGCGAATCCAGCGTATCGGTCAGCATCATCCCGAACATAAACACAAGCCCCAAAATAACGGGCATGTATTCGATTTTATTGCTTGCGGCAATCGCCCAAACAGACGTTTGGCTAATCGTTTCGGCAGCCAATGCGAAAATCGCGCCTACCAAAATAATTAAAAAAGGATTGGTTGTCCCTTTGGCGACTTTATCGATAAATTTCCCTTTGTATCCTTTAATTTGAAAGCTCTCGTTTTTGTATTTCGAACGCAGAAGATTATAAATATTGATCGTTCCAATGAGGAAAAGCGACAATATCGAAATCCATGTTGCGAAAGTATCGAAGTAATCGGGAAACTCAAAATCTTTGATGAACATCCCCAAAACAATCGCCATACTGGCCACTACCGCCCCATGGCCAAAAGAAAACAAAGTGCCTACCCAGCGGGCGATCGGGCTTCCCATCCGCCAATTATAGCGGGTTTGTCCGTCAATAAAAGCCAAATGATCCGCGTCCAAGCCATGACGCAATCCCAAAGCAAAAACAAGAAAAATAAGCGATACGGTTGACAATGTACTCACCATTCCTTTTCTCCGAAGGCATTTTAAGGTGTACGGATAGGTAGGTCTTCTGGCTCCCGGATCAATGCCTCTCTTCAGTCTTCCCCAGCATGCGGCTGAGTGACGTTATTGAAGAAGGCTCCCCGGTTACAGCGGCGGGACCGCTCGGGAGTTGCACCCGATTCCCTGTTACCCCTTGCTTGGCAAGGGCACCTGGCCGTAAACGTATTTGGTTGTAAAAAACGCGCAATTTTCAGGACGTCCGAGGCTAGGCTATATGCCTTCCCTGCTTCGGATAAAAGCGAGAAGGCGCTCGCAGCTGCTGTCGACCATCTCGTACACTTCTTCAAAATTGCCTGTGTAGTATGGGTCGGGGACGTTGCCGCCGCCCTTATCCGGGGCAAATTCCAACAGTTTATGAATGGAGGCGCTATGTGCATCCGGAGCAAACGATTTTAAATTCGTTATGTTGCTGTCATCCATGGCAATGATATATGTAAACTGTTCAAAATCGCCTGCCTTCACTTGCCTGGCAGTCAGTCCGTGATGATCGATGCGGTGACGGTCCAAAATTCGTTTCGTTCCCTGATGCGGCCGCTCTCCGGTGTGCCAGTCCCCCGTGCCCGCGGAATCAACAACGATACGCCCATCCAGGCCGGCCTGCTTCACTTTATGGCGAAAAACAGCCTCAGCCATAGGCGAGCGGCAAATATTGCCCAAGCATACGAATAGCACTTGAATCATGGCGCACCGAAAATAAGCTGTTTTTCTCGCATCGTAAGCCCTCTGGCAGGGATGTCAAGTACGATTTTGCCTTCCGCCAATCCCCAAATCCGCGTTGCGTACCGCTCCGCGAGCTCGACCTGGTGCAGCGCGGCGATGACCGTCAAATTGCTTTCCTTGCATAAGGATCGCAAGTCGTTCATGATGTATTCCGTCGCTTTCGGATCCAGGCCCGACACCGGCTCGTCGGCGACCAGCACTTTAGGTCCATGGATGAGCGCTTTCGCGATCGCAACCCTTTGCTGCTCGCCGCCGCTTAATTGGCTAATTTTTTTATCGCCTTTGTCGAGCAAGCCTACTTTTTCCAAATAGTCCATCCCGATAACATGCTCATCGCGTGAAACGGCTCCCGTTAAAATACGGATCGGCGTTTGATAAAATTTCCCCATCATGACATTCTTGATAGCGCTTTTATTTCTATTCAACGCCGGCTTTTCCTCAAGAAAAGCGAAATCTTTGCCGAGCTTCCATCGATCCAACAGCCCGGGCGTCGTAATATCGTTCGACTGGTAGATGAGCTGGCCGGACGTCCATTTTTCCTGGTGGCTGATGCAGCGCAGCAGCGTCGTTTTCCCGCTGCCGCTCCCTCCCACCACTGCGATGAATTCCCCTTCATCGACGCGAAAGCTGATCTGAGACAGCACTTTATTGTCCGGCGGATAAACTTTGCTTAAATTTCGTACCGTGATCATGACACCGTCTCCTTAACATTGTGCTCAACATGAACTTGAACCCGTAAGCTATTGGCAAAAATCGCCCATCTAGCGGCATCTGGCCTGACAAGAGGGCGATTTTCGGTTTCATTCACTTTATTCGCTGCAGCTGCTCGGACTCGACGCTTGGCCCGCTTCCACATTGATTTTATCCGAAATCGTATCGCGGACGACCGACATGACAAGCTGAAGCAAATAGTTAATGTCTTCCTGAGACTGTTTAAATTCGCTCACGATAGGAATCCCGTCCAGCTCATCCTGCAATTCATCGATCTCTTTCTCGATTTTATCCACCATTTTGGCGTTTTGAAACTTCTCGAAAGCGACGATTTCCTTTTGCTTTTTCTTGATTCCACTGATCAGCTTTTGAATATGCTCATTACCGGAAATTTTTTTCTCCGCTTGCTGGTAAAACTGCACCTCGTTCGAAGTCGTCAGCAGTTCCGCAAGCTCTTTCGCTTTGGCCAAAATATCCTCACGAACAATTAATTCCGTATTCGTATAATGCTCCATTTCAAACGCATGGGGATGATGGTGACTATGTTCCGACACGACTGCACGCTCCAATCTTCAACCTCACTATTGACAAATCATTTTATATGGACATCTTTAGCGGCGCTTCCACGATTTCGCCTTTCAGCACCCAAGTCTGCGCATGAGTGATTCGGACATGAATCAATTTACCGTACAAATCCTTAGATCCCGTAAAATGAATCAGCTTATTGGTCCGGGTGCGTCCGGCAAGGACGTCCGGGTTGTTCTTGCTCTCCCCTTCGACCAATACTTCCACAATTTCACCCTGCAGCTTCTCGTTGCTTAATTTGCTGTATGTGTTAAGCAATTCGTTCAGGCGGTACAAGCGCTGTTTCTTAACGTCCATTGGCACGTTATCTTCCATGCCCGCCGCCGGCGTACCTTCGCGAGGCGAGTAGATAAATGTGAACGCGGAGTCAAACTCCACTTCCTTTACCAAGGAAAGCGTATCCTCAAACTGCTCGTCCGTTTCGCCGGGGAAACCGACGATAATATCCGTCGTCAATACGGCACCCGGTATCGCCGTTTTAATTTTGCGAACCAGTTCCAAATATTGTTCCCGGGAATACTTGCGGCTCATTTTTTTCAAAACTTCCGTATTCCCCGATTGGACAGGCAAATGAATGTGCTCGGCCAAATTGCCGCCTGTGCCCAACACTTCCACCAAATGATCGTCAAAATCCCGGGGATGCGAAGTCGTGAATCGAATCCGCGGCACGTCGATCTTCCGGATATCGTTCATCAAATCGGCAAACGAATACGACATATCCTCGAAATCTTTGCCGTATGCGTTCACATTTTGACCGAGCAGCGTGATCTCCTGAAAACCGAGACGTGCCAGATCCCTCACCTCGGCAAGGACGTCCTGCGGCTTTCTGCTTCTCTCTTTACCGCGTGTATAAGGAACGATGCAGTACGTGCAAAACTTGTCGCAGCCATACATAATATTCACCCAAGCCCGGATTCCTTCCCGCTTCTTGGGCAAATTCTCGACGATGTCGCCTTCCTTGGACCAAACCTCGACAACCATTTCTTTGTTGAAAAAAGCGTCCCTCAGCAAAGTCGGCAGGCGATGAATATTGTGCGTGCCAAAAATCAGATCGACAAAAGCGTGCTTTTGCATAATCCGGTTGACAACCGCTTCCTCTTGAGACATGCAGCCGCATACGCCAAGAACAAGTCCCGGCTTCTCAGCCTTAAGAGCTTTCAAGTGCCCAAGCTCGCCGAACACTTTGTCTTCCGCGTTCTCTCTGATCGCGCAGGTGTTGAGCAAAATAACATCGGCCTGGTACTTGTCTTCGGTAGATTGGTAGCCCATTTGCTCCAGCATGCCCTTCATCACTTCGGTATCATGCTCGTTCATCTGACAGCCAAAGGTGCGAATCAAATAAAATTTATTTGTGCCGAACTCCTGCATCTCCTCAGGAATGGTGAAATCATAATGAACGGCGATCTCTTCTTTTCCGCGCTTCTTGGCATCTGTCAATGAAGGAGGCTGAAAATATTGGGAATAATCCTTGACGGATTTCGCATTGTTAGCCATTTTCCTTACTTCCTCCTAAGAGCTCCCCTAGTGGAAAGCTTTCTTCGTAAGCTTGCACTGCACATGCTCTATAAATGTAAACATGTAGATATTATTATACCATTATAGATGTGCATAGACAAAAGGAAAATGGCGTATTCGTGAAAATGACGAATTTTCCTAATTCAGCAGTTCCGCAAAATCGCCGGTCTTGACGCCCGATGCATTTCCTTCGTCCGTGTCAATATGCATATCGAGCGCAAATTGGTCGGAAACTCTGGCAATGACGTCTTCGAATATTAAAGGGCGCTCCCCGTTCATTTTGACGCGCAGCAATTGCTTGTCCGCGATGCCCCATTTTTCCGCATCTGACGTATGTAAATGAATATGTCTCGCAGCTACGATGACACCGCGTTCCAGATCGACTTCTCCCTGCGGTCCTACAACTTTCAGACCCGGAGTTCCTTCAATATTTCCCGACTCGCGCACTGGAGGGTTGACTCCCAGAGAGAACGCATCCGTACGCGATACTTCGATTTGAGTTTGGCTGCGCGCCGGACCCAAAATGCGCACTTTATCGAATTTCCCCTTCGGACCGATCACCGCAACGGTCTCTTCCGCCGCGTACTGTCCGGGCTGGGATAAAGGTTTCATGCTTGTAAGCTGGTAGCCTTGTCCGAACAAAAGTTCGATATGCTCTTGGGATAAATGAATATGGCGAGCCGAAATGCCTACGGGAACTAATTTACTCATCGAAATCGTCCTCTCTGTTTACCGCCCAATAAAAAGGACACACGGAGGATCCCCGTATGCCCTTAAGGTGCAGTTGTTATTTAAATTCTGCAAGCAGCTTTTCGAATTCCGCTTCGGAAATCTTCATATTCTGTTTCGCAAGACCTTCCTGCGGGAAGTTTGGAACCATATCTTCATAGCTCTTTTTAGCTGTGTTCTGATATATTATACCAGTCAACATGCTGTGTGTTTCCATGATTTTTGTCATAGCCATAACGCGGTTCGTCGGATCGTAGTCCGGAATTTCGTCCAGGTCTACGATGTTTTCTTTGAACCAGTCATAAGTATTTACTTTATTGAACGTTACGCAAGGGCTGAATACGTTAATCAAAGAGAAGCCTTTGTGATTCAATCCCGCTTCAATAACGGCAGTCAACTGTTTCAAGTTGCTGGAGAACGATTGCGCTACGAATGTCGCTCCGGCAGCCATCGCTACTTCAAGCGGAGACAGCGCGGACTCAATGGAACCTTGAGGCGTGCTTTTCGTTTTGAAGCCTTCGGCGCTTCGCGGCGAAGTTTGGCCTTTGGTCAAGCCGTAGATTTGGTTGTCCATGACGATGTAAGTAAGGTCGATGTTACGACGGATAGCATGTACGGTATGTCCCATACCGATTGCGAAGCCGTCCCCATCGCCGCCCGAAGCGATAACCGTCAGATCGCGGTTCGCCATTTTTACGCCCTGCGCGATTGGCAGGGAACGTCCGTGAATACCGTGGAAACCGTATGCGTTGATGTAACCGGAAATACGTCCGGAGCATCCGATACCCGAAACAATCGCCAAGTTTTCCGGCTCTAAGCCTACGTTAGCCGCCGCTCTTTGAATCGCCGCCTGTACGGAGAAATCTCCGCATCCCGGACACCAGTTTGGCTTTACATTGTTGCGAAAATCTTTTAACGTTGCCATGCGAGGGTCAACTCCTTACATTTTTGTTCAATTTCGGCCGGCAAGAACGGATTGCCGTTATATTTAAGAACGTTTTTAATTTTATCGGCGTAACCGACATGCAGCTTGATTTGATCTGCCAATTGACCTGTCGCGTTGTTTTCTACGACGATAACGGTTTTTGCTTTCTCGAGATAAGGAGCAAGCTCAGCCGCAGGGAACGGATGAAGCAGACGAACCGTAGCATGGTTGGATGTGATGCCCTCTTTGGCAATACGGCTTCTTGCTTCGTCGATCGTACCGCCTGTGGAACCCATGCCGATAATCAGCAGGTCCGGATTCTCGTGCGGAGCATCGACTTTGATCGCGTCCGTTACTTGAATGTTTTTCAGCTTCCCAAGACGCTTATCCATCATTTTTTGACGGTTGTCGGTGCTTTCCGAAGGGCGGCCCGTTTGATCGTGCTCAACCCCTGTAACGTGGTGAAGACCGTGTTTCGTTCCTGGAAACACACGCGGCGAAATGCCGTCAGCGGTAAATTCATAGCGTTTGAACAATTGATTTGCTTCAACCTCAGGAGCATCGGTAACAAGATTTCCGCGATCGATCACGATGCGGTTGTAATCCAACTGCTCGGCGGACTGCTTGCCCAAGGACAATTGCAGGTCCGTTACCAGAATGACCGGGCATTGGTATTTCTCAGCCAGGTTGAAAGCTTCAATCGTATCATAGAAGCATTCTTCGATCGTGCTTGGAGACAGCACAATTTTCGGAATTTCGCCGTGAGTTCCGTAAATCATAGCGTTGATATCGGATTGCTCTTGTTTCGTAGGCAGACCCGTACTTGGACCGCCGCGCTGCGTATCTACGATAACGACAGGCGTTTCGGTCATGCCGGCAAGACCGATTGCTTCCATCATCAAGGAAAGACCGGGACCTGCGGACGCAGTCAGAGCGCGCACGCCGCCGAAGTTGGCGCCGATAGCCATCGTACAAGCTGCGATCTCGTCTTCGGTTTGAATGACGGTACCGCCGAATTTAGGCAGCGCTTTAATCAAGTACTCCATAACTTCCGAAGCAGGCGTAATCGGGTATGCAGGCATAAACCGGCATCCGGCTGCCACAGCTCCGAGCGCGATAGCGTCGTTGCCGATCATGAACAGCTTTTGCTTGCCGTCCGCAGGCTCCAATTGGAACTCTGGAAGCGGGCCCCCTGCCAGTTGAAGAACGGATTCAGCGCCTTTGCGGACAGCTTCAATGTTCTTCTCGACTACAGCAGCTCCCTTACGGCCAAATTCTTCCTCAACCGCTTTATTAAACACATCGAGCGGCAATCCCAACAATGCCCAGGATGCGCCGGATGCAGCCATGTTCTTGAACAGGGATGTTCCCAGCTCTTCCGCAATTGCAGTGATCGGAACAGGGAACAAACGAGCGTTAATTCCTTCCGGTAAAACCGGGTTGAATTTGGCATCCGCCACGATTACTCCGTTGTCACGAAGCTCGTGTGCGTTGAAATCGATACTTTCTTGGTCAAAAGCGACCAGAATATCCAAATCGTCCGAAATTGCGCGAATCGGCTTGGTGCTGATGCGAATCTTGTTATTTGTATGTCCCCCCTTAATCCGCGAAGAGAAATGACGGTACCCATACAAATAGTAACCGAGACGGTTCAACGCTGTAGAGAAGATGCGGTCTGTACTTTCGACCCCTTCCCCCTGCTGACCTCCGATTTTCCAAGATAACTGACTAATCACCGTGCGTCCACTCCTTTTGATTGTAGCTGCATGAAGACAACAAAGGGTAATACATCATTAAAAGTTGAATAATGCTATAAAAAAAATCTTTCAGTTGTCAACCAAATTTTATGCCTTTGTAAAGGAAAAAGCAAGTGGTTTGAACAAATCTAAAACATAGAGTTTTTAGATGAAATCCATATCAATAATAGAACGTTTATTTCGCCGAGCCAGGCAGGTTCGAAACCAGGAAATTCCGCCAATTCCCATACAAAAACCGCTCGACTTGAGCCGCGTTATAGGTTTTGCATAAAGCTTCAATTATATTTTCATATTTGCCTGCGTGCTCCAATCCGGAAACCCATTGTTCAATACCGTCGAAGTCCGAGCCGAAGCCAACGTGCCGTTCGCCGCCAAGGGAACAAATATGGTCGATGTGCATCAAAAGCTGGCTAATCGTCACTGGCGAACGTTCATTCACAAAATAGGGTACAAACGTAACCCCGATTTGTCCTTTCTTTTGAATGATGGCGGTGATTTGATCGTCTGATAAATTTCTTGGATGGGGACAAAGCTTGACAACATTGGAATGAGAAGCTATGAAGGGCTTCCCGTACAGTTCAGCCAATTCCCAAAAGCCTTTTACCGACAAGTGGGATACATCAGCTATTATGTCCATTGTTTCTAATTCTTTGAGCATCGTTTTTCCTCTCCACGTAAATCCGCCTTTGCGCGGCTCCATCACCCCATCTGCCGCCCAGTTTGCATAATTCCATGTAAAACCGATACTTCTTACGCCCAAATGATACAAAATACGCAGGTATGTCATATTGCCATGCAGCGCATCCAAACCTTCCAGCGTTAAAATTGCCCCGATCCGGTTGCCCTGTTCCACTTCCAGCAAATCATTAACGTTGTTAATAAATTTCATTTGCGGGTTGTCGGCAATTTTTTTGTGAAACAGGTCGACCATCTGCAAAACATGATCAAATGTAGGGTGCTTGATTTTATCCGTCATATACATGGCAAAGCACTGGATCTTGACTCCGGCTTTCAAGAGCCGCGGATAACTGACGTCCAGTTCCCTCTCTTCTTTGAAAAAATCGAGCTTCGGGTTCAAAAACAGCTTCGTAATTGCGTCGCAATGGCCGTCGATAATTCTCACCGTTCTCATCCTCCTTCGTTTGTAAACATAAAAAAACCTGTCTACGATGTAAACAGGCGTTGGTTTGTATGTAATGAAACGATTTTACCGAGGCTCTACAATCAATTTGATGGCTGTCCGATCTTCCCCGTCGATCACGATATCAGTGAATGCTGGAACACAGATTAAGTCAACCCCACTAGGCGCAACAAATCCTCTTGCGATAGCTACAGCTTTAATGGCCTGGTTGAGCGCGCCTGCGCCAATAGCCTGAAGCTCCGCCGCTCCACGCTCGCGTAACACGCCAGCCAATGCACCTGCTACGGAGTTTGGATTGGATTTTGCTGAAACTTTTAATACTTCCATGAAAAGTACCTCCTCGGGAATGATGGATAGATTCCAGTAACCATCATATTCTAGAGGTTCTCTAAAAATTCCTCCTGCTGTAGACGGAACTTTCGAAAGATTTAGAATTTTTCGTCAATCTAAGAAAATTTGATCTTCGTCATAGCGGATAAGCTGAATACCGTTAGCAAGTCCGGTTTGATCGTTGAGTTCGATAACGACGGCATGGAAATGCCACTTTCCTTCATCCGTCACAAACCGAACGGGAAGCTGCGTTTTAAACTTTTGCAGAACAGCGTTACGTTCCATACCTAATATACCGTCCCGCGGGCCAACCATGCCGACGTCCGTCACATAAGCGGTCCCTTGCGGAAGGACACGGTTATCGTTCGTTTGCACATGCGTGTGGGTCCCGACTACAGCGGATACCCGGCCATCCAGGTGCCAGCCCATCGCAATTTTCTCCGAAGTAGCTTCCGCGTGAAAATCGACAAAAATAAATTTATGTTTCTTTTTGCTCTTTTCAATAATTTCATCGACTTTGCGAAACGGACAATCGATGGGCGGCAGAAACGTTCTTCCTTGAAGGTTGATAATAAGCAGTTCCTGATCCTTCACCTTGATCACCGTATGCCCCCGACCGGGCGTTCCGGGCGGAAAATTAGCCGGTCTGACCATTTTTTCATCCCGGTCGATGAAATCGAACACTTCCTTCTGATCCCAGGTGTGGTTGCCCATCGTAAGCGCCTGAATGCCCAGCTCATACATATCTTTGGCGATAGCCGCCGTAATCCCTTTGCCTGCGGCCGCGTTCTCTCCATTCGCTATAAACACTGCGTTCGGATGTGCGCTTTTCAGTCTCGGCATAACCGCCTTGATCGCTTTTCTTCCAACAGATCCAACGATATCTCCTATGAATACAATTTTCATATCCGTTCTCCTCTTGTGCTCAATAAAATAAGAAAAACCTCTAGGGAGTCGTTCAAAGATGAGCGATCCCGATAGAGGTATGTTAACCCAATATTATTTTGCGTACTCCACAGCTCTCGTTTCACGAATAACCGTAACCTTGATATGACCCGGATAATCGAGTTCACCCTCGATTTTCTTCGTAATATCGCGGGCTAAGCGGAACGCTTCGGTATCATCCACTTTTTCCGGTTGAACCATTACGCGCACTTCACGGCCTGCTTGAATCGCGTATGATTTCTCAACGCCTTCAAACGACTCGGAAATTTCTTCGAGCTTCTCCAACCTCTTGATGTACGTCTCCAGCGTCTCTCTGCGCGCCCCCGGTCTTGCCGCAGACAACGCATCCGCCGCTCCGACCAGCATGGCAATGACGGAAGTAGCTTCCACATCGCCATGGTGGGATGCGATACTATTGATAACAACTGGATGTTCTTTGTATTTCTTCCCGATTTCCACGCCGATCTCAACATGAGATCCTTCGACCTCATGATCAAGCGCTTTACCGATGTCATGAAGCAGCCCGGCACGTTTCGCCAAAGTTACGTCTTCCCCGAGCTCTCCAGCCATCAGACCGGCCAGATAAGCTACTTCCATTGAATGTTTCAGCACGTTTTGGCCGTAACTTGTTCTGAATTTCAGTCGACCCAAAATTTTGATCAAGTCCGGATGCAGTCCGTGGACACCTACTTCAAACGTTGCCTGCTCTCCGTATTCACGAATGCGCTCGTCCACTTCTTTGCGCGACTTCTCCACCATCTCTTCGATGCGTGCCGGATGAATACGTCCGTCTGCAACTAATTTTTCCAAAGATGTGCGGGCAATCTCGCGGCGAATTGGATCAAAACCCGATAAAATGACCGCTTCCGGCGTATCGTCTATGATGAGGTCAATACCCGTCAATGTTTCGAGAGCGCGAATATTACGGCCTTCACGTCCGATGATGCGGCCTTTCATTTCTTCATTCGGCAAAGTAACAACGGAAACCGTCGTCTCCGCCACATGATCGGCAGCGCACCTTTGAATGGCGAGCGTAATGATTTCTCTAGCTTTCTTATCGCCGTCTTCTTTGGCTTGCTGTTCGATTTCTTTAATCAATTGCGCCGTTTCATGGCGGACTTCCTGCTCTACGTTGGTGAGAATGATGGTCTTCGCTTCTTCCATAGTGAGACCGGAAATTCGCTCCAGTTCGGCGACCTGGCTTCTATAAAGCTGATCGATTTGTCCTTGCGTATCCTCGATTCGCTTCTCCTTGTTGGCTACTTGCTCTTCTTTACGCTCGAGAGATTCTAATTTTTTATCCAGCGATTCCTCTTTTTGCAACAATCGTCTCTCTTGTCGTTGTATTTCGTTTCGACGTTCACGAATGTCTTTTTCAGCTTCGGACCGCAACTTATGCACTTCGTCCTTCGCTTCCAGAACCGTTTCTTTTTTCAGCGCTTCCGCTTCCTTCTTAGCAGCTTCCCGAATTTGTTCTGCCGCTTGTTCGGCGCTGGAAATTTTCGCTTCTGCAAGAGATTTGCGGATAAAATAACCAATCCCTAAGCATGCAGCTCCAACAAAGAGAACGATCGCGATCCAGATGAAAGGCTCCATCTTGTTCACCTCCTCGTTGGTTTCTCCAAGGTGTTAGCTTGGGATTCCTTCGGTTTTTTAATCCGATTTTTAATTGTTAGGCAAAGTACGTACACCCCATACTCCCTGAAAAGCATGGCTCAAAAGTAATGCGCACTGTGTGTATGCGGCACATTAGTGCTCATCATTCATAACCAACAGCGTATAAATTGGCGATTTCTACAGCTGCTGCATCAAAACCAAACAATTTCTTATGATTTTGAATCCTTATGAAAATATACAATAGTTATTGTATCTTTTGTCAAAGAAGCTTGTCAAGCGATTGTCCATTAAAGCTTACATAATCCTGTTTGATATAAGGAAACCGAGATATCTTTTTAACTACATTAACCATGCGATCATTCATGCAGCTAAATATCTTCCTCCCATACTT
Organism: Paenibacillus sp. sgz302190; assembly: GCF_059820445.1. NCBI lineage: Bacteria > Bacillati > Bacillota > Bacilli > Caryophanales > Paenibacillaceae > Paenibacillus > Paenibacillus sp. sgz302190. The sequence continues at coordinate 684,273 of NZ_JBZYAO010000001.1, forward strand.
CATATTCTTCTTCCTCCGTCTCCTCCTCATGATGATTTTGTGAGAGCACGGCCAGCGTCCTGCTGACGATCGAATTCGTAAAGCCTCTGCGCAGCAAGTAAGCTCCCGTCTTCCTTTTGCGGTCCAATAGCGTGCCTGATGTTTGCTTCCATTTATTTTGCCCGAGCTTCAGAGCCCCCTGGAGTTCCTCATCCGGATCGATAGCCTCCATAGCGTCCTTGACCAATTCTTTGCTGACTCCTTTTTGCTGGAGCTCCTGACGAACGAGATTGCGTCCCTTTTTCTGTGAATAGATCCGATGTTCCGTCCACATTTTGGCGAACTCTTCATCATTTATATAATTTTGCTGCTTTAGAAGCTCGCACGTCCATTCAATCACGGCCTGTTCAATGCCCTGCTCTTTCAGCTTGCGCTTCACTTCACTGGTGGAATGCGGACGTCTGCCTATCATGCGCAGCGCTTTCATATAGGCCTGGTTCCGCTCCTCGTCCTCAAGAATCGAGGCCGTTTGCTCGGGATGAATCGGCTCTCCTTTGAGAAGGCGATGCTTGATCATGATGTCCTCATGAACTGAGAACGCATATTCATCGTTAATAAAAATATTGTATCGATGCCTGCTCCGCTTCTGCTTCTCCACCATTGTAATTATAAATAGCTGCTGTTCCCCGCCGTTCAACTTTTAACCCCCTGACTAAAAACGAAAGCACCTTAACGCGAGGTTAAAGGTGCTGCCGTTAAACGCTTCATTATTCGAATGCCAATTCGGCTTCTTCCTCTTCATCATCTTCGTTGGGCCCGGTCACTTTAATCAAGTTGCTGTTATCCCGGATTTTCAACTCAATGCTGTCGGCAATGGCTTTGTTCTCCTTGAGGAACTGCTTCGCATTCTCGCGTCCCTGGCCAAGTCTTTCACCCTCAAAAGAGTACCAAGCTCCGCTTTTGTTAACGATATCCATTTCCGTTCCGATATCGATAATGCTGCCCTCGCGGGAAATGCCTTCACCGTACATAATATCAATCTCCGCTTGTTTGAACGGCGGAGCCACTTTGTTCTTAACCACTTTGACCTTGGTCCGGTTGCCGACCATGTCGTTGCCTTGTTTGATCGTCTCAATGCGGCGAACATCCAGACGAACGGAAGAGTAGAACTTGAGTGCGCGCCCGCCCGGAGTCGTTTCCGGGTTCCCGAACATAACCCCCACCTTCTCGCGAAGTTGGTTAATGAAGATCGCGATCACCTTCGACTTGTTAATGGCGCCAGACAGCTTGCGAAGCGCCTGGGACATCAAACGGGCTTGAAGCCCTACGTGAGAGTCGCCCATCTCGCCTTCGATCTCGGCTTTAGGCACGAGAGCGGCTACGGAGTCAATGACGATGATGTCTACGGCGCCGCTGCGCACCAGCGCTTCGGCGATTTCCAAAGCCTGTTCGCCCGTATCCGGCTGGGAGAGCAGCAGTTCATCTATGTTGATGCCTAATTTGCTTGCATACAGTGGGTCCAAAGCGTGCTCGGCGTCGATGAACGCTGCTTGTCCGCCGACCTTTTGCACTTCGGCGATAGCGTGCAGAGCAACCGTCGTTTTACCGGAAGATTCGGGTCCGTACACTTCGATAATTCTTCCGCGCGGAAATCCGCCGATTCCGAGTGCGATATCAAGAGCAAGCGATCCGCTCGAGATCGTCTCGACCTGCATATGTGTGGATTCTCCGAGCTTCATGATGGAGCCTTTTCCGAATTGTTTTTCGATTTGACGCAATGCATTTTCAAGTGCGGCGCGACGATCTGTCAAAACACTCACTTCCTTTTATCATTATAGGTATATGATAACTTGTTTTGGAGTGTTTGCCAAGCATTTTTTCGAACATACATTCGTTTTTTCTGCGAGCAAACAAAAAACCGCAACAAAGTTATCGCTTTGCTACGGTTCTTCCGTTAACGTATTCTTACATTATACGCGAAACCTAGCTCTCTTTCAACAGTTTCCATAAGTGGTAAAACGCGCTCTTCGCCGCCCTCAGCTTGATCATTTCCCGATTGCCGGAAAGCTTGAGCGGAACGACCTGGGTTTCGCCTCCCTTGCGGGCCACGCCTACGTAGACGAGCCCAACGGGCTTGCCTTCGGAAGGGGAGGGCCCGGCAACTCCGGTAACCGCCACTCCCCAATCGCTGCCTGCCGCATCGAGCAGATTACGGGCTAACAAAGAAGCCGTTTCTTCGCTTACAGCGCCGGGAGCGCCGTCGCCCTCCAGCACCTCCACCGGCACGCCCAGCAGCTTGTGCTTGAGCTCATTGGAGTAGCAGATGATGCCGCCCATGAACGATTGCGAGCTGCCCGGCACAGCCGTAATCAGGTCGCTCAGCAAGCCTCCTGTGCAGCTCTCCGCTACGGCAAGCGTCATTTTTTTCTCGCCCAGCATCCGCAGAACGACCGCCTCAAGCGGCACATCCTCCTCGGCGTAAATGAACTGCCCCAACCGATGCCTGATCTCCCGTTCGACAGCCTGAAGCTTGCGCTCGCCTTCCGCCGCTTCCTGCGCCCGGGTCGTCAGGCGGATCGTCACTTCCCCTTCTTTGGCATAAGGGGCGATCGTCGGGTCCGTCTGATTGGCGATCAAATCAAGCAGTTGGTGTTCCAGGTTCGACTCCCCGATCCCGGCAAAGCGGAGCATTTTGGAATACAAAGGCACTTCGTCCGTCATGACGTTCCTAAGCCAGGCTGCGGCGTAGTTCGAGAACATCGGCTTCATTTCTTTCGGAGGGCCGGGCAGCAGGATGAAATGCGTGCCTTCGTGCGTCAGCGCGACACCGACTGCGAGCCCGGCATCGTTCTGCAGCGGATCGCTGCCCTCCGGCATGAGCGCTTGTCTGCGGTTGCTCTCAACCATCGGTATTCCCCTGGAAGCGAACATCTCCGATATTTTATTCATGGAAGGTTCATGAAGAATAAGCTTACGTCCTATGTATGCGGCCAGAACATCCTTGGTCAGGTCGTCCTGGGTCGGGCCCAGTCCGCCCGTACAGATAACGACATCAGCCCGCGAAGACGCCAGCTTGAGCGTATCCAGCAATCTCTGTTCGTTATCGCCGACGACCGTTTGATAATAAATATCGATCCCCAAGCCGGCGCATTCGGTAGACAAAAATTGGGCGTTCGTATTGACGATTTGCCCCAGCAAAAGCTCGGTTCCAACAGCTACGATTTCAGCTTTCATAAGCCATCCTCCCAAATGGAAAAAACAATAGGTTCCCCTATTGCGTCTTTTCCGAAAAGTCTATGACATGTTTGTTCTTGACAAAATATTCAATGCCGGAGTACAGCGTAATGATCGCTGCAACCCAACTGGCAATCACATCAAAGGGGAAATCCAAAAACGTGAATGGAAAATTGTTGATAAGCAAAGCAATAATGGCCGTGATTTGCGCAGCCGTCTTGGCTTTCCCCCATTTGCTGGCCGCCATCACCGTTCCTTCCAAAAGCGCAATCTGGCGAAGGCCAGTAACTGCCCATTCGCGGCTGATGATCACGATGACGATCCAGGCGTCCACCTTGCCCATTTCGACCAAAGAGACGAGCACCGCTGTGACCAGAAGCTTATCCGCGAGCGGATCGAGCAGCTTGCCCAGATTGGTGACCAGCTTGCGCTTTCGGGCTATATAACCGTCCAGGCTGTCCGTGCTTGCCGCAATAATGAAGATCAGAGCGGCAATAATCTGATTGTAGGTAATGCTGAATTCCTCAATCCGAATATGCGGAAACTTCACCTTGATCAGCAAAAAAAACATGATGATCGGAACTAGTAATATCCTCGCCACAGTGATGCGATTGGCCAGGTTCATGCAATAACCTCCCCGGACAAATCAAACTCAAAGGAATGCGTAATACGAACCTTGGTCATTTCTCCGATGTTCAGTTTAGCATTGGCAACGAAAACCTCGCCATCAATTTCAGGAGCGTCAAATTGCGAACGGCCTACATAGACATCGCTTCTGCCGTCGTAACGCTCGATCAGCACTTCAAGCTCTTGACCGATCCGGCGTCCGCCGCGGAGATTCGATATTTCGCGCTGAATTTCCATCAGCGTATTCGCACGATATTCTTTCACATCATCAGGCACTTGATCCGGCAACCGGGATGCAGGCGTATCTTCTTCCTTGGAATACGCGAACACGCCGAGCCGGTCGAATTCCATCTCGCGGACAAACTGCTTCAGGTTCTCAAAATCCTCATCCGTTTCCCCCGGGAATCCGACGATTAGAGAAGTCCGCAGCGCCACGTCCGGGATGCGCGCGCGGATTTTGCGCACCAGCTCGCGGGTATCCTTTTGGCGGCCCGGTCTGCGCATCCGTTTCAAAATCGAGTCCTCGCTGTGCTGCAGAGGCATATCGATATATTTGCACACTTTGGGATTGCTTGCAATCGTTTCAATCAGTTCATCCGTAAAAAATCCGGGATACGCGTAGTGCAGGCGCACCCATTCGATGCCGGGTACTTCGCTCACTTTGTCCAGCAGCGCAGGCAGCATAAAACCATCGTACAAATCCGTACCGTAGTTGGTCGAATCCTGGGCGATGAGGCTGATTTCTTTAACTCCCTGGGAAGCCAGTTGGGCTACTTCGGCGAGGATCGATTCGATGCTTCGGCTGCGGAACTTGCCGCGCATGATCGGGATGCTGCAAAACGTACAGGCGTTATCGCAGCCTTCCGCAATTTTCACATAAGCGGTGTATCGGGGGGTCGTCACTTGTCTTGGCAAATCGGCATCATAGTTGAAAACGGGATTGCCGACCATAATGGGCTTCTTACCGCGGAGCGCTTCGTCTACAATGTGATTGATTTTATCGAAATCGCCTGTGCCGACGATGCCGTCAATCTCCGGCATTTCTTCCATCAGTTCTTTTTTGTACCGCTGCGTCAAGCATCCCGAAACAATCAAAGCCTTCAACTTGGCGGTCTGTTTCAACTCGGCCATATCGAGAATCGTATTGACCGATTCTTCCTTCGCCGCATCGATAAAACCGCATGTATTGACGATAATCACCGTGGCTTCTTCCTTGTTATCAACGAGTTGAAAACCGCGGCCGTGAATTAATCCAGCCATAATCTCGGAGTCGACCAAATTTTTCTCGCAGCCGAGTGTCACTACTTTAACCTTTTCCGTCATGAAAGAAACAACCTCCAGATAGTCCTAACCATTCTTTACAAGTATAATACATGCCCCATAGGGTGTCAAAAAAACAAAACCCCCTTGCAAGGGGGGCGTTCCGAGGCTGCGCCGAGCACGCGCACGTCTATTTGAGATTCACGAATTGCAGATCGAGCGGAATCTCCGCCTTGCGCAGCAGCGCTATGACGGCCTGCAAATCGTCTTTGCTTTTTCCCGTGACCCGGATTTGGTCGCCCTGAATTTGGCTTTTTACCTTCAGCTTGGAGTCGCGGATCAAAATGTTGATTTTTTTGGCGTTCTCCTGATCGACCCCCTGCTTCAGGCTGATGCGCTGCCTTACAGTTGAAGACGCCGCAGGCTCGACTTTGCTGTAATCGAGGTTTTTGATCGAAATACCGCGCTTCGTCATTTTAGCATGTAAAATATCCAGCACGTTCTGAAGCTTGAATTCGTCGTCCGAAACGACGACAAGCTGGTCTTTCTCCAGCTTAATGCTGCTCTTGCTGTTTTTAAAGTCAAAGCGGGTTCCGATTTCTTTCTCCGCTTGCTGAATTGCGTTGTTAAGCTCCTGCATGTCCACCTTGGACACGATATCGAATGAACTTTCCGAACTCATACCTGCAACATCCTTTCCATGAAATTACATAAGCATTATAGCAAGAAGCGGTATAAAAAGAAACATCCTTCAGCCGATTGGGCAAAGGATGCTCGCGTTGGATTCATTACCCGGGAAAGCGCAGGAAGCGGCAAAAAGCTAGCTTTTTTGCAGGTTGAGCTGCACTCTCTTCGGATTCGGCGTATCGCCTACAGGGATAACGGTTCCATTCACGGTCAGCTCGACGGCGCTCGCGGCTCCGATATTCAAATAGGCGGAACTGTCGATTTCAAAGGAATCGGTGTCGTTATTGTTGTAGGTTTTTTGTCTAAGCATGTCTCTTTTGCTGCCGTCGGTGAGCGCATCGACGCGAATCCAGCACTGCGCGCCGGTGATTTTCAATTGGATGTTCAGCTTGGGGCTGTTCGTGATCGTATAGTTGTCTACGCCCTTCTCGTTGCTGCTGAATTTGACTTGGGCGACTGCCGGCGGAGTCTGAACAGGCGTGGGCGTAGGCGTGGCAATCGTCTGTACGGGAGTGTTCGCCGCGGCATTGGCGCCTGTGCCTCCGGACTTCGTTCCGGCTGTCGGATCGGAAGAATCCGTAATTCTCGGCGATTGTGTCTGAGCCGGATTGTTTTCCGTAGGCGTTGTTTTATGATTCTTATAGGTGTAATAATAGACAATCCCGGAAATCAAAATGATAAAGCTGACAAACATAACGCTGGACGCCCAGCGGCTGATCTTCTCCGTTTGGCGAACATTGGAACGTCTTTTCCGTATCGTATCGACAACAGGCGGTTCGGATTCAGGGGAGGGATTTGTAGTCTGGTACATCTTCAGCACTTCGTTCGGGTCAAGTCCGACCGCTTCCGCGTAGCTCTTAATAAAAGCGCGAACATAGAAGCTGCCGGGCAGTACTTTGTAATTGCCCTCTTCAATCGCTTCCAAATAGCGCTTGCGTATTTTGGTAACTTCCTGTAAATCATCCAAAGATATTTTTCTGTCCATGCGCGCTTTGCGCAAAATAAATCCTAGATCGGACACAAGTTCACCTCCCCGTAACTGTTGTATGTATGTTTGACGTTCATTCCGCTAAAAAGGTTCTATATTGTAGGTAAAGGAATCATAGTTAATCTCTTCGTCAGGACTGTTGCGAAGCTCGATAATATAGTCAAAGTGATTATAAGTATATTCGGATTCTTTGATAAATATATCCGGGTGTTCAATGACTTTCGTCGAGGGCATCGCCATAATTTCCTGCAGCAGACTGTAGTGCTTTTCATTGGAACGGATCGTGGATACGATTCCGTCAATAATAAAGACGTTGTTCGGCGTCATTTCATCTTCGGAAAGCTGGCTGCGGACCGTCTGCCTAAGCAGCGTGGAAGACACGAAAGTCCAGCGCTTGTTGGAGCATACGCTTCCGGCGATGATCGATTCGGTTTTGCCGACCCGGGGCATGCCGCGAAGACCGACCACCTGGTTGCCTTCTCTTTTGAAAATTTCGCCGAGAAAGTCGACCAGCAGCCCTAATTCGTCGCGTGTAAAGCGAAAAGTCTTGCGGTCGTCGGAATCTCTCTCGATATAGCGGCCGTGCCGAACCGCCAAAATATCAACGAGCTTCGGCGGCCGCAGCGCCGTAATAGTAATATTATCTACTTTTTTCAACATTTTACCCATCAAATCGATTTTCTCTTCATCGTTCGTTTGCAGCAACATGCCGCGGGTTCTGTCTTCAACACCGTTAATGGTAACGATATTAATATCCAGCATCCCCATCAAGGATGCAATATCGCCCAGCAAACCGGGACGGTTCTTATGAATCTTATACTCCATATACCACTCTTTGACGTCCAATCGTTCCACCTCATCACAAAGTCAGTAACAAATCGTTACTCCGTTAAAATATATTTCTACAATATTCGATAAAATCCTTCTAAATACCTGAATGAATATAATTTTTCATTTCATCTTTAGTTCTTTAAGCTCTTGTTGATTATATACAATGGTTCCATTTTTCCAAGTTCGTTGGGTCATCGCCGCCAAACGGTCAGCCATGATCACATCCCAATTCAGCTCGATTGACCAAGCATTCGTTAAATCCATCACTTGAACTTGCGATCCGATCGATTTAGCTTTTTGCACAAAAGTTTGATCCACCGGTGTGTAAAAAACGACCCAATTGGAGCCGTGATGCCTGACTTGATAGGATAACTGCTGATACCATTGCTCATTGTTGTCAAGCAGCACGATATGGTCCGCTTCTTCCGAAGGCGCCCATTCCGAAGGAATCGGACTGTCGGCGCGCGTTACCCATTCGATCGACGAACGCTGCAAGAGCAGATCGTTAACCCATTTATTTTTGAGTGAATCCACTTGATTCGGATCGACGGTCAATAGCGCAGCTTTGTCGGAACTGACGCCCGAAGCGCCACCGACGAACAGATTGTCTTGGAGCAGCGTCCATTTGCCGGACAATTTGCTTGGATCCATAACAGCAGGCGCCGTTGCGATCAAATCGTTTCCGGCTACATATATGTAATCATAAGTCCTTGATTTCAATTTATTAACGACTTGATCATCCAATGCCGGCAAATCTTTGACCCACTCAAAAGCGATGCCATTCGTTTCTCTCCATTGCAAAAGCGCGGCGCCGATCGATTGCTTGGCGGCATCCGATAAGCTTGTGCCCGTAAGCATAAGCACGGACAGCTTCTTGTCCAAAAGCTCCTGCTTAATGACGGGCATTCCCCGGTTTCCGCAGCCGGTCAGCCATACACACAGCATAATCATACATAAAGCATACCTTCGAAGTAACATACGCTAACGGTCCTTTCTTATCAATAAAGCATGCAAAAGCCTCCGAAGCGGGAGGCTTTCACACGGTGCATCCTATTGAATTGTAAATCGGTTGTTAGCCTTTGTCCACTAGTTTTACCATGAGGCGGGCAAGCGTGCGTTTTTCCTCTTCGTTCCCCGCATCCCACAGCTCTTTCAACACGCGTTCTTGCGTATTTTCCGGATCAATTTTGTTGGACAGAAACTCGCCGATTTGAAAAGCAAGCTTGCTGATGGTCTCTTCGCTCATCCCCGCATGCTCGGCCTGGTTTACGCGTTCAGCCAAAAATTCTTTCCACTTATCAAATACTTTAAGTACAGTAGCCATGTTTTGAGAGCCTCCTTTTATCGATGAGAATAGGTCATTACAAGAAGTAATATGCCTTTCTCCTCAAGGAAATATACGCGAGGCTCCGGGCGCGTCCGAATGGTAAAAAGATGATGAATAAGTGCGTTACGTCAGCCAGCCGCCGTTGGGACTAATGATCTGTCCTGTAATGTACCCGGACTCGGGGAGTGCCAAAAAGTACACCAGAGAAGCGATCTCGCCCGGAAGCGCGAACCTTCCGGCGGGAATTTCGCTTTCCAGCGCCGCCTTCTCTTCGGCTTGAAAGCCGGACATCATGACCGTGTCTACGGCCCCGGGAGCAACCGCGTTCACCGTAATGCCGGAAGGAGCCAGCTCCTTGGCCAGCGCCTTCGTAAAAGCGTTCATCCCGCCTTTGGCCGTAGAATACACGACCTCGCACGAAGCTCCCGATATCCCCCAAATGGACGAAACGTTAATGATCCGGCCGTATTTTTGCCGGATCATCGACTGCATGAACGACTGCGTGCACAGGAACGCGCCCTTCAAGTTAGTGTCCATGATCATATCCCAGTCTGCTTCGCTAATATCGGAAAGCAGCCCGTAATGAGCGATTCCGGCATTGTTTACGACAATATCGGGAACCATCTCCCGCCGATCCAGCTTTTCTTTCATTTTCGAGATTTGATCTTTGGAGCGAATATCGGCTGATATTGTCAGCACTTTAGCCCCGTGTTTCATGCACGTTCTTGCGACTTCGTTCGCCGCTTCATGCGACTCTTTGTAATGGATGACGACATTCATCCCTACCGATGCGAAGCGTTCGGCGATCGCCGCGCCGATGCCTCTGCTCGCTCCGGTAATCAAAACCGTTTGTTCGGTGAACGGTTTTGCCATGTTCACGACTCGCGGCGGCGCACAATCGAAATGGCCAGCCTGTTCCAGTCAAAATGTTCGCGGAACCTGCGGTTAACATCTTCCAGCGCAATGCTTTCGTAAGCCGGAAGAATGTCGAACAGGTCAATTCCTTTGAAACGGTATTTCGTAAATTCGTTGGCGATCGCTTCCGAGGAGTTCATCGTGCGGAGGAAGCTTCCGATCTTCTTTTTCCGGCTCCGCTCGAACGCCGCGCTGTCCAATCCCGCTTCTTTGCGCTTGTCGACTTCCTCCCGAACGCGGGCAACGAGCAGTTCCGGATCTTTCGTATCGCCGCCCAAAATCGAAAACGCGTAATCTTCGCCGATGTTGTACTCATGGCCGAAATTATCCGAAATCAGCTGTTCGTCGTATAAGGACTGGTAAATGTCCGAGCTTGAGCTGAACAAAATATCGAGCATCAGCTTGGTCGTCAATTCTTTGACCAACAGCTCTTTGCCGTTCACTCCCGGCGCCGGCTCTTTGAGGCCGAACAAACATTTCGGTAGCGAAACAGGCAGCCAGGTAACTTTTTGCCGTTCGTTCACCTGCAAAGGTTCTTCCTCAAAAAAGCGCCGGATCTCGCCTTGGGGAGGGAACGTTTTCCCGGCTTGATTTTCCTTAACCACGTTAATGATTCCCTGCGGATCTACGCCTCCGACGATAAACAGGCTCATATTGCTCGGATGGTAGAACGTGTTATAACATTCGTACAGCGTTTCCTTCGTTATTTGCGCAATGGATTCCACGGTGCCTGCAATATCGATATGAATCGGATGCTTCGCATACATCGCTTCGATGAGCCCGTAGTAGCTTCTCCAGTCTGGATGATCCCTGTACATGTTGATCTCCTGGCCGATGATTCCTTTTTCCTTTTCCACATTTTCATCCGTGAAATAAGGGTTTTGCACGAAATTAATTAACGTCGTTAAATTTTTCACGATTTGATCGGTCGATGAAAACAAATAGGCTGTGCGGTCAAAGCTTGTAAACGCATTGGCGGAAGCGCCCTGGGTCGCAAAGCTGGCAAAAACGTCCCCTTCGGGCTCCTCGAACATTTTATGCTCCAAAAAATGAGCGATTCCGTCGGGAACTGTGACTTCGTCTTTACCTTCCACCTGAAAATGGTTGTCGATCGATCCGTACTTCGTCGTAAACGTTGCATACGTTTTCTGGAACCCTTCTTTCGGCAGTATGAACACACTCAAGCCGTTCGGAAGCTGTTCGTGATACAACGTTTCATTCAACTGTGGGTAAGGAATGGCTTCCATCGCTTACTCTCCCTTCTGATCCCGCAAAAAGTATATCGTGTCAAGCTGCACCTGTTTCGCTGCCTGGGCGATCGCCGCAACGTCAACCCCTTCCACCGCTTCAATAAGCGAGGGAACCGTGCGCTGTTTGCCCGAAAGAATCGCATTGAAATCGAATGAAATCAGCTCGAACGCCGAATCCTGCAATTCGCGCAATTGATTGGAGATCATCGCCCGCGTCTGGCTCATCTCCGTCTCGCTGATGTCCCCTTGTTCCATCCCATGAAGCTGCTTCCGAATGATGTCTACGGCCTTTTCATAATTCTGGATTTCAATCCCGGATTGGAGGGTAATAATTCCTTTATGCCCGTCAAACCGGGACGATGCGTAATACGCCAGACTCGCTTTCTCGCGGACGTTGATAAACAGCTTCGAATGCGGATAGCCGCCCAGCACTCCGTTGTACATCAGAGCTACGGGGTACTGCTCATCTTTGTACGAAATGTTGGCGCGCAGCCCCATGTTCAGCTTGCCTTGGTTCACATCTAGTCGCTCCACAACGGTTCGCACTTCGCGGGATGAAGCCGTGGAAGCGTTCGTCACATACCCGGCATCCTGGCTTCTTTCCACCTTGAACGCCTGCTTGACGATAGACTCCACTTCTTCCAAAGTCGTATGTCCGACTACGTAAATGTCCATTGGCGCATTTTGCAGCCACTGCTTATATTGTTCGTATAAAGATTCCGCAGTAATACCGTGCAAATCATCAATTTTGCCAAGCGCATGAAGGCGGTAAGGCTCGCCTTGGCACATTTCCTCGATACAACGCTCTGCCGCGTAGCGGATTTTATCGTTGATAACCGCTTCGATCCGCTTTTGCAGCGTCTGTTTTTCGGAATCGACATATTTGCCGCGGAAACGCCCGTTCTCAAGCGCCGGCTTCGTCAGCGTCCCGCCGACAAATTCAAGCCCTTTCTTCAGTAAAGATTCATTCGAGGAAACGAACCTGTCGTTGATGATGTCCATGCGAAGCTGCACGATCTGGTAGTCGCCTCGCTTGTAGATGTCGAAGCCGAAGCCGGCTCCGTACAATTCGTCCAAATACTCGCGAAATTGCTTCGTTTCCGGGTGAAGCTCCGTCCCCCTTCTCAGCACAAAAGGAGTCAAAGCCGTATCCGTCACCGTATCTTCCGATAGCGGGCGGCCTATGTATACCGAAATGGCAAACGTTTTGAATTGATCTGTCGGCAGCACATGAAGACGAATGTGGTTCCAGGTGCTCCGCTCAAATTGTACACGCTTCAAAGGTCCCTCTCCCTTCCAGTTTCCAAGATATGCATCCATTATATTCCGATACAAACAGGAGAAGCAACCGCAGCCGGCTCCTTCTCCTCAGTCACACCTATTTGACTACACCCGCTCAACTTCGAAACACTTCCTAGAGGTTTATCTCATTTGCAAAAAATGTGCTTGCCGATCCGTTTTACCTGCGGTCTGCTCCAAATCCAAGCGGACGTCGCCGTATCCGGGTTAAAGTAGTAAAGGCAGCCCCCAGAAGGGTCCCATCCGTTAATGGCGTCTTTCACCGCTTTTTTCGAGGACTCGTTGGGCGTCAGCCAAATTTGTCCGTCGGCAACGGCTGTAAAAGCGCCCGGCTGGAATATGACACCCGATACCGAGTTCGGGAAGCTCGCGGATTTGACCCGATTCAAAATGACTGCGGCCACCGCCACTTGACCGATGTAAGGCTCGCCCCTGGCTTCGCCGTTAACGGCATTGGCCATCAAGTTGATGTCCTGCTGCGAGAACCCCAAATTATTGGACGGCGTCAAATTGGCCGGTGCATTGCCCGCTCCTGCGTTTCCGCCGCCTCCGCCACTGTTTGCTGTGCCTGCCGGAGGCGCTGAAGACTTCCAGTCCTTGGTAGCTTCCCACAGCTTAAGCTTTGTTTTGGGACCGACAATGCCGTCAACCTGCATGCCGAATTCGCCTTGAAATCTTTTGACGGCGGTTAACGTTCTGTATCCGAAGTCCCCGTCGATATTGCCACCGTAAAAGCCGATGAACTTCAGCCTTCCTTGCAGTTCATAAACATCCGTTCCGGTAGCTCCATATCTGATTTCGTTTTTGCTGAACGTCTCCTCGGAAGGCGGGCTGGACTGGTTCTTTAATTGCAATGCGGTAAACAACACGAAAACGATGCAGAATGTCAGAACGATTAGCCTTTTGTTCATTCCCCTACTCAACCTCTCTTTTCATATAGCAGCCTTTTCTTGCTTATTATGAGAAAGAGAGTCTGCGATTATGCACAAAAAAACACTCCCGGTTAAAGGAGTGTTCATCCGTACAGCTAGGAACTGATCCGGTTATGGTGGTACTGCTCGATCGACATCAATACTTCCCGCGGCTTGCTGCCCTCGTACGGCCCGACAACGCCCTTTGCTTCCATCGAGTCGATCAGCCGCGCCGCGCGCGTATAGCCGATTCTCATGCGGCGCTGCAGCAGCGAAACGGAGGCCTGCTTCGCTTCCAGCACGATTTGCACCGCCTGATCGTAAAGTTCATCCTCGAACTCGGCCTGCTGTTCCGGTTGATCTTCAATCTGCGGCACCATTTCCTCCTGGTAATTGGCCTGTTCCTGCGTACGCACGAAGTTGACCACATGCTCGACCTCCTGATCGGATAAAAAGGCCCCCTGCACGCGCACCGGCTTGGACGAGCCTACCGGCAAATACAGCATGTCGCCGCGGCCCAACAGCTTCTCGGCCCCGACCATGTCCAGAATCGTCCGCGAGTCGACTTGGGACGATACGCCGAAAGCGATCCTGGATGGGATGTTCGCTTTGATGACACCCGTGATGACATCGACCGATGGGCGCTGTGTGGCGATAATGAGATGGATGCCCGCTGCACGAGCCATCTGCGCAAGGCGGGTAATGGAATCTTCCACATCGTTTGCCGCCACCATCATCAAATCGGCAAGCTCGTCCACGATGACGACATAATAAGGGAGCGGAGCTTCCGTGCCCGTCTCGGTCAGCATCGCGTTATAACCTTCGATATTGCGTGTTCCGCTTTTGGAAAAAAGCTCATACCGCTTTTCCATCTCAACGACGATTTTTTTGAGCGCCAGAGATGCGCGGCGCGGATCGGTGACGACCGGCGCCAGCAAATGCGGAATGCCGTTGTATACGTTCAGCTCGACCATCTTGGGGTCGATCATCAAAAATTTGACTTCGTTCGGCTTTGCTTTGTACAGCACACTCGTAATGATGCCGTTGATACATACCGACTTCCCGGACCCGGTCGCACCGGCGACGAGCAAGTGAGGCATTCTGGCCAGATTGCCGACGATCGGCTGACCGGAAATGTCCCGCCCCAACACGACGGACAGGCGTGAGCTCGACTCTTGAAAAGCTCCGGTCTCCATGACTTCCCGCATCGTAACAATCGATACTTCCATGTTCGGCACCTCGATGCCGATGGCCGATTTCCCCGGAATCGGCGCTTCCATCCGGATATCCTTGGCGGCAAGCGCCAGCGCAATATCGTCTGTCAGACTGACGATACGGCTTACTTTTACCCCGACATCCGGCTGGATCTCGTAACGGGTAACGGCCGGCCCCCTCACAACCTCCAGCACTTTGGCGCGGACGCCGAAGCTCTCCAAAGTCGCTTCCAATTTTCTCGCGTTCGCTTTGTAATCGGACATCTCGCTGCCTTTGCCGACGGCAGGTTTGGCCAGCAGGTCAAGCGCCGGCATCACATACGGCTTGCTGCTCACGGCAGGTTTCTCTGTCTGAAACTCAAGCGTAACCGGCTCTTGATCGGCATCCGTCTCCTTCGGCGCAGTCTTGGCGGCAGGTTTAGCGGGAGCCTGCTGCACGGCAGGCGGCTCGACCACTTGCTGCTGCGTTTCCTGGTACACCTGCTCTTGGAAATCGCGGATAATCGGAATGACAGATTCGTCCTGCTGCTGATCGTGAAGGGAAGCTTCTTTATCATCGTCTTCGGCGTGATAAACCGTTTTCGGCGCCGCAGTTTTGGAAGAAGTGGAATCCTCCTCTTCTTCCTCCTCACGGGCAGATACGGGAGCCGCTTTGTTTTTTCTCGCCTCTTTGATCGGACGCAGCAGTTCCATGAACACCGGCGTTTTTTTCGCTCGCTTGACGGGCTGGAACACTTCTTCGTCGAACTCGTCGTCAACCGGGACGTACGCCGCTTTCTTCGCCTTGGCCGCTCCTCCACCGGACGGGGTGCTTTGCGGCTTGGCGGCGCTTCGATCCTGCAGCCATTCATGCATTCTGTCCTTGATGTTATCGCCGACGTTTTTAAAGCGTCCGCGAACCACATTGCCTACATCCACATAAGAAATGCCGGTCGCAAGAATGAATCCGATCGCAAAAAGCGCATATTGAATGAGCCGTGCTCCCAAATTGTCAAACAAAAAATACAAAATACTGTACAGGAACGCGCCGATCATACCGCCCCCGACGCCATGCTTGAGGGCTTCCTGTCCCGCTTCCGTAGGCTTCAAGCCTTCCATCATCGCATTCCAGGTCGATGAAATTACTTTGCCGGACGTGAAGCCTCCGTCGGGATACAGCTGCAAAAACAAATCGATATGATTTTTAATCAACAAAGCCAAAATAAACAGCAAAATTCCCGCTTTTTTGGTTGTACGCAGCGGCGGCCATGCTCTCTTGATCATTGCATATAAAGCGACATATATGAAAATCAGAGGAATGATGGAGTACCACGTTCCCACAAAAAAACGAAAAAGGTACATGAGCGAGTTACCGACATGCCCCTGCTGGGCGAGCGTGATAACCGCAAAAATTAAAATAACGATGCCATACAGTTCGAATAACAAGCTGTTTTTCAAATTCTTGTTTTTCCTCTTGCGTTTGGCCACGCTTGTCACCCCCAAGAACCACATTATACCATAGTTTGCTAGGGGGAGATACTGCCAGATCGGATAGCGTTTACTTGGCCGCTTCGTCTTCGCCAAAGCCCGGTACGTACGGGATGACGGTTCCCGGCGCATAACGCACGTTCAAATAATCCTGCGGATTGCCGCTGTGCAGCCGGACGATGCGGGCTTGCTTCCCGTTCATCGGCTCGACCTGCAGCGTAATCCCCTGATGCTGAATCTCCACATATTCCGGCTCGTAAGATTCGATCCCTTGAAAAATCACATCCATCGGTATGACCGAATAATGTATCATTGTACCATACCTCCATGCAGCTGTGATTTCCTTTGCTCAATTTGCTGATTCAGCTCTTGAATCGCTTCTCCCACTCCACCGACTCTGTCAATCAGCCCGTATTTGACGGCGTCGGGGCCGATAACCGTGGTACCAATATCGCGCGTCAGTTCGCCGGTTTTGAACATCAGCTCTTTAAATTTCTCGTCCGTCACATTGGAATGCTTCGTTACGAAGCGAACGACGCGCTCCTGCATTTTATCCAAATATTCAAATGTTTGCGGAACGCCGATAACAAGCCCGTTCAAACGGATCGGATGAATCGTCATCGTAGCCGTCTCGGCAATGATCGAATGATTGGCGGATACGGCGATCGGCACCCCGATGCTGTGCCCTCCGCCGAGCACGAGCGTCACCGTCGGTTTCGACAAGGTCGATATCATTTCCGCAATCGCCAGTCCGGCCTCCACGTCACCGCCAACGGTGTTTAAAATAATCAATACCCCTTCTATTTTTGGATTCTGCTCAGCCGCCACCAACTGCGGAATGATATGCTCGTACTTGGTCGTTTTGTTTTGCGGCGGCAGCACGACATGCCCCTCTACTTGGCCGATAATGGTTAAACAAAAAATGTTGGACTCGCCCGATGGCGTGTTCGTCTGTCCCAACTGCTGAATGTTTTCAAGCGCTTCATTTTTTTTGATTTCCTCTGTCGTGCCCGTTTCCTTTGATTGTTCCGATGTTCCCATATGCGTTCCTCCCTTTTCATAATCTTCCCTAGTATGAATAGTCAGGAGCTCTTTCATTCATTTGCACATTGTCTGGCGAATGAAAAAGCTCTCCCCGCAATCGGGGAGAGCTCGTCATTATTTGCATAGGTTCAAGTGACTAGTTGAAGACTAGACTTCCATAATAATCGGAAGAATCATCGGTCTTCTTCTGGTTTGCTCATATAAAAAACGTCCTAGCGCATCTTTAACATTTGTTTTTAACGATGCCCATTCATTTACATTTTCATTCATTAACTTCGTTAATGTATTTGTTACGATTCGATTGGCTTCTTCCAACAGACCTTCGGATTCACGGACATACACGAACCCTCTGGATATGATATCCGGGCCGGAAAGTATGGTGCCATCCTGCTTGCTGAGCGTTACCACTACGACCAGGATGCCGTCCTGAGACAGCAGCTTCCGGTCGCGAAGCACGATGTTACCCACATCTCCTACACCTAAACCGTCAATCAAAATGTTGCCGCTTTGTACTTTGGAGCCTTTGCGGGCAACTCCGTTCTGAACTTCAACCGTATCTCCAATATCGCAAATGAAAATATCGTCTTTGTCAATGCCGACGGACTCTGCAAGCAAACCGTGCTGGCGCAGCATGCGGTATTCACCGTGGATCGGAATGAAATATTTCGGTTTCATTAAATTCAGCATCAGCTTCAGCTCTTCTTGGCTGCCGTGGCCTGATACGTGAACTCCCGTTACAGAACCCGGACCGTAAATGACATTCGCGCCAATGCGGAACAGTTCATCTACCGTACGGCCGACATAACGCTCATTGCCCGGAATCGGAGTCGCCGCGATAATGACCGTATCTCCCGGTAAAATATCGACTTTGCGATGCGTGGAACGCGCCATCCGCGTTAACGCGGACATCGGCTCGCCCTGGCTTCCCGTCGAAAGGATAACGACCCGGTCGGCGGCAAGCTTATTCACTTCCTCAGGCTCGATCAGCATACCGTCCGGTATGTGTAAATAACCGAGCTCGCTGGCAATCGATACGACGTTCACCATGCTTCGTCCGATTACCGTTACTTTGCGGTTTGTCGCCGCAGCGGCATCGAATACTTGCTGAACGCGATGAATGTTGGAAGCGAACGTTGCAATCACGACTCTTTGCTTCGCTTTGCGGAAAACCTCTTCGATTTCCACGCCGACACTTTTCTCGGAACCTGTGTAACCCGGCTTTTCTGAATTCGTACTATCTGAAAGCAAAGCCAGTACGCCCTTTTTCCCGATCTCCGCCATACGGTGCAAATCTGCATATTGATCATTGACCGGCGTTTGATCGAATTTGAAGTCGCCTGTATGAACGACTACGCCTTCCGGCGTATCCAGGGCAACCCCGACGGAATCCGGGATACTATGGTTTGTCTTGAAGAATGAGGCCGTGATCGTACCCAGCGGAAGAACCGTATCCGAATTGATTAAAATGCGTTTGGTCTCCCCAAGTAAGTTAGCTTCCTTCAACTTTGCTTCAATCAGTCCGAGTGTCAGCTTCGTAGCGTACACAGGCACATTCAGATGCTTAAGCACATACGGCAAGCCTCCGATGTGATCCTCGTGTCCGTGAGTGATAATAATCCCTCGAACTTTATCACGGTTTTCCGTTAAATAGCCGATATCAGGTATGACAATGTCAATGCCGAGCATGTCCTCTTCAGGGAACTTCAAACCGCTATCAATCACTACAATATCATTCGCATACTGCACGCAGTACATATTTTTTCCGATTTCGCCCACGCCGCCAAGAGCGAAGATCAAAAGTTTGTCATTATTTTTTTTGGACAAGAATATACCTCCTTCTAAGATTGGACGACGAATTTTAAATGAGAAACCGAACCAGTCACTTGCCACCATTATACATGAAGAAAAACAGCAATTACAAGTCGCTATCCTTTAAGCGCTAGTGTCCCCAAAAAAAGAAAACCGATGCTGGAAGCACCGATCCTTTAGGCGTTATCATTCAAAAAGAGATTGGATGAATTGTCCTTCTTGCTCGGATACGTTTACTAGCGGCAGTCTGACTCCACCTGTATGCATTCCTTTCAAAGCCAAAGCATGCTTGATCGGAGCAGGACTCGGAACACGGAATATACCTGTAAATACAGGATGAAGCTTACGATGCAGCTCCGCCGCTTGCTGTATGTTGCCTTCCAAATAATACTTTATCATAGATTGCATGTCTTTTCCAATCACATGACTGGCCACGCTGATAATTCCATGACATCCGACGGCCAGAGCGGGCAGCCCGTTGCTGTCGTCGCCGGTATAGACCGTAAAACCGGACGCCGCTCCGCTCACGATACGCGTAAGCTGATCCGTGCCGGCGCAATCTTTGGTCGCTACGATATTCGGTATTTGCGAAAGCCGGATCGTCGTATCCGCATCTATATTCACTCCCGTGCGCCCTGGCACGTTATAGAGTATGACCGGAAGCTCCACGGACTCGGCAACCGCTTTGAAGTGCTGATACAGCCCTTCCTGCGAAGGACGGTTATAGTAAGGAGCTACGACGAGCAAAGCGTCGACTCCGAGCTTTTCAACCTTTTGGGACAGATGGATCGTATGCGCTGTGTCATTACTGCCTGTACCTGCGATAATTTTGCAGCGTCCTCTGGCGTAACGGACGGATGCTTCGATCAAGCGCAGCTTCTCCTCTTCCGTCAATGTCGGCGACTCCCCCGTCGTTCCGCAAATGACGAGGCTATCCGAATGCTGCTCCTCGATCAAATAGTCGATCAGTGGCTCCACCTGGCTCCAGTTGACTTCTAAATTCTCGTCGAACGGAGTTACCATCGCTGTAATTAATCTTCCGAAATCCACCGTATTATGCCTCCTACGTGTAACGATTTACATGTTCAAATAAAACTTATGATGAAGCGCTCTCACCGCTTTTCTCATATCGTCGCCCTGCACGAGCACCCAGATTGTCGTATTGGAATCGGCCGATTGCAAAATACGGATATCTTCTTCGGTCAAAGCCTCTACGATACGGGCCATAATGCCCGGCACGCCGTTCATGCCTCCGCCGATGACGGAAACTTTGGCGCAGCCGCTTAACGCTCTCGGTTCATAGCCTTGGCTTCGCAGCAGCTTGACGGCCCGCTCCGCTTCTTGATCAAAAACGGTATAGACAACCCCTGAAGGGTTCACATTGATAAAATCGACGCTAATCTGATTTTGCGCCATCGTTTTGAATACTTTGAGCTGCAAATCAAATTGCCCGTCTACAGCGGCGACCTGAATTTGCGTAATATTCGTAAACTGCGCGATGCCTGTCACAAAGCGGTCATCCACTTTGCTGTCCTCATGCGCCGCATTGTCCACTGCCGCCACGAGCGTCCCTTCTTCTTTGGAAAATGTCGAACGGACGCGAATCGGGATATTCGCCTGCATCGCCACTTCCACGGCGCGGGGGTGAATCACTTTGGCGCCGTTGTGCGCCATGTTGCATATTTCCGCAAAGCTGACTCTTACGAGCGGCTTCGCATCTTCCACGATTCTCGGGTCCGCCGTCAAAATCCCTTTGACATCGGTAAAAATATCGACAATTTCAGCCTTGAGAGCAGCTCCCAGCGCCGTGGCGGACGTATCGCTGCCCCCGCGGCCGAGCGTTGTCAATTCGCCTTGGCCGGTTTTGCCCTGGAAGCCGGCAACGATGACAACGAAGCCCTGCTCCAGATGTTCGACAATCCGGTTCGGTTGAACGGATACGATCTGCGCGTTGCCGTGCACATCGTTCGTCTGAATCCCGGCTTGCCCGCCTGTCAGAACCGTGGAACGGATTCCTCTGGCTTGCAGCAAGCTGCACAAATGGACTGCGGATATCAATTCCCCGCAGCTCATCAGCAAATCGAGCTCCCTGGCCGGAGTCCCTTCCCCGTTCTGGCGTACCAGATCAAGGAGGGTGTCCGTGGCGTAGGGCTCGCCTATTCTTCCCATCGCGGAAACGACTACGACTAATTTATAGCTGTCTGCTAATGCGTCTTGAATGTGTCCGATGACATGTTCTCTGGCTTGAGCGGTGGAAAGCGAAGTACCTCCAAATTTTTGCACAAGGATTCGCATGAGTTTCCCCCATATTCATGTCCATCTGCATAAATCAAGCAGCTGGTGCGATTATTGTTCTATAGCAATATATTCAGCAATTTGCACGGCATTCCAGGCAGCGCCTTTGAGCAGGTTGTCGGAGACGATCCAGAGGTTGAGGCCTCTCGGATTGCTCAAGTCGCGGCGCACGCGGCCTACGAAGGTCTCCAGCTTGCCTGCCGCGTCCGTTGCGAGCGGATACTGCTGTTCGGCCGGATTGTCGACAAGAACGATGCCGGGGGCGTCGGCCAGCAAGCTCTTCACTTCCTCGATATCGAAGTCATCTTTCAACTCGACATAGACGGATTCGGAGTGGCCGTAAACGACCGGAATGCGCACGCATGTAGCCGTCACTTCAAGGGACTCGTCGCCCATAATTTTTTTCGTTTCCAAAATCATCTTCATCTCTTCGTTCGTAAAGCCGTTGTCCAAAAATTTGTCGATTTGCGGAATCGCATTGAAGGCGATTTGGTGCTTCACCGGTAAAGAACCAACCGGCAAAATGTCGGGATTCGCCGCTCTTCCTTCAAGAACTTCCTTGGACTGTCTCAGCATTTCGTTGATCGCTTTGGCGCCTGCGCCGGAAACGGCTTGATAGGTCGAAACGATAATACGCGAAATGCCGAAACGGTCATACAGCGGCTTGAGAGCCGCCACCATTTGAATCGTCGAGCAGTTCGGATTGGCAATAATGCCTTTGTGTTCGTTGATTTTGTCAACGTTCACCTCGGGCACGACGAGCGGAGTTTCCGGGTCCATACGGTACGCGCTCGTATTATCGATACAGATCGTGCCGGCCTGAACGGCATGCGGAATCAGCGCCTTGGAGACGTCCCCTCCGGCGCTGAACAAGGCGATATCGATCCCTTGAAAACTTTCGGGAGCCGCTTCCTGAACCGTGATTTCCTGACCTTTAAAAGCAAGCTTGACACCTGCGGATCTGGCGGATGACAACAGCTTCAATTCCTTAATGGGGAAATTTCGCTCTTCCAATAGACGGATAATTTGTTCTCCGACGGCACCGGTAGCGCCGACTACTGCAACGTTAAATAATTTCTGGTTCGACATGTCCTGTCCTCTCCCCTGTGAAGAATATATATTTATTGATATAGAAATCTCTCAATGATCATTGGCTGCAGCTGCTTGCCTTCCAATGCGGATTCGCAGGCTTCCATGATGAGATCCATTCTGGCTACTAACGAATTGGGCTTCGCTCCGGGAGCGTCCTGACCGAAAGGGACGAAGTAAATATTTTTCGTAATCAGAAGCTTTGCGATATTCATCGCATTAAGACCAAGCCCGTCATTCGTGGAAATGGCCAGGACAAGCGGGCGCTGGTTTCTCATTTGAGCTTTGGCCGCCATGAGCACAGGGCTTTCCGTCATCGCATTGGCAAGCTTGCTTGTCGTGTTGCCTGTGCAAGGCGCAATGACCATGACGTCAAGCAGCTTGGAAGGCCCTAGAGGCTCGGCTTCGACGATCGAGGATATAATCTCGCTGCCTGTGATTTCCTTCAATTGCCGCTGCCAATCCGCCGATTTGCCAAAACGCGTATCCGTTGTCAAGACCGAATTCGATACGATGGGGACTACGCGAGCTCCCGCATCTACGAATCTCTTAATCTGCGGCATAACTTCCTCCAGCGTACAATGAGAGCCGGTTAAAGCATAGCCGACCGTTTTCCCCGCCCAATTCATTTCACATCGCTCCTGTCTT
Organism: Paenibacillus sp. sgz302190; assembly: GCF_059820445.1. NCBI lineage: Bacteria > Bacillati > Bacillota > Bacilli > Caryophanales > Paenibacillaceae > Paenibacillus > Paenibacillus sp. sgz302190. The sequence continues at coordinate 707,147 of NZ_JBZYAO010000001.1, forward strand.
TGAAGTCTTCCTCAATCAGTTGGCTTAGCGTGTTCGCCATGATGCGGCCAGCTGTTTTCGGTGCGACAATGCCAGGCAGTCCGGGTGCGAGCATCGCTTTGATCCCCCGTCTCTCGGCAAACCGGAAGTCCGTTCCGCCGGGCTTGGAGGCCAAATCGATGATCACCGCGCGATGCGGGATATTGGTAATAACTTGCGCTGTGACTATCATAGTCGGAATTGTGTTAAAAAGCAAGTCAATATTGGCCACTTCCAAGTACAACTCCCTCGTATAGAAGGGCTGAAATCCCATCTCCCACGCTCTCGCAAAATGCTCCGCCTTGCGCACGCCGATTTTGACTGTCGCACCTAGTCCCTGCAGCGTTCTTGCCATCGTAAAACCCGTGCGGCCAAAGCCCAGAACCATGCATACGGAGCCGTGAATCGTAATATCCGTATTTTGAATGGCCATCATGAGGGCGCCTTCGGCCGTCGGAATCGAGTTGTAAATGGCAACGTCATCCCGGTCAAACAATTCAATCAATCCGATACCGTGTGCCGCGCAAAGCTTCTTTAAATAACCTTTGGCCATACCCGTATATACTTTGGCATGTCTTGGCAGAGCGGTCATATGATCATCGGTCAAAATCAATTCTTCACTGGAAAAGATGGACTCCACCTGTCCCGAATCGTCTGTACCGACGGCAGGCAGTATCAGTACATCGATCGTTTCAAACAGTGACGGACGAAGCCTGGCGTTGGTCACTCCGCTGAATTGCCGTCCCAAGTTGTCGAAGCCGATTAAAGTAACCGCGGCGTCAAGCTCGGTAAATTTCTGAATCACTTCTAGCTGCCGGGCGTCGCCGCCCATGAAAGCAACCGAAATACCAGTAAGCATTCCCGCTTACACCCCTTTCTCGGTCGTTACGATAAGTTATAATATGCTTACGCCTAAGGATGCGTTACTTGTCGCAAGGAGTTTCGTCAAGCGTTTCACCGGGCTTTGCCGTACTTCCCGCACATTGAAATTCTTACACAATCGCAGGCTTTTCGCCCACGCGTGTAAGACCTGCAAAAACTCTCACGACGCCGTAACCGTCACTCCACAGCAAGAAAGTAATCAGCTCTACTGCGGTTAAAGTGCGGTTTTTTTCTGTGCATGCGGCCATTACGAGAAAAAACGTGCGATTGTCCGGCTGTTGAGAAAATCGTGTAGGGAGGCTCTCATCACGAAGAGGAAAAATTGATTTAAACCGATTTGAGAGGGATATTTAGGCCATAAAAGTGGGTTCTCAACAGCCCGGATTGTGCAGAAACTCCCGATAAAAGAGCTTGAGCTCATTTACCCGCGGAAAAACTCGCACAATTGTAGACCGTTGAGAAAAACGTACATTGTAGAGGTTGCATCTCTATCAACGTGTAGAAAACGTGCAAAATCAGATTGTGGATAGAGTGAGGGGCTAGTGGAATCGGAGGGGGTGCGGTCGCTCTTCCCCAATCCGCGCTCTCCTGCAGGAGTTGCGGCGCTGAAGTGGGAGCACGAGGCGGCTTGGCAAGGAGAAAACCTGCGAAAGTGCAGGTTTTCTCGTAAAAGTGGTTCATCTTGGCGAAAAGCCTGCGATTTTGCAGGAATTTTCGCTGAAAATGAACCTGGGCCCCTGCTCGCGGCGAAAAGCCTGCACATTTGCAGGAATTTTTCGTTGGCAGCGTATCCGCGGGCAAAAAACTGCACTTTTGCAGGTTTTCTTTGTGTAATCAAGCAGATTGTGCGACCGCGGCTCTGGAGTGTTGGTTCTGGGCAGCCGGTGAAATTGCAGGAATATTTCGCTGCGGTCGACCAATCGCCGTCATGCAGCGCAACACCGTGCGCTGGGAGCCGCGCGGCCAGCCCATCCGTTGAGCAAAAACTGCATTACGAAAATAGAACACGGCAGACCTGAGTTATTTCACCATGTAGGGTGACGTTCGCGACCTCATGAGAGCTTTTGCGGGCTTTCGCTTTCGCTTTCGCGCCCCGGAGCCGGCACAACTGAAAAAAGACGCCATCCAACCGCTTGATACAGTGGTTGAATGGCGTCAGATCGTTGCGGCTGACGAGGACAGCCGCTTTATACCGGAACGCGCCGGCTTCGCCGTTAGCGTCCCGTATGCCCGAACCCGCCCGAGCCGCGCTCGGTCTCGGTCAATTCCTCGACCTCGGTGAGCCGGATCTGCGGGACGAGCTGGAACACCATTTGCGCGATCCGCTCCCCGCGCTGAATCGTGAACGGCTCCTGCCCGTGGTTGATCAGGAGCACCTTGATTTCGCCGCGGTAGTCGGCGTCGATCGTGCCCGGCGAATTCAGCGAAGTGATGCCGTGCTTGTACGCAAGGCCGCTGCGCGGGCGGATTTGCGCCTCCAGCTCGGGCGGCATGCTGAGCGCAAAGCCGGTCGGTATGAGCAGGCGCTCGCCGGGCTGCAGTACGACGGGCTCGCTCACGGCGGCGTGCAGGTCGAAGCCGCTGGCGGCGGCGGACATTTTGCGCGGCAGCTCGATGTCTTCATGACCGGGGAGCCGCTTGATTTGTACGTCAAAATCAGGAATTGACAAGCTGATCCCTCCTAAACTCTTTCAGCGCGGCATCGGAATGCCCGACCATGGACAAAGCGAACGGCGTGGCGAACAACGTTTTCGTCAGCTCCCGGACATGATCCATCTGTACGCTCTCGATGCGCCGGATCATTTCGTCCAGGCTGTAATGCTTGCCGGTCATCAGCTCGTTTTTGCCCAGCCGGTTCATGCGGCTTCCCGTACTTTCCAGGCTCAGGATCAAGCTGCCCTTCAGCTGTTCCTTGCCTTTTTTCAGCTCGGAGTCCGTGATTCCGTTTACGGCGATGTCGTGCAGCAGCTCCAAAGTCACTTTAAGCACTTCTTCGGTCTGCTTGGGGGCCGTTCCCGTGTAAATGGTAAACATGCCGCTGTCGATATGGGAAGAATGATAGGAATAGACGGAATACGCCAGTCCGCGCTTCTCGCGAATCTCTTGAAACAGCCTGGAGCTCATTCCCCCGCCGATAGCGTTGTTCAGCAAAACGATGGGATACAAGTTTTCCTCCTGCAAGGATAACCCCGGGAGCGAGAGGCAGATGTGGTTTTGCTCGGTTTTCTTTTCGTGAAAAACAAGCTCGCTCAAAAAGTCGGGAGCATCGTAGCCGGTTTCTTGTCCGGTTTGAGTAAAGCTTCCAAAATGCCGCTCGATTAATTCGCGCGCGCTGTCGTCGATGTTGCCGGCGATGCTGATCACGGTATTTTCCGTGTTGTAGTACTGCTTCATGTAGCGGCGCAGGTCGTCGGGCTTCATTGCGGACAAATTGTCCTGCGTTCCAAGAATCGTGTAGCCGAGCGAATGGGAGCCGTACGCCGCTTTAGCGAGCAAATCATGGACCAGATCGTCCGGCGTGTCTTCGTACATCGAAATTTCCTCGAAGATGACGTTCTTCTCTTTCTCCAGTTCAGTCTCGTCAAAAGTCGAATGGAAAAACATATCGGCAAGAACGTCCATAGCCAACGGCAGATGATCGTCCAGCACTTTGCAGTAATAGCAAGTGTATTCTTTGGAAGTGAACGCGTTCACATTCCCGCCGATACCGTCGAAAATTTCGGCGATGTCTTTGGCGGAATGGCGTTCCGTGCCTTTAAAGAGCATATGTTCGATAAAATGCGAAATGCCGTTATTGTCCGGCTTTTCGTTGCGTGAGCCTGTCTTGACCCAAATTCCGAACGATACCGAACGGCACGTCGGGATTTGTTCCATAACTACTCTTAACCCGTTATGTAAGCGGTAGTTGATCACCAATGTTCCTCCTCGAATGAAACGCCTAAAATGCTGCTCCCCCAATTATACTTACTTAGTCTAACAAAAATGTTCCATCGACTCAACTTTGCAGATTCGGTTCGGGAACCCGGCTCGGGGAAATGAGCTCGCTTACCGTCCCCAAAGTAAGTCCTTTATTTTTAATGGTGCGGATCATCCCGGCAAGCGCTTCGCTGGAAGACGCCGTCGGATGCATCAAAATAAGCGAGCCCGGCTCCACATTTTGATTCAGCCGCTGGATGATGCGATCCGCCCCCGGATTTTTCCAATCAATCGTATCGAACGTCCACAATATCGTTTTGAGCTTGTATTCGGCGGCAACCTGAACGGTCTCTTCGTTAAAATAACCGGACGGCGGTGCAAACAGCTTGTTTTCGACACCCAGCCGTTTCAGCAGTTCCTCCGTCTTGCCGATCTCTTCCGCTGCGCGGGCCCGGCTAACCGTCCTCATATCCTTGTGGGAATATGCGTGATTGGACAGCTCGTGTCCTTCGTTTAAAATTTGCTTTGCCAGCTCCGCGTTTTTGCTCAGCCACATGCCGTCGAGAAAAAAAGTCGCGTGCACGTTTTCTTTCCGGAGCGTCGCCAGCATGCTGTCCAAGTATTCGTTGCCCCAGGCGACATTGATCATAAAAGAAACCATCGGTTTCTTGGGATTGCCTTTATATATCGGATTCGGCCCCAAATCGTTCAATTGTACGCTGGGAGGCGTCTCTTTCATCACATAATGGATTGTTCCCGGAGTCAGCCGGTGCTCGGCGAGCTTGAGCGTCTCCTCGACGTCGACCTCCAAACCGTTGTAGCCGGGTATCGCTTTCCAGACGCGGTCCAATTTGGCGTCAATGGGCGAGATTTTGCGTTTCTCCGCTTCGGCTTTGATCGTCTCAAGCAGATGACCGGGCTGCTCCCGGACGGGATCAAACGTTTGGACGGAAGCCGGGCTGTTCGTACGGCCAGCCGCTGCATAAGGCTTAGAGCCGGATTTTACAGCATCTATGAAGGCGTCTATGCTTGGGACAGCTTCGATACCGGTCAACATCGCCAGAAAGAAGCTTCCGAGCAGCAGCCATTTTTTGTTGACCATTCTCTTGTCCTCCTCTACCCTATGTCCTGAGCTTATGCCTGCAAGGACAAGAATAGAACGGCGCAGAAAGCCATGATAAAAAGCAAAAAAGAGACAGACTGATCTGACTCTTTATCCTGGCGCATATGAAATTGTGACTGCGCAAGTCACACGGCTTTAGGTTTGAGCCGGGACTTGCGAAGTTAATGTAGCTTTGCGGGAAAGATTGACACGGCCTTGCTGGTCGATTTCGGTCACCTTTACCGTAATCTGATCGCCGACATTCACGACATCTTCCACTTTCGCCACGCGCTCGGTAGATAGCTGCGAAATGTGCACCAGCCCTTCCTTGCCTGGCAAAATTTCCACGAAGGCGCCGAATTTTTCAACGCGTTTCACCGTACCGAGATAAGTTTCGCCGACGACAACTTCGCGGACGATGCCTTCGATGATCGAACGGGCTTTCTCGTTCATCTCTTGGTTAGAAGAAGCGATAAATACGCGGCCATCCTGCTCGATGTCGATTTTTACGCCGGTTTCTTCAATAATCTTGTTGATGATTTTACCGCCTGCGCCGATGACATCGCGGATTTTGTCCGGATTGATCTGCATCGTAACGATTTTCGGAGCATAAGGCGAAAGAGCTTTCTTGGGCTCATCAATGCGCGCGAGCATTTTGTTCAAAATGTGCATGCGGCCTTCTTTGGCTTGCTCCAAAGACTGCTGCAAAATGCTGCGGTCGATGCCGTCGATTTTGATATCCATTTGCAGCGCGGTTACGCCTTTGGCTGTTCCGGCCACTTTGAAGTCCATATCCCCGAGGTGGTCTTCCATGCCTTGAATGTCGGACAAAATCGAGAAATGGTCGCCGTCTTTAATAAGACCCATGGCGATACCCGCTACAGGAGCTTTAATCGGCACTCCGGCATCCATTAATGCCAGTGTGCTGGCGCAAATACTTGCCTGGGACGTCGAACCGTTCGATTCCAGCACTTCCGATACGAGACGGATCGTGTAAGGGAAATCGGTCTCATTCGGGATGATCGGCTCAAGAGCCCGTTCGCCAAGCGCGCCGTGACCAATTTCTCTGCGGCCCGGCGGACGAAGCGGTCTGGCTTCCCCTACGCTGAACGGCGGGAAATTGTAGTGATGCATGAACCGTTTGGTTTCCGTCAGGTCGAGACCGTCGAGAATTTGCACATCGCCTAATGCGCCCAATGTACATATGCTTAATGCTTGCGTTTGTCCGCGTGTGAACAGTCCGGAGCCGTGTGTGCGCGGCAGCAGCGTGATGTCGCACTCGATCGGACGAATTTCTTCGAGCTTGCGGCCGTCAGGTCTCACTTTGTCGTGAGTGATCAGTCGGCGTACTTCTTCCTTGACGATATCGTACAGCGTTTCTTTCACATCGTCCATGCTGTCCGGCGTTTCCGCATATACCCCAGTGAAATGCTCGACGGCGTCGGCATTCACGGCGTCAATCGCTTCCTGTCTGGCATGCTTCTCGGCAATTTTGATCGCTTCCACGAGGCGCTCTTGCGCGAAGTCGCGAACAGCCTTGCTCACTTCCGCATCGACCGTGTGAAGCTTCACTTCCATTTTCGGCTTGCCCGCCTGTGCGGTAAGCTCTTCAATGACCGCAACGATTTTGCGGATTTCGTCATGGCCGAACATAATCGCTTCCAGCATGACTTCCTCCGGAACTTCGTTCGCGCCCGCTTCCACCATCATGATCGCGTCTTTGGTTCCTGCGACGGTCAGGTGAATGTCGCTTTTCTCGGCTTGCTCCGTCGTCGGATTGATGACGAATTGACCGTCGACGCGGCCGACGATAACGCCGCCGATCGGACCGTTGAACGGCACGTCGGAGATGCTCAGCGCAGCGGACGTACCGATCATCGCCGCGATTTCGGGAGAGCATTCCTGATCGACGCTCATGACGATCGATACGATCTGTACGTCGTTGCGGAAGCCTTCCGGAAACAGCGGACGGATCGGACGGTCGGTAAGACGGCTGGCCAGAATCGCTTTCTCGCTCGGGCGTCCTTCCCGCTTGATGAATCCTCCGGGGATTTTGCCTACGGAGTATAATCTTTCTTCATAGTTGACGGTTAACGGGAAAAAATCGAGATCCTTCGGCTCGCTGGACGCCGTAACCGTACATAGCACGACCGTATCGCCGTAACGTGCGGTAACGGCGGCGTTGGCCTGTTTGGCGAGCCGGCCCGTTTCCAGAATAAACGGTCTGCCGCCGAGGTCCATTTGTACCCTTGTCTCCATAATATCCTCCTTCAAGTTTGGCTTTTCAGTGCGCAAAAACAGAGTCAGGCCCGAAAATATGTACCTAACGTTGAGTCTTCCTCTATTTCTGCATACTCACCAGTATTTCCTTCTTTTACGGTTTTAAAAATAACAATGGTGCATCCGATTGTCCGGTCCCGGTCCCGGAACGCACATTGTCCGTGTACACAAGGATAAACGACTCCGTCGTCCTTCTGGGACGAACGCGTTTATCAAGGTAGATGCGAAGCAAAAGTATAAAACATATACTTTCTTATCTACAGAAAAAGCAACCTTATGCCGCTCTTTCGCTCGGCTCTTATCGAGCCCAGCCATGGAGCGGCAGGTTGCTTCTCGTTGTCGGTTTTTATCGACGCAAGCCGAGCTTTTCAATCAAAGCACTGTAACGTTTCACATCTTTGTTCTTCAGGTATGTCAGCAGCTTACGGCGTTGTCCGACCATTTTGAGCAAACCGCGGCGGGAATGATGATCTTTCTTGTGCGTCCGCAGATGATCCGTCAGGTTAACAATGTTTTCCGTAAGGATAGCGATTTGTACCTCTGGAGAACCCGTGTCGGTATCGTGTACCTTGTGAGTTTGAATCAGTTGAGTTTTGCGCTCTTGTGTTAATGCCATCCTTGTTCACCTCCTGTTTCAAAGTATCCCCTGTAGCCCAGAAAACGCCGGTGATAGCGTGGTTCCAAGCTAAGGTTCCAGCCAAAACGATGCTTCGCTTTGACAACGTTCATCAGTATATCATATCGAATAGGCAGATGTAAATGCCTGGATTATAAAATGGTTGAGAATATTTCTTTCGCAGCCCCGGCATCTTGACCGATTTGCGCAATCAATTCATCGACCGAAGCGAATTTCCGTTCCTGCCGGAGATAAGCGACCAGTTCGACTGCAACTTCCTCGCCGTAAATATCACCGGAAAAATCGAACAAATGAGCCTCCAAAGTCGGTTTCAGCTCCCCGGTTTCAAAAGTGGGCTTTACTCCGATATTCATAACCCCTTTGTAAGGTTCCCCTTTAACATGGGCTTTAACCGCATATACGCCGTTGGCCGGTATGACAAAAGGCTCTTCCAGCCGAATATTGGCCGTCGGAAATCCGATGGTGCGCCCGCGCTTGTACCCGTCTACGACTGTGCCCCGCAGGCCGTAATAACGCCCCAGGAGCCTGCTGGCCGTTCCGATGTCGCCTTGCTGGAGGGCGTCCCGCACCGAGGTGCTGCTCACTTTTTCTCCATCCATATGAAAAGGGCGAACGACTTCTACGGCGAATTTGCCGTGGCTCAGCTCGCAAAGCGAATCCGGATTCCCCCGCCCCTGAAAGCCGAAGGTGAAATCAAAGCCGCAAACGACGCTTTCCACGCCCAGCACGTGCAGAACCCGGTCCACAAAATGTTCGGGAGACAACCGCATGAGCGAAGCATCGAAAGTGACTACGTAAACATGATTCACGCCAAGGGAAGCAAAAATTTCCATCTTCTTGCTCATCGGCGTTAATAGCTCGACATATTTGTCCTGGCCCATCACAGCTCTGGGATGAGGATGGAACGTCATAATGGAAGCGGGAAGTTTCAACTGCTCTGCGGTATGGATCGCGCGGCCGATCACTTCCCTATGCCCCAAATGAACGCCGTCAAAATCGCCGATCGCGAGTACCTGCTTGCCGACGCAGAGAGGAGCCGATTCCAGATCAATCGGATATGATAGCGGAATAATTTTCATAAAAACTGAATTCACCTGCCTATTTCAGCCCGTCCGGTCATGAATCATACGGAAAATTATAAAAATATTTTTACGGGAACAAGCGTTTGATCCCCTTTATTCCATTCAAATAAACCCAGAAAACGCCCGTCCGGCGAATAAGCGCGGAGCAGCGGCTGCAAAGCGCGAACATGCGGAATGCGTCCGGCCTGGCAAGCGATTCGTTTGCCCTGGAGCGCATGCTCCGCTTCCTTGGCTGAAAGCCGCACTTCGGGAATATGCGAAACTGCTTGATCCATGGGGATCATTTTTGCTTGCAGCGTGCCCGCCGCCTTCAGCTGCTCGATCTGCTCAAAGGTCAGACACTGCTCCTGGCGGATATTTCCCGTTGAGGTGCGGATCAAGCTTTTCATCACCGCCGGATAGCCCAGTGCCTTGCCGATATCGACACACAATGTGCGAATGTACGTCCCCTTGGAGCAGCTTACCCGAAAATGGATCTCAGGGTGCTTCGCGTCCGCATCGATGCGCAAAATCTCGATGCCGTGAATCGTTACTTTTCGCGACTTGCGTTCGACTTCCTTGCCTTCGCGGGCCAGTTCGTAGAGCCTCTTTCCGTCCACTTTCACGGCCGAAAACATCGGAGGAACCTGTTCGATCTCCCCCACGAACGACGCCAGAGCGGCGCGGATCTCGTCCTCCCGAAGCGAGACTTGTCCGGCCTCTTCGAGGACGGTTCCCGTCATATCCTCCGTGTCCGTCGCCAGACCGATCAGAAGCACGGCCTCGTATTCCTTCGGCAGATCCTGAATGTATTCCACCATCCGCGTAGCTCGTCCTACGCATAAGGGCAGCACACCCGTAACCTCCGGGTCCAGCGTCCCCGTATGGCCGATCCGCTTGACGCCCAGCAGGCGCCTGGCTTTGGCGACAACGTCGTGCGACGTAAAGTTTTTCGGCTTCCATACCGGCAAAACGCCTTCTAACGTCATATCAGTTCTGTCCCTACTTCCTGAATCATGGTTGCCACCGCTACATCCAGCGTTCCGTGAATCGTACAGCCCGATGCCCGGACATGGCCGCCGCCGCCCAAAGCTTGCGCGATGCGGGCTACGTCCACTTTGCCTGCGGAACGGAGACTCACTTTGATGACACCGGCGGCTTTTTCCTTAAACAGCATCCCCACCTCGACGCCTTCCACATTGCGCGGGTAGTTGACCAGCCCATCGAGATCTTCGCCGGAAGCCCCGGTTGACTCGAGATCCTCAAGCGAAACGGCAAGCCAGGCCAGCTTGCGGTCGCAAGCAAACGAAAGCGTCGGAAGCGCCTTTTGCAGCAGTTCGATCTGGGCAAATGTCAACCGCTCGAGCACCTGCTCGGCGATGTCCGCGCCCTTCACCCCTAGCGCCAACAAAGAAGCGCCTATTTGCAGCACCTCCGGCGTTGTGTTCGAATAGCGGAAACCTCCCGTATCGGTCAAGAGTCCCGTATAAATGCATTCCCCAAACGCCAAAGCGGGCTTGAGGTTCATATGCAATGCCAGATCGTACAAAATTTGCACGGTAGCCGCTGCGTCATCCTTGATCAAATGACACGTCCCGAATTTGTCGTTCGTAGGATGATGGTCAATGTTGAGCAGTTCCGCCCGATCGTCAAAAAGAGTGCTGATCTTGCCTATTCTGGAAAAATCAGCACAATCAACGCTTATGATCGTTTGAAAACTGCGGGCCGGACGCTCCTTGCCGAAGTCCAGCACCCGATCGCTTCCCCACAAATAAGCGAATTTGGATGGCATGGGACCTTCGTTGATCATTGTGAAACATTTCCCAAGCTGCTGCAGCATCCATCCTGTCACATATGTAGAGCCGGCGGCATCCCCATCCGGCTGGATATGGGATACCACCAGGAAATCGTCATGCTGCTCGATAAACTTTGCAGCGGCATCAAGCTGCTGCCTGTACTCGGGTGCATGGTTCATTCCGCTCGTCATAAGTTCGGATTTCCTTCCTCGTTGAGCTTGTGCAGCAGTTGGTCGATGCGGCTTCCATAGTCAATGGAGCTGTCAAACTTGAATTGAAGTTCGGGAATTTTGCGCAAACGAATTCGCTTGCCGAGCTCCGAACGGATATACCCGGTGCCGGAGGCCAACGCTTTGAGCGTGGCTTCCTTCTGCTCGTCGGTTCCCATAACGCTCAGGAACACGCGCGCAAGGGATAAATCGTTCGTAACTTCTACGCCGGTTACCGTCAAAAATCCGATACGCGGATCCTTCAATTCGGATTGTATAATTTGGCTGAGCTCTTTCTTGATTTGCTCACCTACGCGTCCTACTCTTACTCTGGCCATACGTCAATCACCTCTCAACAGTTTCCATGATGAAGGCTTCGATAACGTCCCCTTCTTTAATATCATGATAACGCTCCAGAGATATACCACATTCGTAGCCTTGAGCGACTTCTTTTGCATCGTCCTTGTATCTTTTCAGGGAATCGATCTTGCCTTCATGCACGACGATGCCGCCGCGGATTAAGCGAGCCTGAGCGTTGCGCGTAATTTTGCCGGAGGTGATCATGCAGCCTGCGATCGCACCGACGCCGGTAATTTTGAACACGTTGCGCACTTCGGCTTGACCGAGCACGTTCTCTTTGAAGATCGGATCCAACATGCCTTTCATGGCCTGCTCGATTTCTTCAATGACGTTGTAGATGATGTTGTGCAGACGGATATCCACTTTTTCCTGGTCGGCCGTCGCTTTCGCAGCAGGCTCAGGACGAACGTTAAAGCCGATGATGATCGCATTCGAAGCGGAAGCGAGAATAATATCCGATTCCGTGACCGCGCCGACGCCGTTATGAAGAATTTTTACGCGTACGCCTTCGACTTCAATTTTCTCCAGAGAGCTTTTCAGCGCTTCGACCGAACCTTGAACGTCCCCTTTGATGATGACATTCAAATCTTTGATTTCGCCGTCTTTAATATGTTTGAAGAGATCATCCAGCGTAACGCGCGCGTTGGCGCCCATTTCGGACTGGCGAAGCGCGGTCGCGCGTCTTTCCGCGATGTCTCTGGCTTTGCGCTCATCCTCGTAAGCAAGGAACGGATCCCCTGCTTGAGGCACCTCGGTCAGACCGGTAATTTCGACCGGTGTGGAAGGACCTGCTTCTTTCAAACGTTTGCCTTTGTCATTGACCATCGCTCTGACGCGGCCGAAGCATACGCCAGCTACGAAGCTGTCGCCGACTTTGAGCGTGCCGTGCTGAATAAGAATACGGGCCACGGGACCTCTTCCTTTGTCCAGCTCAGCCTCGATGACTGTTCCTCTTGCCCGCTTGTTCGGATTCGCTTTGTACTCCTGAACTTCGGCGACAAGCAAAATCATCTCCAGCAGGTTCTCAAGTCCGATGCGCTGCTTCGCGGAAATTTCGCAGAAGATCGTGTCTCCGCCCCATTCTTCCGGCACGAGTTCAAATGCCGTAAGAGCCTGCTTGATTTGATCCGGATTAGCGCCTTCTTTATCGATTTTGTTCACCGCGACGATGATCGGGCAGCCAGCCGCTTTGGCATGGTTGATCGCTTCAACGGTCTGAGGCATAACGCCGTCATCCGCCGCAACGACGATAATTGTAATGTCCGTCACTTGAGCGCCGCGGGCACGCATCGTTGTGAACGCTTCGTGGCCCGGAGTATCCAGGAACGTAATTTTTTTATGGTTCACTTCGACCTGATAAGCGCCGATATGCTGCGTGATGCCGCCTGCTTCGCCTTCCGTCACATTCGTTTGGCGGATAGCGTCGAGCAGGGTCGTTTTACCGTGGTCGACGTGACCCATGATCGTAACGACCGGAGGACGCTCCAGAAGATCGGCTTCATCATCGACTTCTTCGAATGTCTCAAAGCGGTCTTCTTCGACTTTGATCTTAACTTCGACCTCAACTCCGAATTCGTTTGCGATGAGTTGGATCGAATCCAAATCAAGCTCCTGGTTAATCGTCGCCATGACGCCCAGGAAGAGCAGCTTTTTAATGACTTCCGAAGCATCTTTATGAAGCAGTTTGGCCGTTTCGCCGACCGTCATGCTGCCGCGGACGATGATCTTCTTCGGCGTATTGTCGATTTTCTCTTTCTTCACTGGTTCCTGCTGGAATCTGCCTCTTTGATTGCCTCTTTGGTTGTTTCTGGAATTGCCGCCTGGGCCGCGGTTGCCGCCTTGTTTGCCATCGTCGAAACGTTTGGTCGTCGGCTTCGTTTTCTTCGTCGTTTTCACGCCGGCTTTAGCCGCCGCTTCATCCAATTCCGCTGCCGTCGCGCCAACGTGGAACTGCGGCTTCGCTTCCTGGATGACCGGTCTGCTGCTCTGATTGTGGCGGTTGTCAAACTGACGGGCCGGACGGTTCGACGAAGTGCTGCGGTTCGGAGTGCCTCCGCCTTGCGGACGGTTGCCGCCTCCCGCATTCGATCCGCCGGACGAAGCATTGCCGCCCTGATTCGGGCGAGGGCCGGAATTGTTGAAGCCGCCGCTGCGGTTGCCGCCGCCTTGACCCTGACCTTGGCCTTGCCCGCCTGAGCGCCCATTAAAATTGCCGCCGCCGGAAGGACGCTGATCGTTCTGACGGTACGGTCTTTGATCGCCGGAACGCTGCTGGCCGCCTTGACGCTGGTCTCCGCTGCGATTGCCGCCGCCTTGACCCTGGCCTTGACCTTGACCTTGATAATTCGTGCGTTGACCCTGGCCTTGCCCGCCTTGGCGTTGGTCGCGCTGCGGCTGAGCCGGACGGCTGGCCACATATTGATCGTCGGAGCGTCGGGATTGCCCGCCTTGATGGCCCTGTCTTTGGCCTTGCGATGCTTGATTATGCTGTTGTTGAGGCGCGGATGGTTTTGTTCCGCTGCCGCTGTTTGCTTGCTGCGATGCCGGTTTCGAAGCCGAGTTCGCAGCTCCTTTATTTTCTGGTGTAGAACCCTGTCCTGCAGGCTTCTGATTAGTCGTCGTTGAGTTCACATTTCCTCCGTCCGTAGCTGCCCGCTTGGCAGCCGCATTTGCTTTAATATCGCGAAAAAATCTTTCCACACTATCCACCGCTTCATTCTCCATGACGCTCATGTGATTGTTAACGGGAATATTTAAACGTTTGAGAATCGTAATGATCTCTTTGCTGCTCATATTGAGCGATTTGGCATATTCGTAAACGCGAAGTTTGTCCTTATTATCCTGTTTATTTGTCAATACTTTTCACCTCCGCAGTAATTATACTGAAAGCGGACTGCATCTAACTTCTTTTAAACATCGGAGCCGGCTTTCAGTCTACCTGACACTTCAGCAGCATCTGTGCGAAGCCTCCGTCCAAGACGCCGAGAATGACGCGCATTTCCTTGCCAATGCTGCCTCCCAGTTCCGCCTTGGAGCCCATTTCCATGAGCGTAACCCCATAGAATCGGCATTTATCTTGAAACTTTTTGTGCGTATTGGCGGAAGCATCCTCTGCGATAATGACCAGTTTGGCCTCGCCCGAGCGAATGGCCTTCATCACGCCTTCGTCGCCGGTTACCAACTTGCCTGCCCGCATGGCTAAACCCAAATGAGATAAAAATTTATTCTTCATCGTCCGTCATCTCCTCTTTCGAAGAGATAAACTCGTCTTCCACTTTAATGAAATCCTGCTCCAACTGGTCGTAAATTTCAGCGCTCACCGTATGCTTCAGCGCCCGGTCCAGCGCCTTGCTTTTCTTGGCCAGCTTAAAACAGGAAACTTTGCCGCACAGGTAGGCACCGCGCCCGGACTTTTTCCCTTTCAGATCGATAAGAATCTCGCCTTCAGGCGTTTTGACGATGCGGATCAGTTCCCGCTTCGGCATCATCTCCTGGCAGGCCACACATTTTCTCAAAGGGACTTTTCTTTGTTTCATTCCCCGGTCACCCCCTTGATTTCGGCAAACTTAAGCGCAGTCCGGCTTAATCGATGCTGACGGAATCCTGATGCATCTCTTCCGTCGATGTCCTCGGTCTGCCGTATTCTTGTTCCGCTTGCGATTCGCTCTTGATATCGATCTTCCAACCGGTCAGTTTAGCCGCCAGACGGGCGTTCTGACCTTTGATGCCGATCGCGAGCGACAATTGATAATCCGGCACGATCACGCGGGCCATTTTCTCCGTTTCATGCACTTGCACTTCGAGCACTTTAGAAGGGCTGAGCGCGTTGGCAACGTACTCTTCCACGCTCTCCATCCAGCGCACGATGTCGATTTTCTCGCCGCGCAGCTCGCTGACGATCGTCTGCACGCGCATTCCTTTCGGGCCTACGCAGGAGCCGACGGGATCCACTTCGTCATTGCGGGAGTGCACGGCGATCTTGGAGCGGAACCCGGCTTCGCGCGCTACGGAGCGAATTTCAACCACGCCGTCGAAAATTTCCGGAACTTCCAGCTCAAACAGCCGTTTGAGCAAGCCCGGATGCGTTCTCGACAAAATGATTTGCGGACCTTTGGTCGTATTTTCCACTTTCGTAATGTAAGCCTTGATCCGGTCGCCTTGCTTGAATTTGTCGGTCGGCATCAGTTCGGTAAGCGGAAGCACGGCTTCTACCTTGCCCAGGTCCACATAAATGTTGCGTTGATCCTGGCGCTGCAAAATGCCTGTTACGATATCTTCCTCTTTATCGATAAAAGCGTTGTAGATCAAGCCTCTCTCCGCTTCGCGGATACGCTGGGTGACGACCTGCTTTGCCGTCTGGGCGGCAATACGGCCGAAATCGCGCGGCGTAACTTCAATCTCCACGATGTCGTCAAGCTGATAGTTCGGATTGATTTCCCGGGCCGCGTGAAGCGAAATTTCCATTCTTGGGTCCAGCACTTCTTCCGTCACGTTTTTGCGAGCGTAAACTCTAATCAAACCCGTTTGGCGGTTAATGTCTACGCGCACATTCTGCGCGGTGTTGAAATTTCTTTTATAGCTCGAAATCATCGCTGCCTCGATCGCGTCAATCAACAGCTCCTTGGAGATGCCTTTCTCACGTTCAATTTCCGACAGCGCTTCGATAAAATCCATGTTCATTTGAACCGAGTTCCCCCTTTCAATAAATAGCAATCGCTAAAAGACTATGGCCAACCTGGCGCTGGCTACTTTTGCGAGCGGAATCGTGCTCTTCTTTTTGCCAGCTTCAACGACAAGCTGCTCACCGTCGTAAGACAACAGCAACCCTTCGAATTCCTTCGCACCGTCAATCGGCTCATAAGTCGTAATAAATACATGACTGCCTACAGCCTTCTGATAATCTTGAGGCTTTTTCAGCGGACGCTCCGCCCCCGGCGAAGATACTTCCAGGAAATAAGCGTCGGCGATCGGATCCTTCTCGTCGAGCTTGGCGCTTAAATATTCGCTGATACGGCCGCAATCATCTATATCAATGCCGCCTTCTTTGTCTGCATAGACGCGAAGGAACCAGTTGCTGCCTTCTTTGACGTATTCGATATCCACGAGCTCAAATCCATTCTGCTCGATGAAATCTTTCAGCATGTCCTCAACGACGGATTTGATGTGCGCTTGTGTAACCACGTATTGATATACCCTCCTAAATTGAACTTTCGCATTCTGAGCAGCTTCATAAGCCAACCTACCCGCGCCGGTTACACCCAGCGCGAAAAGTCCTATATCAAAATGTAAAGAGTGGGTTTCCCCACTCTTTAATCACAAGATGATATCCTCATTATTGCCAAGAAAAATTATACCATAACCGTTAACGGCTTTACAATAGGAAGATTGGTAATTCATGCTGTTTTGCGGATTAGAATAAGGACAACTGATTCGATTCCGGCAAGCCGCGGAAACAGCCCATGGAAGCGAGCAGTTCGACGATCGTCTTCGAAGCTTTCGAGCGGTTTTGGAAATCTTCCACAGACAGGAAATCGCCTTCCTCTTTGGCGGCGGCGATATTTTTCGCAGCGTTCTCCCCGATTCCCTGCATCGCGGCAAACGGCGGAATCAGCGCAGTGCCGTCAATGAGAAAACGTGTCGCATCGGAACGGTACAGATCGATCGGCTTGAAGCTGAAGCCGCGGGCCGTCATTTCCAGCGCCATCTCGAGGATGGACACCATCGCTTTTTCCTTCGGCAGAGCCTGGAAGCCCTTCTCCTCGATTTCGATCAGCTTCTTCAAGATGGCGTCATAGCCCTGGCACAAAATTTCCAGGTCAAAGTCCGAAGCGCGCACGCTGAAATAAGTCGCGTAGTAAGCAAGCGGGTGATACACCTTGTAGTACGCCGTGCGCACGGCGGAGATGACGTAGGCGGCAGCGTGTGCTTTCGGGAACATGTATTCGATCCGTTCGCACGACTCGATGTACCAGGCCGGCACGTTGCAGCGCTTCATCTCTTCCTTCCACTCGTCCGTCAGCCCTTTGCCTTTCCGCACGCTCTCGGTAATTTTGAACGCAAGTCCGGCATCCATGCCGGCTTTGTAGATCAAATAGAGCATGATATCGTCACGGCAGCCGATCACCGTCTTAATGTTGCATATGCCTTTCTTGATCAGCTCCTGCGCATTGCCCAGCCAAACTCCGGTGCCGTGGGACAAACCGGAAATTTGCAACAAGTCGGCAAACGTGCTCGGCTGCGTCTCCTGCAGCATCTGCCGCACGAACTTCGTTCCCATTTCGGGAACTCCGTACGTGGCGACGGGCGAGCGAATTTGCTCCGGCGTAACGCCGAGAGCTTCCGTCGAGTTGAAGATGCTCATCGCCTTCCGGTCGTTCATGGGCAGCGTAGTCGGATCGATGCCGGTCAAATCCTGCAGCATCCGCATCATCGTCGGATCGTCGTGCCCGAGAATATCGAGCTTCAGCAAGTTCGCGTCGAATGCGTGATAATCGAAGTGCGTCGTCTTCCACTCCGCGCTCGTATCGTCGGCCGGATACTGCACCGGCGTAATGTCGTCGACCTCGATATAGTCGGGGACGACGACGATGCCGCCGGGATGCTGGCCCGTGCTCCGCTTCACGCCGGTGCAGCCGGCCGCAAGCCGGTTCAGCTCGGCGCCCCGCCATTTTCGGCCGTGCTCCTCTTCGTACTTCTTCACGAAGCCGAAGGCCGTCTTTTCCGCAACCGTGCCGATGGTGCCCGCGCGAAATACGCTTTTCTCGCCGAACAGCACCTTCGTATAGTTATGGGCGACAGGCTGGTATTCGCCCGAAAAGTTCAAATCGATATCGGGGACTTTGTCCCCCTTGAAGCCAAGGAACGTCTCGAACGGAATGTCGTGTCCGTCCCCGCGCATATTCGTGCCGCAGTGCGGGCAAATTTTGTCCGGAAGATCGAAGCCCGACGGCACGCTTCCGTCCAGAAACCATTCGCTCTGCTTGCAGGAATGGCAAACATAGTGCGGCGGCAGCGGGTTTACCTCCGAGATGCCCAGCATCATTGCGACGACGGAGGAGCCTACGGAGCCCCGGGAGCCAACGAGGTATCCGTCTTCGTTGGACTTTTTCACGAGCCGCTCGGAAATCAAATAGTTCGCCGAGAAGCCGTACTTGATGATCGGCACGAGCTCTTTTTCCAAACGGGCCACTATAACTTCCGGCAGTTCGTCGCCATAGATGCTTTTGGCCGTGCTGTAGCAGGTGCTGCGAATCTCGTCATCCGCGCCTTCGATAATCGGTGTAAACAGCTTGTCCGGAAACAGCTGGATTTCCTCAAACCGGTCAGCGAGCTCGTTAGTGTTGCGGATCACGACTTCGTGCGCCTTGTCCTCGCCAAGGAATTTGAACTCTTCCAGCATCTCTTTTGTCGTACGGAAATGGGCGTCCGGCTTTTTCATATCTTTAAGCGGGCTAAAGCCTGTGATCCCGTGTATAGTGATGTCCCGGAACAATTTTTCCCTTGGATGCAAATAATGGACGTTGCCCGTCGCGATGACTGGCTTGCCCAGCTTACTGGCGATCTGGCACACGCGTCTTACCGCACCCTCCAAATCTTCCTTGCTGCCGACCAGTCCTTTGTCTACCAGATGCATGTTGTAGCTGACAGGCTGGATTTCCAGCACATCGTAAAACTCGGCTACCTGCTCGGCCTCTTCCACCGATTTATTGAGCACAGCCTCGAAAAACTCGCCTTTCTCGCAGCCCGAGACGACGAGAAGCCCGTCCCGCAGCTCTACGAGCTTGCTTTTGGGAATGCTGGCCACCCTGTGAAAATATTCGGTGTGAGAGAGGGAGACAAGCTTGAACAAATTTTTCTTGCCGACGGCGTTCAGCGCATAAATATTGCAGTGAAACGGCCGCTGAGTCCTTAAATCCTTACCGACATATTCATTCAATCCGGCAAGATTCGTCATGTTGCGTTCACTGGCTTCATTGATCAAATGAAACAGCACGTATCCCAAAGCGATCGAGTCGTCAACCGCGCGGTGATGGCTTTCCAGGCTGACTTTGAATTTGTCGGTCAATGTGTTGAGACGGTGATTTTTTAATGTCGGGAACAGCAAGCGCGCAAGCTCCAGCGTGTCCAGAACCGGGTTCGGCAGCTCCGGCAAGCCCATCTGTTTCAAATTGGCCTGAATGAATCCCATATCGAATCGGGCGTTATGTGCAACAAGAATCGCGTCCTCGACAAACGCCACAAACTCCGGCAGCTTGTCCTCCAGTTCGGGAGCGTCCTTGACCATGTCGTCGTTAATGTTCGTCAACTGCTGAATATTGTAAGGAATTCGCTCATGCGGATTAATAAATGTCGCAAAACGGTCGATTTCTTTGCCGTCCTGCATTTTCACGCCTGCAAGCTCGATAATTTTATTATTCGTCACGGACAAGCCCGTGGTCTCAATATCGAAAATAACATAAGTCCCTTGTTTGAGATCGATGTCCTGCGCATTCATCGCGATCGGGATGGAATCGTTCACGACGTTCGCCTCGATGCCGTAAATCACTTTGATCCCGTGCTTTTTGCCGGCTTTTCCCGCCTCGGGGAAACATTGAATGTTGCTGTGATCGGTAATGGCGATCGCTTTATGCCCCCATTTGGCGGCCATTTTAATGTATTGATCGACCGGCGTCAAGCCGTCCATCGTGCTCATCGCCGTATGTAGATGAAACTCTACGCGCTTTTCGGCTGCGTCGTCCATACGATCCTTGGGTCCCATCACTTCGTTGAGGTCATTCGGAATCATGACCAATTCGGGAATTTGCATGAAGCGGTCGTATTCCACTTTGCCCCGGGCTCTAATCCATGTGCCGTTCGCCAGCAGGCTGAGAATTTTGACATCGTCCTTCGTTTTGGCAAAAACCTTCATGGACATCGAGTCCGTAAAGTCCGTTAAATTAAACGTGAACAGCGTACTGCCGTTCCTTAATTCCTTGACATCAAGGCCGAAAACGGTCCCCTGCACCGTCACTTTCTTTTCCTCTTCCACAATATCTTTCAGCGGCGTCGGCACTTCCTTGATATCGTAACCGATCATCAGCTTAAGATCCGTATCCGGCAGCGAAGACTCCTCTTCCTGCTCGATGGACATCATGATCTCTTGCGTTACGGTTTTCTCTTCTTCTTCGATCAGTTTGGCAAAACGTTCCTTCTCCGCCTCCGCGTCGCTCGAATCGCTCAGCCCGTACTTCACGGTGAAATCCGTCTGAAAATAGTTCAGGAAAAAGTTTCTCGCGTACATATCGATATTTTTCTTCTTGGCCAGTTCCAAACCGATCTGGTCCAGCATCATTAAAGTGAGGTTATGCCCCTGCACTTCAAACTTCGCCCTGCTCATCCAGCCGTTGACGGTAGCGGCTTCCCGCTGCAGCCATTCGATAAACAAAGACCAGTATTCGGCGACCAAATCGGCCGGGTCGGCTTGTTCGAACCGCCAAATAAAGCGAATTTTGGCGATATGGGCGAATTTTTCCTGAATCGTTTTGCAAAAAGAGCGGTATATGTTCTGAGGCACTAATTCGTTTTTGATCAAATAAAAGGTCCAATCCCGATTCTTGCGGCTAATCTCCACCTGATCGATATACCCTTCCGAAAAAAACGAGCGGATCGTCTCGGCCGGAATCTCCGCTTGCTGCATCAATAGCTCAAAGCGATTCCTTTTGTCAGCCAGATTACTCATGAACATCCTCCCCAAGAAAAATACGAAGGGCAAAGGAGATGGTGCATTCCGTTTGCCCTTTTATAACACCTGCTATTAGTAACTGCGGCCAAATACGACGGTGTGTTCGGCAGCTTCCCCGCATACCAGACAAGTCGATTTCGTCACGGACGGCGAGAACGGAATATTGCGGCTTGTCGCCCCCGTCTCTTCCTTAACCTGCGATTCGCAAGCTTCCGAGCCGCACCAGCCGGCTAGCGCAAAGCCGCGCTTGCCTTCGAGGAACGTCTTGAATTCATCAAGCGTATCGACGGCGACGAAGTGTTCGTCTCTGAACTGCTTCGCTTTATCATACATCTGCTGATGAATCTCAGCAAGCAAATTTTGCACTTCCTGAACAAAATCGGCCTGGGCCACCACTTTTTTCTCGCCGCTGACTCTGGATACGAGAACGACTTGGCCGTTCTCCATGTCGCGGGGACCGAGCTCGACGCGAATCGGCACGCCTCTCATCTCGTATTCGTTGAATTTCCAGCCCGGACTTTGATCCGGACGGTCGTCCACTTTCACGCGAACGCCGGCTTTTTTCAGCTCCGCGTACAGCTCGTCCACCCGCGCTACGACCTGCTCTCTCGTTTTCGGAGGACCGATCGGAATCATCACCACTTGCGTCGGAGCCACCTTTGGAGGAAGCGCCAGTCCGCGGTCGTCGCCGTGAACCATAATCAAAGCGCCGATGAGCCGCGTGCTCACGCCCCACGACGTCGTATGGGCGAATTGGTGCTGATTCTCGCGGTCCAGATACTTGATATCGAAAGCTACGGCAAAATTCGTGCCCAGGTAATGCGATGTTCCGGCTTGTACCGCTTTGCCGTCTTTCATCATCGCTTCGATGGAGTACGTAGCGACCGCCCCGGCGAATTTCTCCGACGGCGTTTTCTGACCGACGATAACCGGTATCGCCAGGAAGTTTTCGGCAAAATCGCGGTAAACCTCCAGCATTTGCATCGTTTCGCGGCGGGCATCCTGCTCGTCCTCATGCGCCGTATGGCCTTCCTGCCATAAAAATTCGCTCGTGCGCAGGAACGGCTGCGTTCTTTTTTCCCAACGGACGACGTTCGCCCATTGGTTGATCAGCAGCGGAAGATCGCGATACGAATTGATCCATTCCGAATACATATGGCCGATCATCGTCTCGGAAGTAGGACGAATCGCGAGACGCTCCTCCAGCTTCTCCCCGCCCGCTTCCGTCACCCAAGGAAGTTCGGGATTAAAGCCTTCGACGTGCTCTTTCTCTTTCTGGAAAAAACTTTCCGGGATGAACAGCGGGAAGTATGCGTTACGGTGCCCCGTTTCTTTGAAGCGGGCATCCAGCTCGCGCTGAATGTTCTCCCAGATTTCGTAGCCGTCCGGCTTGAAAACGATGCATCCGCGCACAGGCGAGTAGCTCATCAGGTCGGCTTTTTTTATTACATCTATGTACCAGCGGGAGAAATCTTCTCCCTGTGGGGTAATTTCTTTAACAAACTGCTTATCGTTCGACATGTTCTCCTCCTCAGAACTTCCATACGGAAATCTTCCCTCGCGCTACCCTTTAATCAATCTTAAAATGTCGTTGTACGTCACGGCTACCATCAGCAGCATGAGCAGCGCGAAGCCGATGAAGTGCACCATGCTCTCGCGGTTCGGATCGATCGGCTTGCCGCGCAGCGCCTCAAGCCCCATGAAGAGCAAACGGCTTCCATCCAGCGCCGGAATAGGCAGGAGGTTGAATATGCCCAAGTACAAGCTCAGCGTCGCCGCCCAAGAGATCAAGTAGCTCATGCCCATCTTGGCGAATTCGGCGGAAACCTGCGCCGTCCGGAGGGGACCTCCCAAGTCGTCGAGCTTGAACTGGAGCATGACCAGCTTTTGCAGCCCGGTCATGATCCCGATCGTCGTGCCGACCACCTGATCATAGGTTCCCTTGATGACTTCGGTGAAAGTAGCGCTGCGCCGGTCTCCCGAGATCACAACTCCGAGCTTGCCTGCTCCGGACTCCATTTCCGGTGTAACTTGCAGCGTCAATGGACTGCCGGCGCGGTTCACAACCCAATTCATCGGTTTGCCTGCGGACTGCTGGATAGCCGTCACCAGCTTCTCCCGGTCGTCGCCGATAGGCTGATTATCGATCGAGATAATGATATCTCCGTTTTTGAGCCCCGCTTTATCTCCCGCCTTGCCGGCCACAACCGAATCCAGCTTCACATTCGTGAAGACGCCCATCATAATGACCAGGATCAAAAACAGGACAATTGCCAGCACAAAGTTCATCACAGGCCCCATTACGATGGCCAGAGCCCTTTGCCCTACCGTCTTGCTGCCGAACTGGCGGTCATAAGGGGCGATCTGCGTTTCCGTTCCTTTGGTCACGAGCAGCGCTTTCGGGTCGATCGGATACGTGACCGATTCCCCGTCAACGTCCAGCGTAACGCTCAGGCTGCGTTCCAGATCGATTTTGTCAACGACGCCGACGATCACGTTGGAGCGCCGATCCAGTTGATCGAGGTACAACGCGGAGACCTGGTTTTGCTTGTTCAAGTTGACGGCGATCGTCTGCCCGGCATTGATCTGGACAATTTCCGGATCTTCCCCGGCCATCCGCACGAACCCTCCGATCGGAAGCATGCGCAGCGTATACCTGGTTTCTCCTTTTTTATATGAAAAAAGCTTTGGCCCGAAACCGATCGCGAACTCCCTGACCAAAATGCCCGCGCGCTTGGCAAAATAAAAATGGCCCCATTCATGTATCGTCACGAGAACGAAAAACAATAAAATTACTTTTAATCCAACTTCAATGGCTGACAAGTCGTACCTTCCTCCTTAGAGCCTTTGTGCAAAAAGGCTTTCAACGTAAGCATGTGCCTAGCTTCGCAAATGGGCATTATTTTCAGAATAGCATGTTCTTAGATTACCATTATTGAACGACTGAATACAAGCTATCCCTACTTGCACAGTATACGGCAAAAGAGGACGGTTTAGACTCCGGCGTTATTCCAAAAAAGAGCCGAGCCAACGGATTGACCTGAGCTCCCCCGGCTAAAAATGAATCGACGATGCATGAGCCCTTGCCCAGGCATCCTGTTCCTGAATCGTTTCCAGCGACGGCGCGGAGACCGGCTCGTGCTTTCCGACGGTTTCCTCGATCACCCGCTCGATTTGCAAGAACGTGATTTCCCCTTGCAGAAAACGGGCTACCGCCACTTCATTGGCGGCATTGAATACCGTAGTCGACGTGCCGCCCTGCCGGCCGCACTCGTAAGCCATCCGCAGACAAGGAAAACGGTCGAAATCCATTTCGCTAAAATGCAATTTGCCGACGGCCGCCAGATCCAGCTTTTGAGTCGGGGTCGGCAGCCGATGCGGGTACGTAAGCGCATACTGGATCGGTACGCGCATATCCGGGTTGCCAAGCTGGGCGATCAAGCTGTTGTCGGCGAACTCCACGTAAGAATGGATGACGCTTTCGGGATGAATCAGCACGCCGATTTGGTCGTAGGATAATCCGAACAACCAGTGAGCTTCAATGACTTCCAGCCCTTTGTTCACCATTGTCGCGGAGTCGATTGTAATTTTGGCGCCCATGGACCAGTTCGGATGCTGCAGCGCTTGTTCGACCGTAACTCCTTCGAGTTCTTTGCGTGTACGGTCGCGGAACGAGCCCCCGGAGGCGGTCAGCGTGATCTTCGCGACGTCGCTGCGGTTTTCGCCGTTCAGGCATTGAAAAATAGCCGAATGCTCGCTGTCTATCGGCAGCATGTCCACACCGCTGCGCTTGACCGCTTCGGTCACGATATGCCCCGCGCTGACCAGCGTTTCTTTGTTCGCCAGCCCGATATGTTTGCCCGCGGCGATGGCCGCCAGCGTCGGTCTGAGCCCCTGGCTGCCTACCAGCGCGGTAACCACCATCTCGGCTTCCGTCGCCGCGGCGGCTTCCATCAAGCCTTCTTCGCCGTAGACGACTTTCGTTCCGGCCGGAACATGCAGCGCAACTTCGTCGGCCAGATGTTTGGCGGCAACGGACACAAGTTTCGGACGAAACTGCCGGGCTTGTTCGATAATAAGCTTGCTGTTATATCCGCCGGATAAGGCCTCAACCGAAAAACGATCCGGCGCGTGCGCAATAACGTCAAGCGTTTGCGTGCCAACCGATCCGGTCGATCCAAGGATCGCAATGCGTTTTGTCATCAATACACCTCGTAAACGGCTAGGATTGCGGGAGCAACCCTAACAATTGAATGAAAGGAAAAACAATTAGCCAGCTGTCGGTTCGATCGAGCACTCCGCCATGACCCGGAAGCAGGGTACCCGTGTCCTTAATGCCTTTGACCCGTTTGTAAGCAGACTGGATCAAATCGCCGATTTGACCGACCACCGCTATGACAAGGCCCAAATAAATCGCTCTCCCGTAGGAAAGCAGCGACGGAGCGTACCATGCGAACACGAGCGCGGCGATAACCGCAATGACGATGCCGCCGATGGAGCCTTCGATTGATTTTTTCGGACTGATTTGCGGCCATAGCGGATGTTTCCCGATTACGGATCCTACGAAATAGGCCCCGGAATCCGATGCCCAAATGCATACGAACACAAGCACCGCCCAAAACAAGCCATTCTCAGGCATCCGCGCCGAAATCATATAATGAAAGCCGAGGCCGATATAAACCGCACCTAATAAAATGACCGATATTTGATCGATCGTAATTGTATTCTTGGAAGCTACCGTGATGAACAGGAGGACAAACATTGCAAGCCATATGACAGCCGTAAAATTGACGGGAAGCTCCACATGCAGCATTTCCCAAGGAACGGCCAGCAGCAGCATAGCGGCCAAACCAATCAAGGAGGATAGCTTATATTTGCCGTAACCGTTCATTTGGATGTACTCCCGATAGCCGATTATCGAAAGAAGGACAATCAATCCGGCATACCAATAGCCGCCAAGCACTAACAAGGTAATGAATACGAGTCCGGCAATAACTCCTGTGATGATTCGTTGCTTCAAAGTGACTCCTCCTCAGAGTTTTGCGGGCAGGATGAACCGCCTTTGCAAGCATTCGCTGAGTGTTACGGCAGCTGCCAGCATTAAATACCGCCGTATCTTCTTCCGCGGCGTTGGTATTCGGCTACCGCCTGCAAAAACAACGATTCCGTGAATTCCGGCCAGTAAGCATCCGTGAACCAAAGCTCGGAGTAGGCCAACTGCCACAACAGGAAATTGCTCAGCCTCAGTTCCCCGCTCGTTCGAATCAAAAGATCGGGGTCCGGCAAGTCGGAAGTTAACATATAATTGGAAAAACGGGCTTCATCCAGTTCATCCGGGTTTAATTTCCCGCTCTGCACGTCGCGGATAATATCCTTCACGCCGGCGATCATTTCCTTGCGCCCGCCGTAATTCAGAGCAAAGTTAAGGATAAGTCCGGAGTTGTCTTTCGTGCGTTCAATCGCATCTTCGATCGCTTTGAGCGTGTAGTCCGGCAAACCTTCTTTCCAACCGGTCATGCGGATGCGGACATTTTTTTCGATGAGCTCTTCAATCTCCATTGGAAAAAACTCCTGAGGCAGTTTCATCAGAAACTCGACCTCTTCCTTCGGCCTTTTCCAATTCTCGGTTGAAAAAGCGTACATCGTCAGCACCTTCACGCCGATATCGTTAGCCGCCATCGTGATTTTCTTGACATTTTTCATGCCTGAATGATGTCCCGCTACACGTGGCAATCCCCGCTTTTTTGCCCATCGCCCGTTGCCGTCCATAATGATGGCAACGTGCGCAGGCACATTATCCAAATCAATGTCAGGAAATTCTGCCGAGGTCGCATCTCTTGAAGCACTTCCTAGCCATTTCTTTATCGGTTTGAGCATCGTTGTTCCCCCACCTATGGAAAGATGAAAAACCCCCAGCGAATACCCGGGGGGCTGGCTCTATGTTACACTTCCATAATTTCTTTTTCTTTGGCCGCCAATACTTTCTCAACTTCGGCAACGAATTTATCGGTAAATTTCTGAATATCTTCCTGATGCTTGCGGGATTCGTCTTCAGAAATGCCTGCTTTCTCCAGCTTCTTGATTTCGTCGTTGGCATCGCGGCGAATGTTGCGGATGGCAACCTTCGCTTCTTCGCCGTATTTCTTCGTCATTTTCACAAGTTCGGCGCGGCGTTCTTCCGTCAAAGCCGGAATAACGATCCGGATCACACTGCCGTCGTTCGATGGCGTCAGGCCGAGATCGGATTTCATAATCGCTTTCTCAATCGCGCCCATCGAGCTCTTGTCCCACGGCTGAATCAGAAGGGAACGGGAGTCCGGCGTCGTCAGATTGGCAAGCTGATTGACAGGTGTCATGGCACCGTAATATTCGACTTGAATGCGGTCCAATAACGCAGGAGTCGCGCGGCCAGCGCGCAGCGAAGTCAGATCTCTTTTCAAAGCTCCGATCGCTTTTTCCATACGGTCTTCTGCGTTCTTTTTAATAGATTGTGGCATAGGTTAGACACTCCCTTTAACTGTAGTCCCGATTTTTTCGCCAAGGACAACGCGTTTGATATTCCCTTTTTCCGTGATCGAGAACACCACTAATGGGATGTTATTATCCATACAAAGGGAGGAAGCGGTGGAGTCCATGACGCCCAAATTGTTGCTGATAACTTCCATATAGGTCAGCGTTTCAAACTTTTTGGCAGACGCATCCTTGAACGGATCTGCGGAATAGACGCCGTCGACTTTGTTTTTCGCCATTAAAATGACTTCCGCCTCGATCTCGGCGGCTCTGAGTGCCGCCGTCGTATCCGTGGAGAAGTAAGGATTGCCCGTACCCGCCGCGAATATAACGACTCTCCCCTTTTCCAGATGGCGCATCGCTCTTCTTCGGATATACGGCTCAGCGACCTGCTGCATCGTGATCGAAGATTGCACGCGCGTAGGAACGCCGATCGTTTCCAGCGCATCCTGCAGCGCGAGCGAATTCATAACGGTCGCAAGCATGCCCATATAATCGGCCGTCGCCCGGTCAATGCCCTTGGCGCTGCCGGCGATGCCTCTCCAAATGTTGCCGCCGCCAACGACGATAGCAACTTCTACCTTTAAATCGACAACTTCCTTCACCTGTTCTGCGATGGAGGTAATGACTTCAGAATCAATGCCGTACCCCTGTTGTCCAGCTAAAGCTTCCCCGCTTAATTTTAGTACGACCCTCTTATAATAAGGTTGCTCCAACTTGTATAACCTCCGTTTCAATAGGTGAGCAGGATACCCGAAATTCACTAAAAAAGAAGGAACACCAAGTGTTCCATTCTTTTAGGGAATTGCGTATTAGAGTTTTACTTGGGACATAACTTCTTCGGCAAAGTTTTCTTGCTTTTTCTCAAGTCCTTCACCCAGCCCGAAGCGAGCGAAACGACGGATTGTAATGTTTTCGCCGATGGTTGCGATTTTTTCTTTCAGCAGTTGCTCGATCGTTTTGTCCGGATCTTTAACGAATGGCTGTTCCATCAAGCAGAACTCTTCGTAGTATTTGCCGATGCGGCCTTCAACCATTTTATCAACGATTTTTTCCGGTTTACCTTCGTTCAAAGCTTGGTTGCGAAGAATTTCTTTTTCTTTTTCCAGCGCTTCGGCAGGAACTTCTTCGCGGCGAACGTAAGTAGGGCTTGCTGCAGCGATGTGCATTGCGATGTCTTTGCAGAATGCTTTGAATTGATCGGTTTTACCTACGAAGTCGGTTTCACAGTTGATTTCCACGAGTACGCCAACTTTACCGCCGGCATGAATATAGGACTCGACAGCGCCTTCGGTTGCAATGCGTCCCGCTTTGTTTGCAGCGGCAGAAAGACCTTTCTCGCGAAGAATTTCGCCAGCTTTCGTCAGATCGCCATTTGCCTCTTCAAGCGCTTTTTTGCAGTCCAGCATGCCTGCACCAGTTTTTTCGCGTAATTCTTTTACCATTCCAGCTGTAATAGCCATTGAAAGGTACCTCCCGATTGTAATTATGTAGATATTCTTTAAAAAAAGGGTGATGACAGGCTGTTACACCTTCCAACCACCCTTTTTTCTCATTCCTATTAATTAAGCTGTCGTTTGCTCGCCTTGGTGAGCTTCGATAACAGCATCCGCAATTTTGGCAGTCAGCAATTTCACAGCGCGAATCGCATCGTCGTTACCAGGAATAACGTAGTCGATTTCGTCCGGATCGCAGTTCGTATCAACGATACCAACGATTGGGATACCCAATTTGCGAGCTTCCGCAACTGCGATGCGCTCTTTGCGAGGGTCGATAACGAACAAAGCGCTAGGAAGACCTCTCATGTTTTTGATTCCGCCCAGGAACTTCTCAAGGCGATCTTTCTCTTTGCGGAGAATGATAACTTCTTTCTTAGGAAGCACGTCGAATGTGCCGTCTTCTTCCCATCTTTCGAGCTCTTTCAAGCGATCGATACGTTTTTGAATCGTTTGGAAGTTTGTCAGCGTACCGCCCAACCAACGTTGGTTGATGTAGTACATGCCGCAGCGTTCCGCTTCTTCAGCAACGGAATCTTGAGCTTGTTTTTTCGTACCTACGAAAAGAATCGTTCCGTTCTCTTCGGAAACGGATTTCACAAAGTTGTAAGCTTCCTCAACTTTTTTAACCGTTTTTTGCAGGTCGATAATGTAAATGCCGTTTCTTTCGGTGAAGATGTATTTGTCCATCTTTGGGTTCCAACGGCGTGTTTGGTGACCGAAGTGTACCCCAGCTTCTAAAAGCTGTTTCATGGAGATAACTGCCATCTCCAATCCCTCCTCTGATTTGGTTTTTGTGGTATCCTCCGCATGTCGCATCTTCGGGCAAAACTTACGAAAGTAAGCACCATTGCGCGAATTGACGTGCGTGCGTTTTTAACACCGAGAATAAATATACCATATCTCATATAAGCTTTGCAACCTTTTATCCTGTCCCATGCATTCCCTATAGAAAGGGCCGGCGGGAGACGACGGCAAACGCAAAAACAGACCTCACAAAGACCTTGTTCAGCCTGTTTGCTGTTTGCTGATTAAGTTTTTGACGATTTGCTCCATCGTGAGGACGCCCTGAAATTCGTGAAAGCCGATTTGAATTTTGTATGCCCCGCCCTGCTTGTCCAGCTCTGCGGCAAACGCCTTTTGATCGGTAATAACGCCCGATTGCATAAGCAGCTCGCTGACGGCCGTCGCATCCAGATGCGGCTGCACATAAAGAACGGTGCGGCTGGGCGCCGGAGGACTCGTCTGCTCAGCGGGTTTGTCGGACGGAATGGCGGCGGCAAGCTTGTCCGTCTCTTCCTTGGCTTTCTTTTGCACGCCGGCGTCGAATTCATCCTGCGTGTACACCTTCACGTTTTTCTCATACACTTGATAAAACTTCGCGGCTTGTTCCTTCAGCTTCTGGGGCTCCATCTCCTCGATCGGAGTACCGGCGGGGGCCGCAGCCGGCCTCTGGGCTGCCAGCATAACCTGCAGCAGCAGCGCTCCGACAATGATGCCTGTCCCTATCCCGTATACGTAAGAGCGGTTTCTAAACACGAGTCCGTTCCTCCTGTCTGGAGAGCTGCAGTATCAGGTTGACCTCTCCTTTATTCATGCCCAGCTTCCTGGCTATAGCTTCGACGCCTTTGCCTTGATCGTACAAAGCGAACAGCTCCGCATATCTGCTTTTCATGCTGAGACCTGTGTATGCGGGCGTCTCCGCAGCCGCTTCGGCAGCCGTCTCCGCCGGCGCGGGACCCGCTTCAGGCGTTTGCTGCGCCGGGGTCGGCGCTGTTCGCTCAACGTGCCGAACGAGTTCATCGGAAGCGCTGCCTGCTTCTTCAGCAGCCTGGAACGCGCTCATCGCTTTCAAATTCAGCTGCTGGTTTACATGCGCTTTGTTAAGCTCGTGCGACAGCTCGTTTCGCTGCTTTTCCAACGACTCCAGCCTGCCGGACAACTTGGCCAACTCGACCTCGTAATCCTGCTTCGTCTTGGAAAACAGATTGAGAATAGCCTGGTTCTGCTCGTCCATTTCGGACGCGAAGTGTTCAATCGTCTCTTCGATCTCCTGAACGACGTTGGCCTTGGAAGCGGACGTCTCTTTTTTCGGTAAAAATCGTGCATAAACAATGAGGAACAAACCTAAAAGCACGACGTACATCCAAGGATGCAAAGTCAAAAGGCATCACCTTTTTCAATATACTTTTTCGAAATATTTTCGATATATAATAAGGAAAGCTTTTTCACAGCGTCAAGTCAATATGATGACCTTTGTACGGATGCTCGTGCGAGGAAGCGGACTGGGAGACACCTTTCTCCGGCTCCTGCCTCTCCTTCGCGCTTCCGCCTTCCTCCCGCTGCTGCCGGTGGCCCTGGTCCCTGATCTCCGCTCCTGCGCTCTCCTCAACCTTCGCGCTTCGCTGCCTGTCTCTCTCCGTCGTTTGCGAAGCTTGGTTTTCCAACACAGCCTCATCCTGCCGCGGCTTCTGCATAAGTTGATTTTGCCGTATGCCCGCTTCATCGTTCTTATGAACCGCAAACTGCATATCTATCGCTTTCAGACTCATACGCGGCATCTCCTTCTCGGCTTGTTATACGTAAGCGATCATCGCGATATCGCCGCCGCTCAAGCGGAACGTCACTCGGCTCGTAGGGTCCTTAATGAATTTCGTATACCGGCCGATGACGATTTTCGCTCCGCCGTAAATGGTCGAAAGGATTTCGATTTTCGCCTGCTCGGAGTCTTCCAACGACTTCTCGATGTCCAAAATCCGCTCTTTAATGC
This sequence comes from Paenibacillus sp. sgz302190, assembly GCF_059820445.1. Classification (NCBI taxonomy): domain Bacteria; kingdom Bacillati; phylum Bacillota; class Bacilli; order Caryophanales; family Paenibacillaceae; genus Paenibacillus; species Paenibacillus sp. sgz302190. Next base: position 738,905 of record NZ_JBZYAO010000001.1, read on the forward strand.
CGTTCTGCTCTTCCAAAGCTTGTCTTTTCGTATGGTTCAGCTTGACCCGCATCGCCACTTTATCCGGTCCGAGCTGTCCGGCAGCAGCCAGTTGGTCCAACAAAGTCAGCGCTTTTTCGGTTTTATCCATATTTTCCATATGAACCTTCAATTGGCTGCGCAGCTGAAGCATTTCGTTTCTGAGCTCGGGCAGCACGCCGACTTCAATAACCGTTGTGGTCGACATGGAATTGCCGACGGTTCTGGCCGTAACCCGTTCCCCGGCTTGTATCGTGCCTCCGACGATCAACCCTTTGGCCCCGTTGCAATTGACGGCTTTCGCCGCCCTGATCGTCGAATGCATAATGCTCTGAGCTACGTGCAGTTCCTCGCCGACTTCCACGGTCGCATCCTGGATGAACGCGCTTTTGACGTCTTTCCCCGCTTTGACGAAAGCTTTGCTCTGCCCTACGATTCCGGCGTTGATTTCAATGGAACCGTCGGCTTCAAGCTCAGCGGCTTCGACGCCTCCTGTGACGCGGATGTCGCCGGCCGCGCGGATTTTAAAACCGGGCAGTACATTGCCGCGAATGACCACCGTTCCGATAAAATCGATGTTGCCGATGTTGTAATCGACATCCCCGTTAACTTCATAGACAGGGAAAACATTGACTTTGTCGCGGTCGGTTTTGACGACCATGCCGTCAATAGCGGCATAAAGGGCTAACTGTTCGGCATCTGCAATCACGTTTTTGCCGATTTTGAACCGCGCGTCTTTTCCCGCTTTGGCGAAAAGCGTTTCGCCTGTCACGGCTCTGCCCGGAGTTCCTTCCGTCGCGGCAAATCGCTGGCCGATCAATTGCCCCTTTTTCACATTGTTCAGCGAAATCACTTCTTTATAGTCTACCTTGCCGTCTTCCAGCTCCAGCGGTTTTTTTTCCGATTTATCGAGGTTGTAAATATATTTAATATAGCCGTTCTGACCTTCGATCGCTTTGGTCCCTTTGGCAATAACAACCTTTTGAAACAAAAAAGGGTTGGGATTAGCGGCAATCTGTACAAGCTGTACGTGATCCAATCCGTGTACGATATGATGGGCGTTCAACAGTTCTTCCAATTGATTCACACTGACTGTAAAGCCGTCTTCCACATTGCTAATTTCCATAAATGCCGATAGTTTATCATCGGAGACGGAGATCGTGATATAGAAGTCTAAAGGCATGTTCCTCTCACCCATTGACCTTACCACCTTTCGTTCTCTCTCATTAAATTATGTATCTTGAAAAAGCTGCGACTTAAAGCGGCCAAGCGCGCCTTTCAGACGAAGAATCGCCTTGGAGTGCAGCTGGGAAATCCTTGATGGAGACAGGCTCATCACTTCCGCGATTTCGCTAAGGGACAACTCTTCGTAATAAAATAAAGAAACTACAGTTCTTTCTTTTTCCGTCAAACGTTCAATCGCTCGCGCCAAAGATTCTTTGAGAAAAAATTCATTTACTTTTGATTCGGGATTTTTCGCCTTCTCATCGATCAGCAGCGATAGACGGGTTTCGGCATCTTCCTCGCGGATCGGGTCATCGATCGAACATATCGACGTAATCGAGATATCTTGAAGCATCTGCTGAAACTCTCCCACAGAAACCTGGAGGTAGCTGCTGATCTCCGAATCCGTTACAGACCGAAGATATTGCTGTTCCAGCTTTTGGTAAGCATCCTCCACTTTTTTGGCTTTTTCCCTTACGGAACGGGGCACCCAATCCCCTTGTCTGAGCCCGTCGATAATAGCCCCCCGGATGCGCCACGACGCATAGGTCTCGAATTGCAGACCTCGCGAGTAATCGAACTTCTCCACGGCATCGATAAGACCCATGACTCCATAACTCGACAGATCTTCTTTGTAAACATTTTTCGGCAGCCCTATGGCAAGACGTCCTGAAACATAATCAACCAAAGGTAGGTAGTTCTCGATGAGCGCTTGCTTCGCAGGTACCCAACCTTGCTCTTTCCACTGCTGCCAGAGCTCGATATTAGCCAGCTGAGGTTGCTTTTGTACGATCATGGATTACGTTTCACCATCCTTAATCTTCTGACATTCGCCTTAATGCACCAGCCAGTTGTTCAGGGTCCAAATTAGTTTTGGTAGCGAGCTTGGGCGGATTCAGCGGTGCGAACTGCAGCTCGTTCGGATCCGCCGGCCTGCCGGCCGCCTCGTCTTCTGGAGTTGACAAATCGAGATTGTTGCCAATGTGCGATTCCGACGACGCTACATCATCATGCGGGAAAACGGTTTTGGATTGTTCGAACTGGACCAACAGGCCAAGCACCCATCTGAATCCGAAAGTCAGGACAAACAGGATTACAAAACTGTACAAGCTTTTTAAACAAGTTGTCAGCAGCAAATTATTCGCAATAGACAATGCAAAAGTTACAACGGCCGCTGCGGCAGCGACGATCAGATTGATTCGAATTGTTCCTACCATGGCTTAAATTTCCTTTACTCCTTGTTGGACACTGCGGATCAGCAAAATGCCGGACTCGCAATTGAACTCAATCGTGCGTCCGAAATTTGCACCCGTGTCCTCAGCTTTAATAGGAATTGCGAACTTCTTCAACATTTCTTTGCAAGATTCTACATTTCTCGGCCCGATTCTCATCGTGTCGTTATTGCCCGCAAACGCGAACATTTGAGCGCCCCCGGCCAGCTTGGCTTCAAGCCGGCTAATGCTTGCGCCGAGCTTCTCCATTCTGGCAATGAGTTCCGGAATGGCGGTGTCCGCATATTTAGCGATGTTGACGGAGCCTTCGCGGGCGATTTCCGATGATGGAAGCATGACGTGAGCCATGCCTGCGACCTTGACGCGGTTGTCGAACAGGGTAACGCCCACGCAAGACCCAAGCCCTGTCGTCTTCAATACGCCCGTCAGGTGCGCGACGTTCAGGTCAGCCATTCCTACTTTGATCATATTGTCTTGAGTCATGGAGAGTCTACCCCTAAAGCTACGAATATTTTCCCAAACGATTCCGGATCAGGGATTAGGAAAAAATGTCCCTGTACTTCATTTTCCCCTTCCAAAAATTTAGTATCGATTAATAAAGCCTGATCCCCCATTTCGCCAAACTGCAACAAGCCGTAACTCAGTATAGCTCCAGCCATATCGATAGCGAGCGAAGGTACGGTCGGCTGCATGTTCAGATGCGTGAAATCCGCCAGCGAAGACAAGTAAGAGCCGGCCAAAATGTTTCCTATTTCGTTCAAAGCGGAAAGTTCCAATTCGGAATATTCGTCCTCATTTTGAATCTCGAGCCCCACCAGGTCTCTCAAAATATTTTTAGCTGATTCCAAATGGAGGATGAAGAACATATTTCCCGGCGCATCGCCTTCGACACGCAAAAAGATGGCCAAAACGGCAGTCTCCGCTCCACCGACGCTTTCGCAAATTTCCTCAAAGGGCAGCATTCTCACCTTTGGCACCAACATATCGATCGGCTTGTCCAGAAGAGTGGAAAGCGCGGTAGCGGCATGCCCCGCGCCAATGTTCCCCACTTCTTTAAGCACGTCCATTTGAAAATCGGCTAGATCCTTAAACACATCCACTTGTTATTCCTCAACTCTTTCCAATTGTTGGATTTCGTGGCGATCCAGAACCTGCTCCAAATTAAGCAAAACGAGCAGCCGTTGCTCGCCGACGCGCGCGATGCCGTCCAAATATTTGGCTTTGATGCCGCCGACGATTTCAGGCGGGTTATCGATGTTGTCCGTATCGATATCGATAACGTCGTTCGCGGAATCAACAATCAGCCCGACTTCAAACTCGCCCTGGGATACGATAATAATGCGCGTCGCATCCGAATAATCCTGCGTTTCAAGTCCGAACCTGGATCTAAGATCGATAATCGGAATAACGACGCCGCGCAAATTGATGACGCCTTTAATAAACTCCGGCGCTTTGGGAACGCGGGTCATGGGCTGCATTCTTTCAATCGTACGTACCTTCTCTACTTCAACGCCATACTCTTCCGTGCCAAGAGCAAATACGATAACTTTCTTTTCTTCTCCCATTGTGAAACCCTCCTTAGAGTTTACCGGCTCTATTCCGGCTAATTGATCTACTTGATCTAATTGATCTCTACTTGATCAATGCATTCGGATCGATGATCAAGGCAACCTGCCCGTCTCCCAAAATCGTTGCGCCCGAAATTGCGAACAGCCCTGTCAAATATTTGCCCATCGTCTTCAACACGATTTCCTGCTGACCGATAAATTCGTCCACCATTAAGGCAACCTGCTTGTCTCCCTTGCGGACTACGACAATTTCGGTTTCCTCTTCCTGTTCCTCCAGGAAATCGGGAACTTCGAACAACTTGCTGAGCGATACTAACGGAATGACGGAATTGCGGTAGTCGATCATTTTGTTCCCGTGGATGTTGCGAATCTGGCTTCTTTGAATCGCCGCCGTTTCAACGATAGATGAGAGCGGAATCGCGTACTTCTCGCTGCCCAGACGGACCAGCATCGCCGAAATGATCGACAGCGTCAGCGGAAGCTGTACGGAAAATTTGCTGCCCAGACCCGGACGCGAATCAACCTGTACGTGGCCGCCGAGCATCTGGATCTTCGTTTTTACGACATCAAGACCTACCCCGCGTCCGGAAATGTCGGAAATTTTATCGGCCGTGCTGAAACCTGACTCGAACAGCAGGTTGTAAACTTCTTTGTCACTCAGCTTCGCCGCCTGGTCTTGTGTAATCAGGCCGTTTTTCAGCGCCGTTTTCAATACCTTCTCGCGGTTGATGCCTCTTCCGTCGTCTTCGATTTCAATAAATACGTGGTTTCCGCTGTGGAACGCGCGCAATTGAACCGTGCCCTGTTCGCTTTTGCGACTGGCCAAGCGGTCGTTAATCGGCTCTATGCCGTGGTCGATCGAGTTGCGGAGCAGATGCACGAGCGGATCGCCGATCTCGTCAATGACCGTGCGGTCAAGCTCCGTCTCGGCTCCGGTAATGACCAGATCGACCTTTTTGTTTAACGATTTGGCCAAATCCCGGATCATGCGCGGGAACCGGTTGAATACCGAATCTACCGGAACCATGCGCAGTTTCAGGACGATATTTTGCAAATCGCTGCTTACCCTCGACATATGCTCGACGGTTTCCGTCAAATCGTTGCGTTTCACTTCGCTCGCCAACTGCTCCAATCGAACCCGGTCGATCAGCAGTTCGCTGAACAAGTTCATCAGCGCGTCCAACCGCTCGATGTCCACGCGGATCGTCCGATTGGCGACGGGAGCTCCTCCAGCCGCAGCCGGCTTCGCTGGCGCCGCAGGACCCGGCTTGGCCGCCGGCGTCTCGGAAGCCGCCGGAACTGCCGCCGCTACCGCAGCCGCAATCTCCTGTGTGGCGGCTTCCACCTCGCTGATCGGACGCGACATCTCGGCCAGCGACTCCGAATCGACGGTAATGATGACGGCCGATTCGATCTCGGAAACTTTCAAAATCTCTTGTTCCAGCGAAGCCTGATCGATTTTCGAAATGTAGTAAACCGAAAAAGAACGGTCGAATTTCTCTTGTTCGATATCTTGAACCGAAGGCGTCGCTTTGACAATTTCGCCGTTTCTTTCCAAAGTATCGAATACCATATAAGCGCGGGCCGCTTTTAGAACGCAATCCTCGCGCACGCTGACCTCGATATAAAAGACGAGGAATCCGGCATCGATCGACTGCTGCAAAATGGAGTATTGATACTCATCGACCTCAATCCCTTTGGCTCCCTCTTTCTTCGGCGCAGCCGCCGCAGCTTGCGGCTTTTCGTAATCGCCCGTGACTATGGAACGGAGCGAAGCTACGATTTGGGTCACGTCCGCTTTGCCTGTCCCGCCCTGAATGATGTCTTCCACCATGGACTCCAGGGAATCCAGACTTTTGAAAATACAGTCAAAAATGAACGAATTCATCGCCAGCTTGCTGTTGCGCACCAAATCAAGGACGTTTTCCATTTCGTGAGTCAGAGAAGCGATATCCTCAAATCCCATCGTAGCGGACATGCCTTTCAACGTATGGGCGGAGCGGAAAATATTGTGCACGATGCTGATGTCCTGCGGGTTGCTTTCCAGACTGAGCAAGTTCTCGTTCATCGCTTGCAAGTGTTCTCTCGATTCATCGATAAACATAGATAAATATTGACTAAGTTCCAAACACACACACCTCCGGGTAGGATCAATAAGTAACCTGCTTGTCACAGCCTTCTCAAGTCAGCACGGCTTGGGACAGCTTCAATGCAATATCCTGTTGAGGCAGCACGTGCATCGCGGCCTTCAATTCGACAGCCGATCTCGGCATGCCGTAGACTACACAAGTTTCTTCACACTCTGCGATCGTGGTAACCGCTCCATGCTGCCGCAGAGCGAGCATCGCCTTCGCTCCGTCGCTTCCCATGCCGGTCATCAGGACGATGTGCCTCCTCAACTCGTTGAAAGCGAGCAGGGATTCAAACATGACATCCACCGAAGGCCGGTGGCCGGAACGGGGATCTTCCTTCGTCAAGCGGATTTTGTAAGTTTTGGACGTATCCCGGTATGCTGTCATGTGCCAGCCTCCCGGAGCTACATAAGCAGTAGCGGTCTGGAGCACTTCGCCTTCCTGGGCCTCTACGACCTTGATCTGCGAAATGTCGTTCAGCCGCTGCGCGAGCGATTTCGTAAAGTTGGGAGGCATGTGCTGAACGATTAGAATCGGCGCCGGAAAGCCGGCAGGAATTTGCGAAAGCACCTGATGCAAAGCCCGCGGTCCTCCCGTTGAAGTTCCGATCGCCACCAGATGCTCGAACTGGCTTACCCCCGCTGCGGGAGCTGCGCCGCCTTTCTGGTCAGGGGGCTTCATCATCGTCAAGCCGCTTTTTATCGCGGGAGGATGCATCACCCTGGTCGCAAGCGGTTGTATCGCCCGCAGCTTTGAGCGGACCGCGATTTGCAGCTTCTCGTGCAGCAGCTGCTTCACTTTGTACAAGTCGAGAGAAATCGAGCCCGACGGCTTTCGGATAAAATCGACGGCGCCCAATTCGAGCGCACGGATCGTTTCGGCGGCGCCTTCCTGCGTTAACGAGCTTAGCATGATAACCGGTGTCGGCTGTTCCGCCATAATCCGCTGAAGCGCGTCAAGACCGTTCATCTCGGGCATTTCCACATCCATCGTTACGGCGTCGGGACGCAGCAGCTTCACCTGCTCGATGGCTTCTTTGCCGTTTTTGGCGGTGCCGATAATGCGATACTGCGGGTTTTCAGAAATAAGATCGCTTATTATTCTGCGCATAAAGACGGAGTCGTCTACTACAAGTATGTTATAAGACGCCATGCTGCTTCCCTCCCTTTATGGGCTTCTTTGAAATTTGCCTCTCTAAGAATCCCTATTTCATAAGCCTTATCATTTTGTTCAAAAAGCCTCTCACACCTGTTGCCCCAAATTCGCCGGCCTGGGAGCCGCTGATAAACCGCTCGGCCAAAGCGTGGACGCTTTTGGAAGCTGCAGAGTTTGGAAAAGCGACCGTAAAAGGAATTTGCTTTTTCACGGCTTTGGATACCGAACTGTCGTCATCTACGAATCCCAGCGTAGGAATATCGAGCTGTAAAAATTGTTTGGCGACCATACTTATTTTATCGGCAGTTTGCTTGCCTTCTTTGAAATCCGTTACGCGGTTGATCACCAGTTTGAACGAAACCTTGTGGCCCATCGCATTCACCATTTTAATAATCGCATATGCATCGGTAATCGAAGTCGGCTCGGGAGTTGTAACAACGATCGTTTCTTCGGCGGCAAGAATGAATCTCAGTGTCTCCTTCGACAAGCCTGCGCCGGTATCGAATATGATAAAGTCGACATATCCGTTCAACTGGGCTACCTGCTCCGCGAAGTAATCCAGTTCCTCTTCCGTCAAACGAAGCAAATCGTTAAAACCCGATCCTCCGGCAATAAACTCAAGGCCGCCGGCGCCTTTTTGAATAATGTCCCAAATGCTTTTTTCCTTCTTCAACAGATGATACAAGCTGAATTTGGAAGAAACGCCCATCAGCACATCGATGTTGGCAAGTCCGATATCCGCGTCAAAAACTAGAACCTTGTAACCCAGAGACTGCAGCGTTAGAGCGAAGTTAAGCGTAAAATTCGATTTTCCGACGCCGCCCTTACCGCTTGTCACAGTGATAATCCTGGTTGCTCTGGTGCCTTTTTCATTTTGTATTTGTACCAGGTTCCGCAGCTCTTCTGCTTGGTCAGTCATGCTCCCGGTTCCTCCAGTAACAGATCGATGATTTGCTCTTCACTTATTTCCGATATATCGTCAGGAACGCTTTGACCGTTAGTCACGTAGGAGAGCTGCAGCGAAAATTCATGGACGAGGTTGAGGATCGCGCCAAAGGAGTCGGTCTCGTCCAGCTTAGTAAACAGAACTTTGTCCAGCTTGAATTTATTAAAATTAGTAGTAATTGCTTTCATATCCCGATACTTCGTCGTCATGCTGAGAACAAGGATCGTTTCGCTGTTTCCCTGTGTTTTGAGCAAGGCGTTCAATTCCGATACATACATTTCATTTCTGAAATTCCGGCCTGCCGTATCCATAAAAATAACGTCGCAGCCTTCCAGGTTTTGAAATGCTTTTGCCAAATCCTGCGGGGAAAATACGACTTCTATTGGAACGTTGAGAATCGTTGCATACGTCTTTAACTGCTCGATCGCCGCGATCCGATACGTATCTGAAGTAATGAAGCCGACTTTCCTTTGGTATTTCAACACCTGTTCGGCGGCAAGCTTGGCTATCGTCGTCGTCTTCCCCACGCCCGTCGGCCCTACGAAATGAACGACCCGGGTATCCGAAGAAATCCGCTTGCACTCGCCGGATCGAAGGATACCGTCAAGCTGCAAACGCATCAGCCGGAAGGCGGATTCCTCCGTCACCGTCTCGCCGCTTTGCTGCGCATCGAGCATGACTTGTTCGGTCAATTGCTTCGCCAGCAAAGGATCCACTTCCTGGTCGAGCAGCCTTTGCTCGAGTACTTGCAGCGGCTCGGGCAGCACCTCCGCCGCAGCCGAGGAAACCGTGAGCTTGCGCATCATTTCCTTCATCTGCTTGATTTCATCGAGCAGCAGCTCTTCCTTCTCCTTGACGCTTGCGGCCGCCGGCGCGCTGTGCGGCGCATAAGTTTGCTGCACAGCAGAAAAAACCGGAGCAGCCTTGGCAGGGACGGCTACAGCTTCTCTCCGTGCCGGAACGGCTGCAGCCAGAACGTCAGGTACTTCCGGGAAGTCGGAACGATAGACCGGCTCTTTCGCCGGAGCAGACGCCGCCGCCGGCATCGATGGAACGGCCAAAGGCTGCGGCGGTCTGGCAGGTTGAATTTTAGGCTGAGGCACGGCTGAACCCGTGCCGCCGGCATTCACATCGATCGCAGCGATGACCTCGATTCTTTTCTTGCCGAACATGCCGAGAAAACCGCCGGTTCGAATTTCTTTCGTATTCAATATGACGGCATCCTTGCCCAAATCGGAACGAATCTTTTGCAGCGCATCAGGCATGGAATCTACGACATATCTTTTTACTCTCATAAATTGACAACTCCCATGCTCTGAATTTCAACGCTCGGTTCAAGCTCGCTATAAGACAGGACAGGAATATCCTGCAGCGTGCGTTCCAGCATCTGCCGCAAATACATTCTGATCGTAGGCGAAGTCAGGATGACCGGCTGTTGGCCGGATTGAATCAGCTTGGACACTTGTTCGCTGACTCTGTGAAAAATAATTTGCGACGAAGACGGATCAAGCGCCAAATAACTGCCGTGCTCGGACTGCTGAACCGAATCGGCGATCTTTTTCTCAACGGAAGGGCCTACCGTAATCACTTTGAGCGAATCTCCGGAAGTTGTATATTGCTGGGTGATCTGCCTGGACAGCGCCTGCCTTACATATTCCGTCAATATTTCCGGGTCTTTCGAATACGAGCCGTAATCGGCAAGCGTTTCTAAAATCGTGACCAGATCGCGAACGGAAATTTTTTCTCTCAGCAGCTTGGCCAGCACTTTTTGCACGTCCCCGATCGACAGAACGGCAGGAATCAAATCGTCGACAAGCGCAGGATAAGATTCTCTGACATTTTCGATGAGCGCTTTCGTTTCTTGACGGCCCAGCAGCTCATACGAATGTTTCTTAATAATTTCCGTGAGATGCGTCGCCACGACGGAAGGCGGATCCACTACGGTGTAACCCGACAATTCGGCCCGTTCTTTGGCGGCTTCGTCGATCCATAAAGCCGGCAGGCCGAACGCCGGTTCTGTCGTTTCAATGCCCGAGATGGAATCGTCGTCAATTCCCGGACTCATGGCCAAATAATGGTTAAGGAGCAGTTCGCCCCGCGCAACCGTATTCCCTTTAATTTTGATGATATACTCGTTAGGTCGGAGCTGAATGTTGTCGCGTATCCGAATGACCGGTACGACAATCCCGAGCTCCAGCGCGCATTGGCGCCTGATCAGGATGATCCGGTCAAGCAAATCGCCGCCCTGCCCCGTGTCCGCCAGCGGAATTAGACCGTAGCCGAACTCGAACTCGATCGGATCGACCTGCAGCAAGCCGATAACGCTTTCCGGGCTGCGCACTTCCTCGATCTGCTGTTCTTCGACCATCTGCTCTTCCTTGATCGCTTTTTGATCGAGGTTCTTCTGCATCTTCATCGCTGAATAAACCAATACGCCGGCAACCGGGAACGTCGTGTACCAATGAATCGGCGTGAAAATGCCGAGCAGTACCAGCGTCCCAGCAACGATATATAGAAGCTTGGGCTGTGAAGTGATTTGGGAAGTGATGTCGTGGCCCAGGTTGCCTTCGGAAGAAGCCCGCGTCACAATAAGACCGGCAGCGGTAGAAATGAGCAGCGCTGGAATTTGGCTGACCAGACCGTCGCCGATCGTCAAAATCGAAAATGTTTGCAGCGCTTCCTGAAAAGACATCCCTTTCATCGTCATTCCGATAATAAAACCGCCGATCAGGTTGATGATGAGAATGATGATGCCTGCGATGGCATCCCCTTTTACGAATTTGGTGGCACCGTCCATCGCTCCGTAGAAATCGGCTTCGCGTTCAATCTTTTGCCTGCGCTCGCGCGCCTGCGTTTCGTTAATCAATCCTGCATTCAAGTCGGCATCGATACTCATCTGTTTCCCCGGCATCGCATCGAGCGTAAACCTCGCCGCAACTTCGGCAACACGCTCAGAACCTTTGGTAATAACGATAAATTGAACCAGGACAAGAATGAGGAATACGACGAATCCAACGACAATGTTGCCCTCGGCTACGAAAGAACCAAAAGTTCGGACCACGTTACCTGCTTCGGCGTGCGCCAAAATGTTCCGCGTAGTAGAAACGTTCAGCGCCAACCGGAACAAGGTCGTAATCAACAACAAGGAAGGAAATATCGAAAACTGGAGGGCCTCCTGTGTGTTCATGGCCACCAAAATGATCATTAATGCGACTGAAATATTAATAATCAGCAAAAAATCCAACAAAGGAATAGGAATCGGTACAACCATCATTAGAATGATTCCGATGATTCCTACCAGGACGATTAAATCTTTGATTCTCAACAGTATGTACCTCCATTCCTTGTTTATCTAGTCTTGCCTTTCATTCTGTATACGTAAGCCAGCACTTCGGCAACGGCTTGGAACAATTCGGCGGGAATCGCCTCGCCGATCTCTACCTGCGCGTGAAGCGCGCGTGCCAGCGGCTTGTTTTCCATCGTTAAAATTCCGTTTTGCTTCGCGACTTCCCTAATTTTTAGAGCGATATGATCGGTGCCTTTGGCAATGACGGTCGGCGCCTGCATATTGCTCGAATCATATTTCAGCGCTACGGCAAAGTGCGTAGGGTTCGTAATAATAACATCGGCTTTAGGCACCTCCTGCATCATCCGCTGCATCGCCATCTGGCGCTGCTTGGCGCGGATTTTTCCTTTAATGAAAGGATCGCCCTCGCTTTTCTTGTACTCATCCTTGATGTCCTGCTTCGACATCCTGATGCTTTTTTCAAATTCATATTTTTGATATATGTAGTCGAGTATGGCCAGCACGACAAGAATGGCGCCGATCTTGATTCCCAGCTTAATCGTAATCGAAGCGATGAACGAAAACGCGGTTTCGATCGGTGCATGCCCGAGCCCGAGCAGCTTCACTTTCTCAGCCATCAATGTGGAATACACGACATACCCGATGATGCTCATCTTCAAGCTGGATTTCAAAAATTCGACGATGCTGCGAAGCGAAAAAATCCGTTTAAATCCGGAGAACGGATTGATTTTATTAAACTTCATCATCAGCGGCTCGCCGATAAACATAAATCCGATCTGCAAATAATTTCCCATAACCGCGATCACCAACGCCAATATGAACAGCGGGGCCAAAATGATCAGACCTTGCGTGACAAGTTCGGCAAACATCACTTGCACATTGCCTTTCGTGACGTCCATCGTCAGCTGATGCTCAAATATGTTGCGGCAAATGCCGACAATCCGTTCTTTCATAAACCCGCCGAACATGAGAAAAGAAACAAAAGAAAACAGTAAGATGAGGGCCGCGGGCAGTTCCATCGACTTGGCGACTTGCCCCTGCTTTCGCACTTCCTGTCTTTTCTTCGGTGTCCCGGGTTCCGTCTTTTCTCCAGCAAACCATTGCAAATCCAACTGCAAACGAAGTTTGTGAGACACAGCTTTCCTCCTGGCTTACGGCGCTTGCTTCTGTGAGCCCGCAATGAGCTGAAGCATTTTCTCCATAGACTCGAACATGGCAGAAAACAATCCCTGAAACTGCGAGATCAGCTCCGGAAACAACAGAACTAGCAGTATAAAACCCAACATCATCTTAAGCGGTGCCCCAATGACGAAAATATTGAACTGAGGCGCAACCCGGGTTAAGAGACCGAGCCCTAAATCGGTTAAAAAAAGCGCAGCGACGATCGGCGCCGCAAGTTGAAAAGCCAGGTAAAACATTTTACTGAAAGATTGGAACAAAAAATCCGAAATTTGTCCGCCATAAATTCTGTCAAACAATTGGTTATCCAGCGGAACCCATCGATAGCTTTCCATGATCGCTTTCAAGAAATAATGATGCCCGTCGAAAGACAGGAACAACAGAATGGCAACCATGTACTTCAAATTCCCCAGCATCGGGGAAGACGTCCCGGACAATGGATCAATCACATTCGCCATGCTGAAGCCGATTTGCATATCCATGAAAGAACCTGCCGTTTGAACGACCGTAAAAAATATGTGAGCAAGAAACCCCAGAAGAATGCCGATCAGCATTTCCCTAATAATTAACAGTATGTACTGCCCGTCGATCGCTACCGAATGATCCATCCCCATGCCAGAGAAAACAATCAATGAGATAAAGATGGATAACCCGATTTTGAATACCGTAGGCACATTGCGTGAGGATAGGACCGGCACCACGACAAAGAATGATGTAATTCGACAAAAAATAAGCATAAAGCTAGGCAAAAGCTGAAAAAAGAGTCCCATTTCCCTCACAACCTATCCAACAAATTTGTAAAGGTTGTTCAGCAAATTATAGGTAAAGTCGACCAAAGTATTCATAATCCACGGACCGAAGATGAGTATCGACAGCAGCACGGCTACGATCTTTGGCACAAAAGCAAGGGTCTGCTCTTGAATCTGTGTTGTCGCCTGAAAAATACTGACGATCAAACCTACCACCAGACCGATTACCAGCATGGGGGCGCTCGCTTTGAGAACCGTATACACGGCTTCGCCCGCTATGCGTATTATGAATTCCGAACCCATTTAAAAGACCTCCGTCATCTTGATCATGTGCTGTAGCTGAGCAGTAACGATTTCACAACAAGATACCAGCCATCTACTAAGATGAACAGCAAAATCTTAAACGGCAGCGATATCATGACCGGAGGCAGCATCATCATCCCCATTGCCATCAGGGTGCTTGATACGACCATGTCGATGACTAAAAACGGAATAAAGATCATAAAGCCCATCTGAAAAGCAGACTTCAATTCGCTGATTGCATACGCAGGAACCAAAGCCGTAATGGGAATGTCGTCTACGCCCGTAGGCTTCGGCGCTTTGGTGTAATCAAGAAACAGCTTGAGATCCTTTTGACGCGTATGGTCAAACATAAACTTCTTCATCGGGCCCGCAGCTTTTTGAAAGGCCTCTGTCTGATTGATCTGGCCGTTCAAATAAGGCTGCAGTGCCGTTTTGTTCACCTCGCTGAGCGTAGGCGACATGATAAAGAAAGTTAAAAATAAGGCTAGCCCGATGATCACCTGGTTCGGCGGCATCGATTGTGTGCCTAGCGACGTACGGACAAAACCGAGTACGATGACAATCCGAGTAAAGCTCGTCATCAAGATGAGAATGGACGGAGCCAGACTCAAAACGGTCAGCAATAGCAAAAGTGTAACTGTACTGGACGATCCGCCGGCACTGCTTGTTCCGATGTTCAAGTTAATTCCGGGGATCGGATTGTTGGGATCAGGGTCCGCAGCAGCGGCTGTCAACGAGCATGCAAAAACGGACACTACAGCAATAAGTACAATGAGTGCTAATTTGTTTCTTTTCATTCGCCATTCAACCGATCTTTTTGTTTTTGATCCGACATCCATTCTTCCACGCTTTTGTTGCGGGTCGTCACACGCTGCAGCTTATCCTGAAATACCTGATGGAAGGAAGCGGGAATCTCCTCTTCCTCTTCGACCGCTTTCTTGCCGAGCGGAAGCTTGCTTAACCATTTGCCTACAGGAATGAAACCTTGCTGCTGAGCTTGCGACGAAGTAAGCAGTTCCGTTATGTAAGCCACTTCATCGGCGTCATTGATTTTATCCAGCAGCTGGATATTGTCACCGACGCCAACTACAAAGAGCGAATGACCGATTTCGACGATTTGAATCGATTTGTTTTGTCCAAGCGGCACACCGCCGAGAGAACGAATCGAATTTCCGAAGAAAGAGCCCTTGTTTTTTTTGGCTAAGTATTTAATAAGAACCAAGAACAGCAAAATAATGAATATGAGAAAAAATATGACCTTGCCGATCATTTTAAACGAATCCAACGTACTGCTTCCCGCCGTAAAATCAGGCTCAGGCAAGCTTTGGCCCGGCTCGATTTCGGCAAAACATACAGTTTGGACGTACAGCATGAGGACAAGTCCGAATATCGCGGCTAACGGCAGTTTGGCTAGGAGTCTCCTCATGGTCACATCCCTTTCGGTTTACGTAAGACTCTACCGAACGAGAACGTTATCCGAGAGTCTTTTTGATCGCTTCAATAACGCGGTCCGCCTGGAACGGTTTCACGATGAAATCTTTAGCGCCGGCTTGAATTGCGTCAATAACCATCGCTTGCTGGCCCATCGCGGAGCACATGATGACTTTCGCGTTAGGTTCCATTTTTTTAATCTCTTTTAATGCTTGAATACCGTCCATTTCAGGCATCGTAATATCCATCGTGATCAGGTCCGGCTTCAATTCCTTGAACTTCTCGATCGCTTGCGCTCCGTCATTCGCTTCCCCGCATACTTCATATCCGTTTTTGGATAAAATATCCCGAATCATCATTCTCATAAAAGCAGCATCATCCACGATAAGAATTCGGTTAGCCATTAGTAAACAGTCCCCCTAGGAAATTAAGTTATTGTAACTTTTGGATTCTTTCCCACTGATTCACGATGTCAGTGACGCGAACCCCAAAGTTTTCATCGATGACGACGACTTCGCCTTTGGCAATTAGCTTATTGTTCACCAAAATATCTACAGGCTCCCCGGCCAGTTTGTCCAATTCGATAATCGAACCTTGAGACAGTTCCAGAATATCCTTGATCACCTTATGGGTTCTACCCAACTCAACGGTTACTTTAAGCGGAATATCGAGCAGCAAATTAAGATTCGTATCATCCGCAAGCGCCATGGAACCGGATTGCAAGTTGCCGAATTGAACCGGCTGCACGTTTACATTGCGATTCGGCATTCCGCCGTATGCAGCTGCCGGAGGTTGTCCGTACATCGGTTGTTGAGGCGGATACATCGGCTGTTGAGGCGGGTATGTCGGATGCCCCATTGGCGGCTGCTGATACATCGGCTGCTCATACGCAGGCGGTTGTTGATACATCGGCTGATTATGCTGCGGAGCAGCGGGTGCCGTCGGCGGCGTTTGAACTTCTTGCCGTGCTGGAGCGCTAGGCTCAGCAGGAACGTGCGTCGGCGCAGAAGCCTGTGCCGCAGGTGCCGCTTCCATGGCCGAATCGGAGCCTCCGCCCATAAGAGTGGATACCATTTCTTTGGCAAACGGCACTGGAAGGAGCTGCATAATATTGGAATCGATCAAATCGCCAATCGTCAGTCGGAACGATATTTTAATAAATACGTCCTCATCCGGTAATTTTCCTTCTCCTTTCGACAAATTTAATATGTCGATTCCAGGAGGAGAGATATTGACAAACCGGTTGAATATGGTAGACATCGAAGTTGCCGACGAACCCATCATTTGATTCATCGCTTCCTGCACGGCGCTAATATGAATCTCGCTCAGATTCTCATCTCCGCCGGTGCCGTCCCCGCCCATCATCAAGTCGGCGATAACTTGGGCATCCCTTACTTTAATAACAAGCAAGTTAATGCCGTCGAATCCGTCCACATAATTAACGTGAACGGCAACATGCGGTTTTGGAAACTGTTCTTCCAATTGCTCTTTCGAGATGACCGACACTAGCGGAGTCGTAATGTCCACTTTTTTACCTAACAAAGTCGAAAGCGCAGTCGCAGCACTGCCAAACGTAATGTTTCCGATCTCCCCAAGGGCGTCCTTCTCAAGTGAAGACAAATATTCTTCAATTTTGGGAGCTGTATGAATGGAAGCGTCAGAACTGTCATCCGAAGTCTGCCTTAACAAAGCATCAATCTCTTCTTGAGACAAATAATCTTTATTATTCGTCATGATCTTCTTCTCCTTCATTCACGATATCCGTGACTTGCACGGCCATTTTTCCTCTAACGGTACCAGGGCTTCCAAGATATTTGAGCTTCTCGCCCACTTTCACTTGGAGCGGAGCGTCAACAGTTTTTTGCAGCGGGATGACGTCCCCGATCGCCAGGTTCAGGAAATCCCGAACCGAAATTTCCGATGTTCCCAGCTCTGCAATCAAGGGCAGCTTGGCTTTCTCCAAACGTGACTGAAGTGCTTCGACTTCTTCGGGAGCTCTCGATTTCTTTTGCGAGACGAACCAGTGATGCACGGATAGTCGAGGCATGATCGGTTCGATGACGACGTGCGGAATACACAGGTTAATCATCCCTGTCGTATCGCCGATTTTGGTGCTTAGCGAAATTAACGCGATCGTTTCATTGGGCGAGACGATTTGCATAAATTGCGGATTCGTTTCCAGAGCTTCCAGTCTTGGCGATATGTCAATAACCGTTTTCCAAGCCTCTTGAAGGCTATCGAAAGCTCTGCTGAAAATTCGCTCCATGACAATCGTTTCGATCTCCGTCAACGTATTGATTTTTGTGGGGGATGTACCTGCTCCGCCCAGCAAACGGTCCAACATGGCAAAAGCTACATTGGGATGCACTTCAAGCACCATTCGACCCTCTAAAGGTTCTGCTTCAAAGATGTTCAAAATGGTCATTTTAGGGATCGAACGAATAAATTCATCGTAAGGCAGCTGTTCAACCTGCACCACGTTAATTTGCACGAACGTACGAAGCTGAGCGGAAAAATACGTCGTTAAAAAGCGCGCAAAGTTCTCGTGAATACGGGTTAAGCTTCGAATATGATCTTTGGAAAAGCGCACTGCGCGCTTAAAGTCATAAGCCCTAACCTTCTTTTGCGTCTCCTCTTTCTTGAGCTCTTCCGCATCCATTTCTCCGGAGGATAGAGCGGCAAGCAAGGCGTCGATCTCATTTTGCGACAACACATCAACCATAGAGTCACCCCCTTAGAGCCAAGTTCATATGCGAGCTATTGAAGCACTTTATCGGTGATCCAAATCTGCTTGATTTTACCTTCTTGCAATGACGGATTCAGTTTATTCATCAAGTTGGAAGTCAGAAGATCGTTTCCTTTGCTTCCTTGAACCTGTTCGGTGGTCATGTCGGCGAGCGTTTGAACAATCGTTCCTTTCACCGCAGAATCAAGCAAATTATCGAATTCGGCTTTCCCCTTGCTGTTTTCGAGTTCAAAAGCCAAGGTCATTTTAATGAAGCCGCCGCCTGAAAGGTTCGTCAAAATATCTTTCACGTAAGCGGTATTGGCCTTAACTTGTTCAGCCGTCGGCGGTTTCGTCGGTTTGACCGATGCAACTGCCGCTTGAGCTTGTCCGGACGGATCTTTTGATTCGTTATTTTTTTCCATGTAATTCCACAGTACAAAGGCAGCTGTCAAAATCAGCGTAATGGCGATAAGTATGGAAACGATAAGTATAAAAATTTTATTCTTGAACACCTACGAACCCTCCGCATCCCTGGACAATATTGTCGCTCGAATCGAACCAATTTCCTGCATGTAGGTTCGCACTAAGCTTACCACAACCTCGGCCTTTTCGAGAACCGTGATTTTCTTGCCTGTTGTCAAGGTAATCATGGTATCCGGGGTTTCTTCAACCATTTCTATCAAGAGTGCATTGATGATTACGAGCTTGCCGTTTAACCGAGTGAGAGAAATCATTATTCTCCTCCTGCACAAGTATGGGGGGAGGCTGCTTGTAAAGGCCGCTCCTCCCCGCCCTATCTTACATTCAAGCTAAAGCCTATCGTTTCAGGTTGACGACCTCTTGAAGCACTTCGTCAGAAGTTGTAATAATTCTTGAATTCGCCTGAAAACCGCGCTGCGCAACGATCATTTCCGTGAATTCGCCCGTTAAATCTACGTTCGACATTTCAAGCTGGCCTGAAATCAGCGAACCTGCCCCCGAACTCCCTGGCGCTATCGGAGCTATTTCCGTCGTTGCGTTGGCGTTCGCGGTCATCTGGTACAAGTTCCCGCCTACTTTTTGAAGACCGGCAGGGTTCGTTACTTTCATAACCCCGATAGTCGCTACGGTTGAAGTCGCACCGGCCGCATCCACGCCGATAATGTCGCCGTTCTTGGCGATCGAGAACGAAAGGATGGTGGCAGGATCGATGTTAATCGGCGCGCCACTGGTATCGAAAACATGAAGGCCGTCGGCCGTAACAAGATTGCCGTTAGCATCCAAAGAAAAGTTGCCCGCTCTTGTCAAGTAAGTTTGCTCACTTGTGCCCGCAGCGTTTCCGACAAGGAAAAATCCGTCCCCGTCAATCCGCAAATCCGTGGCCACATTGGTTGTTTGCGCACTGCCTGCCGTATGAACCGTATCGATGGCCGCCAGGCTAACACCAAGACCTACCTGCTGGGCGTTCACTCCACCGCGAGTATCGTTCGGAGCGCTGACACCTGCGACCGTCTGGCTTAAAATATCTTTGAACATAACCCGGCTCTCTTTGAAGCCGATCGTGTTCACGTTAGCGATGTTATTGCCGATAACGTCTAATTTTGTTTGAAAACCACGCATACCAGAAACGCCTGAATATAATGACCTTAGCATGTAGCAGCCTCCTATTGTTCTTGCAAATATTGATGCGAGCCGCTTCTATCGTTCGGCGGCTCCAGGCCTCCTAAACGGTCCGGCCTGACTGTCAGGAAATAATTACAGCACTATCGATTTGCGTAAAAACATGTTCATTCATCGAATTGCCGTCCAGCGCCGTCACAACAGTCCGGTTCGGCACATTCACAATGAGAGCATTGCCATTCAGCAGCATCAACGCATCTTTGGCCCCTTTTGCTGCGGCCTTGTCAATCGCCGAGCTAAGCTGATCCAGCTGTTCGGGCTTTAATTGAATACCCCGTTCTTTAAGCCTGACTTCGGCATGATGGCTAAAATGCACCATCTGATCCTGAAGAAGCTGCTGAAACGTAGGCTTGCCGGAAGTAGACGCCTGCTGCTGTACCGGCACTCGCTTAGCTGACGCCGGTGGAAGCGCATTGGGATACAGCTGTCCAATGGATATCCGCTCCGTCATTTGGTTTCTCCGGCATTCTCGATTTTACTGAGCTTGTCCAGAGAAATTTCCTCTCCTTTCACGTTGGCATATTGATTGCCGTCTTTCATCGTGATGGAGTCGACAATACCCGTTTTTTGAGTGGAGGAGCCCGAGGAATCGGTGCTTGTCCAGGTGACGGATTTGCCGATCAGACCGGAAACAAATCCAATCGACTGCCTCATTAATTTCATTTCCCCGGCCATGTTGGTCAACTGTTCGACGGAAGTAAACTGCGCCATTTGCGCAATGAACTCCTTATCCTGCAGCGGTTGGGTCGGGTCCTGATTTTGAAGCTGTGTAATCAAAATTTTGAGAAAATCGTCTTTTCCAAGAGTGCCTGTATTTTTATCTGTCGTCTGCTTGTTCTGCCCGGCGCTTATGATGTCCTTAACATTGCCCGAAACTGGATTCGTAGCCATAATTCACCTCCGTATGCCTGGCATTCATCACTGTTTAGGCAATTACATCGAAGGAATTCCCATAGACAGTGGTACGAGTTTGACCCGTGCTGGCTATTTCCTGATTAAAATCGACCGCATCCTGCTCGTAATTTCCGGAGCGGTTTTTGTTTTGACGAAACGTTTGATTGGGTGACTGCTGCTGGCGCTGATCCTGGAACATGCCGGATTGCATGCCCGGGCTTTGCGTCACTTCCAGCTTCTCAACCTGCAGACCTTGAGATTGCAGTGCTTGACGAAGCTGTGGAAGCTGGCTTTCCAGCATTTGTCGGCCTGCTGCGGTATCAGCGGCAAACTGTGCGATCAACTGCCCTTCGTGCATTGTGATTTTCACGTCAACATGCCCGAGGTTTTTCGGGAACAGGGATAGCTTGGCTTCGGAGATTCCTTCGGCAAGCGTGATTTTCATGTTTTTCATCACATGATCCGTCATCTCTTCGGCAAAATTAGCTGCATGCAAAGTTTGCGTAACTAATTTCTCGGCAGGCGCCGTTCCGAACTGGCTCTTTTGCACGTCAGCCAAATTAATGAAAGGGTTCGCATGCTCTTCTGTTTCTGTCGGAAGCGGCTGTAAAACATCGGCCAAATCGTCGGTTTCGGTTTTAGCCTGGAATATAGGCGCGATCATCGCATTTTTGACCGCCAGCAATTCAAGCTTCGACTTGGCAGTCTGTACCGTCTGCACAGTTTCTTCTTTACTTGCCGGTTTTACTTCGGCATGCTTCGCTGCGGTGCGCTTGTTCTGCGCATGAAGGGGCGCAACCGGAACGGCCGGCGCTTCTTCACTCGCTGCGGCTTCCGCGACGGCCGGCTGTTGAGCTGCTGCCTGCTGTGCTTTCAACTGCGGCTGCTGCCCGGCGACAATCGCAGGCAAGATCGGTTGAATGACGTCCTGCAACTGCTGGTTCACATATTGCAAAATCGGATTGTCCGGCTGCTGCTTGGTCAAAGTGGCCAAGGTCAACAGCGTATTTTGCGCCTGCAGGTTGACTGAGCTTACCGCTTGTCCCCCGCTTGCAGCAGGCAAAGACGCCGTTTTACCAGCCTGGTTCTCGGTTAGCGCGCCCAGAATTTGCTCTGCTTGCTCAAACCACTGCTTCATCTTCGGATCCTGCAAAAGCTGCTGCGCCAAACCCGGATTGCTGTTCATCGCTTGAACCAGCGTTTCGGGCAAAGTTTCCGACTGTTCGTTCGGGCTTTGCACCACATTTTGCACCGGCATGATCAAGCTTTGCAGCATTTGCAAAAGTCCTGCCAATGCAACGGCCGGATCAGTCGGGTTGGTCGAATCAGCCTGGCTCCCTTGCACAAGCTGCCCATCCAGGACTTGGGTAAAAGCGCCCGCGCTGCTGCCTGCTGCCGTTTTGCCTCCGGAAGCGGAAGTTTTCGTGCCGGCAGACGGTGTAATCGACATCTGTACGTCCATTTATTTTCACCTCCCTTCATGGAGTCTGAAGGTTACTGGGCAAGCTTCGCTGTAATCGAAGCAGCCATTTCCTTGTTGGCATCAGACAGAGCAGACATGACTTTGGAACGCGACGCGTTGTCCATCCCGCTCAAAATGGCCAGCACTTTGTCAGAGTTGGACTTGTTCATTTCAATCAGCACATTGGCTGCGCTTTTCGGAGTCATATTCGCAAAGGTTTGACCCAAGTCGGTTTTGCTGACCGAAGTCGCGGACTTCGCGGCATCGGCTCCGTTCAGCTTCAGTCTCTCTTGAAGAGCGGCGATTTCTTTGTCCTTGACAGTCGTTACGTCTTTAAGTCCGATTGAAGCGTCTGCGGCTTTCTTCGGATCCATTTTTTCAAGAATAGCTCCCCGGGCGTCAGGCTTCATCATCGAGAAGACGAGCACCATTTCTTTGGGTGTCAAATTTTCCATAATCGGCGCCGCCTTGCCTGGCGTCATCTTCCCATAAAGATTGGCGAGCTGTGTAATCTGGTTGTTGTATTCTTCTTCGGTTTGCGTCTTATCCTTCAGCTTCTCCTCCAGATCGGCCGCCTTGGCCTCCGAATCCTTCAAAGACTGATCCTTTTGCGCGGAGGCGGTATCCGACTTCTGCAAAGCTGCTTCCAGTTCTGCAACTCTGGCATTCAGCTTCGCAATCTCATCGTCCTTCGACTTCGCGCTTTGGTCCGACGTCGGCGTTTTGCCGGAGCCTGCCGTTGCAGCCGCCTTTTCTTTCGGCGCAGGAACGATACTGCCAATTACCGGTGTATTATGCAGTGCTTTCTGGATGCTGCTCTTGATGTCGTAATCGAAGATAGACAGCAATACGAAGAGCAGAACCGCCGTAAATACAAACGGAATGACAAACCATATCAGAAATCGTTCCAACGCACTGTAGGAAGTGCCCTCCGTGGTCGTATCGGCCATCTTCTCTCTCCCTCTCTAAGGCATTTCAATACGATAATCGCTTAAAGCGGTTGGTAGCCATCTCATCAAGAGCTTCCTGCTCTTTCTTCGCAACGAACGATTGAAATTGATGGAAGGCCTTCTCTCTTGCTTTCGTCCACACTTTTTCATCTATCATGCGTTCCGTCAAATGCTCCTGTTTCTTTTCGACGACCCGCTGCGCGGCTGCAATATCCTGGTGCTTGCGCACGATTTGCTGATCCAGATGATTCATATAATTTTGCAAAAGCAGCACTTCGGAAATGGAAACCGACTGGCCGGAAGCGTCTGCAATTTGATGCTGAAGCTGGTCTTTTTGCACAAACAATTCATTCAAGCTCGTTTCCACATTCCGCAATTCGCCGATCGCTTCCGACAATCCCCATTCTGCCTGGGATCGCTCGCTATTTTTCAAATCTACAATTTGCTGAAAGGAATACCTGAACTTCATTCAGCTCCCTCATCCCTTGTAAAATTCTTGAATCAATCGCTGCTGCGCTTCGTCAAATGTAAGCTTTTCTGACGTTTTTTGTTTCGTAAAATCCCATATCGTTTGAATATTATCGATCGCGATGTCAATATCCGGGTTGGAACCTTTCTGGTACGCCCCGATATTAATGAGGTCTTCCGAATCTTTATAAATGGAAAGAAGACGCTTCAACTGGTCAGCCGCTTCCATATGTTCCTGCGGTACGATTTCTTTCATGACGCGGCTTACGCTTGATAACACATCGATAGCCGGATAATGGCCCTTGTTCGCGATGCTGCGGTTCAACACGATGTGGCCGTCCAAAATACCGCGAACTGCGTCCGCGATCGGCTCATTCATGTCGTCGCCGTCTACCAGCACCGTATAAAATGCGGTGATCGAGCCTTTGGGCCCCGTTCCCGAACGTTCCAGCAAGCGGGGAAGCATCGCAAAGACGGAAGGCGTATAACCGCGGGTCGCAGGCGGTTCGCCGACGGCCAGTCCAACCTCCCTTTGCGCCATCGCAAAGCGGGTGACGGAGTCCATCATCATCATGACATTAAGACCGCGATCGCGAAAATATTCGGCAATGCTGGTGGCGATCATCGCCCCTTTGATCCGGATCAATGCCGGCTGGTCGGACGTCGCTACGATGACTACCGAACGGGCGAGCCCTTCCGGACCTAAGTCTCTTTCGATAAAATCGAGCACCTCGCGGCCCCGCTCGCCTATAAGCGCGATGACGTTCACATCGGCAGAGGTGTTGCGGGCAATCATGCCCATCAGCGTGCTCTTGCCGACGCCGGAGCCGGCGAAAATACCGACGCGCTGCCCTTTGCCGATCGTCAACAATCCGTCGATGCAGCGCACTCCGACGCTGATCGGATTCAATACGCGCGGGCGAATCAACGGGTTGCTCGGCGCGTTGTTCGTCGAGTACTGGGTCATTCTCGACGGCAAAAACGAACCGTCCAGCGGCTGTCCCAATCCGTCCAGCACTTTGCCCAGCAGTTCATGGCCGACCTGTATGGTAAGCGGCTTGCCGGTGCCGACAACATCGCAGCCCGGACCGATGGCATCCAGCTCGCCCAGCGGCATCAGTATCACTTTATTGCTGCGAAATCCGACCACTTCCGCTTTGAGCGGCTTGTTGGATTTCAAAGGATAGATGTAGCAAAGATCGCCGATGCTGACATCCGGACCTTCCGACTCAACGGTAAGGCCGATCACTTGCGTAACTTTGCCGTTCACGCGAATCGGATCGATTTGGGGCAAATGTTCTATGTATTTGGCGGCAGAAGGTATACTGTAGCTCATGAATCCGATCCCTCGCTGCGAATGGCCATTTCCTGCAGGGCCGTCTTAATTTCTTTAAGCTGTGTATCGATTCTGGCGTCGATGCTGCCGAATGAAGAACGTATGACGCAGCCGTGATCCTGAACCGTAGAATCAGGAATAATTTCCAACTCGGCCTGCGAATCAATGGATGTCAGCAGCTCTTCGCGCGCCTCCTGAATGTAGGCAAATTGTGACGGTGAGACACAAAGCGTGATAATGCCTTTTTCCCGTCTGCGCGACAATACTTTTCGGATCAGATCTACGCTCCATTGCGGCTCCATGCTCAACTGCCGGGCGATCACCTTCTCGGCGATCGATGTGCTGAGCTCGATCAAGAACGGCTCCGATTCCTGAATGATCTGCTGTTTTAGCGTATAGGCTTGCTCCAAAATGGAACGTGCATCCGCCAGCATTCCGGTATACTCCTGACGAAGCGCTTCTTCGGCCTGCATGACGCCTTGCTGGTAACCGGCCTCGAATCCGGCCTGCTGAGCTTCAGCCACATGCGCTTCATCCTGGGCCCTGCGTTCCGACCACCATGAATTAATTTCAGCGTTAACTTGTTCGCGGAGCGCAGCGCATTCCTGCATCGCCAACTGAATTTGTTCTTCGGCGAAAGTCTCGGCATCCTGGATGATTTGGTTTTTCATGCTATTAGCGTCATGAAGCTCCTGCAGTTGTTCCGGTGTCAGTTGCTGTTTGGCCGATTCTTCGTCATCAAGCAGACCGGCGCGCAGCAATTGAACGGGAGTGATCACTTCCAACTGCTTTTTATCATCTAAAGACACGTATGCAAAAGATTTAATGACATTAGACAATAATATCATCTCCTCCGCCGCGAGCGATGATAATTTCACCGGATTCTTCTAGGCGGCGAATCGTGGCGACAATTCGCGTTTGAGCTTCTTCAACATCGCGCAAACGCACTGGACCCATATATTCCATTTCTTCTTTGAATGTCTCGGCCATACGTTTGGACATGTTTTTGAACAAGGCGTCGCGAACTTCTTCGCTCGCCACTTTAAGCGCAAGCTGCATGTCTGAATTTTCGATATCGCGGATAATTCTTTGGATCGAACGGTTGTCGATATTGACGATATCCTCGAAGACGAACATCCGCTTTTTGATCTCTTCCGCAAGCTCGGGATCTTGAATCTCCAGAGAGTCGAGAATCGTACGCTCCGTTCCGCGGTCGACGCCGTTCAGAATCTGAACGATCGATGCGATACCGCCTGCATTTGTGTAATCCTGGGTCACAGTAGATGAAAGCTTTTGTTCAAGCACGCGCTCCACCTGACTGATAACTTCAGGAGAAGTGCTGTCCATTAACGCGATCCGTTTAGCAACATCGGCCTGCTTCTCTTGGGGAAGCGACGATAAAATAATTGAAGCTTGATCGGCTTCCAAATACGAAAGAACGAGCGCAATCGTTTGTGAATTCTCATTTTGAATAAAATTGAGAATTTGTGCCGGTTCCGCCTTGCGAGCGAAATCGAACGGCCGAACCTGCAGCGTGGCGGTCAAACGATTAATAATATCCAGCGCCTTTTGAGAACCGAGCGCCTTCTCCAAAATATCCTTAGCGTAAGCGATACCGCCCTGAGAGATAAACTCCTGCGCTAAGCAAATTTGATGAAATTCCGCCAAAATGGATTCTTTTTCGAGCGAATCCACTTTTCTAACGTTTGCAATTTCCAGTGTTAACTGTTCAATTTCTTCTTCCCGCAAGTGTTTGAAGATTTGAGCAGAAACTTCAGGGCCTAGACTGATCAAAAGAATAGCGGCCTTTTGTCTTCCCGTTAACCCTTGCAGAGCTGTTCTCGCCAAAAAAGTGCACCTCTATTCGTCTGCTAACCAAGTACGCAACAGATTGACGAAATCCTCCGGTCGCTTTTTCGCAAGAGTTTCCAATTGTTTGCGCACTTGACTATCATTAGATACAGTTTCTAAATCGACTGTAGGAAGCTCCGCTTTCGTCGCCGCCGGCATAGCTAGTTCTTCCTCCAGCTGAGCTGCTTTCCTACGCTTTCTGATAATAAGTCCGGCAACAAGCCCTAACGCTAAAGCGGCAAGAGCCAAACCGCCGTAAGTCAGGTAAGTTGTTGTTTTGGATGCGGCCGTATCGGCTTGTGTTACAAAAGAATGTGGAATAATTTTAACTTTATTTTTCAATTCAACGTCAGTATAAGTAATTTTATTATCAGCCAGCGCAGCTCTGACAATATTCACCAAAGCATCCTGGATGGCATCCTTCGTTTCCTGCGTCAAAGACTTCGGATCATCCTTAACCGGAGGCTCGATGCCTACGTTAATGCTCAAATCTTTGACAACATAAGGAGACGAAACGATATCGTTGGTAATCCGGTTCACTTCGTAATTTACAGTCTTGCTGTTTTCTTCGGAAGTAGATTTGCCGGCACCGGAACTTCCAGGGTAGCCGGGCACATCGGTTGTCCCTGTTCCCGGGACTCCTCCGTTTTGCGCAGCTCCATCGCTTTGATACGATTTGGATGCTTCCTGCAACGAAATTTCCAAACCTTTTTGGTCCACTTGATTCGGAGCCGTTACAAGCTTCTCTTGGCTTTTCTTCTGATCGAAGTTCATCGTCGAGAACACGCTGACGATGACTTTGTCTTGACCGAGCATCCGGCCTAGCATGCTGCTAATGTTTTTTTGCAAATCGTTGCGGAATTGATTATTGATATCGAACTGGTTCGCAACCAAGCTGGCCGACGATTGCCCGCCGAGTTTGGAAGAAACCAGGCTTTCGCCGTATTGATCGGAAATCGTTATGTTTTCCAGCGGCAAATTTTTCACACTGTGCGAGACCAGGTTGTAGATCGTATCCACTTTGGCCTGATCAAGCCTGTATCCCGGTTTGATCTGCAGCACGACGGAGGCGGATGCCTTTTCTTGCTGCTGCTGCAAAAACGGTCCTTCCTCAGGAAGGGAAATCAATACTTTGGAACTGCTGATCGCTTGATTCGAGTTAATCAGCTGCTGCAGTTCGCCTTGCACTGCGTTTATGTACTTGACTTTGAATTCGTTGTCCGTAATGCCGAAAGAACTGTTTTGGCTGAATGAGCCGAATCCTAACGAACCGTTCTTGTTCAGCCCTTGCGACTCGACTGCAAGCTTCACGTTAGCCACCTGATTGCTCGGCACTTCGATGCTTTTGCCGTCAGCGCTAAGGTTGTAAGGGATCTTGGCCGTATCCAGGTAGCCTTTTATGGAAGCTGCATCGCTGGGCTGCAAGTCTGTAAAAGCTAACGAGTATTCGGTTTTGGATAAGTTATAGCTAATTATTGCCGCAGTAAGAACTAGAAGGAAAACCGTGGCTATGAAAGTGATTTTCGTCGTTCTACTGTATCGATTCCAATATTGTTTGACTTTGTCCCAATACTGGAGCAGGTTCTCGTTCACTTTCTCACCTCATTGAAACTTGGTTTCATTTTTCAACTTTTAGTCGTATATGTATTACAACTGCATCCTCATAACTTCCTGATACGATTCAAGAATCTTATTTCTCACTTGAACCGTAAGTTCCAGTCCCAGAGACGCTTTCTCTGAAGCTATCGTCAATTGATGCACATCCGAAAGTTCGCCTTTAATGAAGCTTTGGTTCAATTGGTCGACTTGCTGCTGCTGATTGTTCAGGTTTGTAATCGCATCGTTCAGGAACGTTCCAAACTGCTTTCCCAAGTCCGCCGCACCTTCGCCCGAACGGTCTTTCGGCTGAACAGTGCTCATAACATTCATCGGACTGTAACTAATTTTGTCGATCATGAAGCCGTTTCCTCCCTATTCTGAATTATCTACCGATTTCCAAAGCTTTCGTAATCATCGATTTGCTGGCATTCAGCGCTGTGACGTTAGCCTCATAAGATCTCGTTGCCGAAATCATGTCGACCATCTCTTTCAGCACATCTACGTTAGGCATGTAGACGAATCCGTTCTCGTCCGCATCGGGATGGGTCGGATTATATACTTGCTTGAGCGGCGACGTATCATCAAAAATTTTGTTGGCCCGGACCCCTTCGCCTGTTCCGTCAGCCATAGCTGAATTCAGCGTTTGCGCGAATGTCGGCTGCGGTTTCGTTTCAAAGGATACCAGCTTCCTTTGATACGGGACCCATTTGCCGTTGACCATTTTAGCGCGGGTCGTATCGGCGTTGGCGATGTTGGAAGAAATAACATCCATCCGCAATCGCTGTGCAGTAAGTGCAGACGAACTAATGTCAAATCCGTTTGTCAGTCTCATCGTTTATTATCTTCCCCCCAGTACGGTTCGCATTTTTTTGAACTCGCTGTTCATTTGCTGAATCAACGTATTATATTTAAGCTGGTTTTTTGCCATCAGTGACATTTCATAATCCATGTCGACGTTGTTCATATTGTTGTTGATCGCTGTCGTTTCGTCGACTTTTATTTCCGGAGTTATCCCATTGGTCGATTTACCTATAAAAAAATGTCTCCTATCTGTCCGATATCCTTCTATAGGGGGGGTAGCGGGACTCATTTGACCTTCCAGTATTTCCTCGAAAACGACGTCGGATCGCTTGAAAAACGGCGTGTCGACATTTGCGACATTATTTGCTATCACTTTCTGTCGAAGCGCTGAAGAATCCAGAGTTCTCTCCATCAGATTCCAGCTTGGCTTATCCAAGAAAGACATCCTTAATACCCACTTTCACTAGAATGTTTTTGTTCTTATTCAACAAGTGAAACATTGATTCCTTCTTAAATCGACATTATCCTGCATTGCTTTATTCGAAGCAGAACCTCAATGTAGAAATATGTAAAATTGGTTATCACAGTTCTAATGATGGAAGATAATGACCTAACTTACAATAAGAAAAAAGCCCTATCTTTTTTCAAAAGACAGGACTTTCGTATTTATGCCGTAGTTCTGTGAAAAAACTCACACTTTTCAAGCTACAGCTTTGTTTTCAACTGTTCGATACTTTGTATCAACTGGTCATTCAAAATGCGAATGTATGTGCCTTTCATGCCAAGGGAACGCGTCTCAATGACTCCGGCGCTTTCCAGTTTGCGGAGCGCATTGACAATAACGGAACGTGTGATGCCAACCCGGTCGGCAATTTTGCTGGCAACCAAAAGCCCTTCTCTGCCTTCTAACTCCTCGAAAATATGCTCAACGGCCTCCAATTCACTGAAAGACAACGATCCGATTGCTACCTGCACAACCGCCTTGCTCCTTGCTTCCTCCTCAATCTCTTCAGCGCGTTCCCGTAAAATTTCCATTGCTACGACGGTTGAACCATATTCTGCCAAAATCAAATCATCATCCACAAATGCGGCATCGTTGCGCGTGAGCACCAACGTCCCCAATCGGTCCCCCCCGCCAATAATTGGGACTATTGTCGTGTATGCATACCGGAAAATCGAAACCATCTGCTTCGAGTATGGGGTGTCTGGACCGATATTGGAAGAGGTTTCATCGATTTTCAAAAGAAGGCTGTTAAACTCCGATCCGAACCGGCGCTCCGACAAAATCGTTTGATCCATTTCGGATGGCCCGGAATCAAGCCTTAACGCATAGCCAAGAATTTTGCCCTTCCGGCTGATGACAAAAATGTTGGCGCTGACGATATCCCGCAATACGTCAGCCATATCCATAAAGCTGACCGCATTGCCCGCTTCCTTTTGCAGCAGCCGGTTCAGACTTCTTGTCTTGTTTAATAAAGTCATCTTGCTTCCTCCTACTAATGTGACGGCGCTATCTTATAAAATATATTGGCTTAAATCGCGATTTTGCACAATGTCGCTCAATTTGTCCCGCACATATTCCGGCGTGATCTCGATGCGCTCCAAAGTAATTTCGGGAGCTTCAAACGATAAATCCTCCAGCAGCTTCTCCAGGATCGTATGCAATCTGCGCGCCCCGATATTTTCCGTGTTCTGGTTCACTTCAACGGCGATCTGGGCAATTTCCCGGACGGCTTCATCCGAAAAATCCACCTCGATGCCTTCGGTTTGCAGCAGCGCCGTATATTGTTTGGTAAGCGCATTTTTCGGCTCTTTCAAAATGGAAACGAAGTCGTCCAGCGTCAAGTTGCTCAGCTCTACGCGGATCGGGAACCGCCCCTGCAGCTCCGGGATGAGATCCGACGGCTTGGCGATGTGAAACGCTCCGGCGCCGATGAACAGGACGTAGTCCGTTTTGACGGGACCGTATTTGGTTACGACAGTCGAACCTTCCACGATCGGCAAAATATCCCGCTGCACGCCTTCTCTGGAAACATCCGGGCCTCCGCCGCGGCTGCTGCTTGCAATTTTATCGATCTCGTCTATAAAAATAATGCCCGACTGCTCCGCGCGGCCGATCGATTCCTGAATGACTTCGTCCATATCGATCAGGCGCTGCGCTTCTTCCTGCGTCAAAATTTTACGTGCTTCCTTGACGGACAGCTTGCGCTTTTTCGTTCGCTTCGGCATGAGGCTGCCGAACATCTCCTGCATGTTCATGCCCATTTGCTCGTTTCCTTGCCCGGAAAGCATATCCAGCATCGTCGGAGAGCTGTCCTCCACTTCGATCTCGATCGTTTCCTGCTCCAATTGACCCGAGGCTAATTGCTCGGCGATTTGCGCTCTGCGCGAAGCCAGGGAAGGATCGGCAGGAGCCGCTTCCTCTTGATTCTCCTGGTTCTGGCCGCCGAACAGCATCTCCAGCGGATTGCGCTGCGTCTTGGCGCGAGCGGGGCTGGGCGCAAGCAACTGGACGATGCGTTCGTTAGCCAATTTTTCCGCGCGGTCTTTCACCTTCTCCGTACGTTCGGCCTTCACCATTCGAATCGCGGTTTCAACAAGGTCGCGCACCATCGATTCCACATCACGGCCGACATAACCGACCTCGGTAAACTTCGTCGCTTCAACCTTTATGAACGGAGCTCCGACAAGTTTGGCCAATCTCCGGGCAATTTCCGTTTTGCCGACGCCGGTAGGACCGATCATCAAAATATTTTTCGGCACGATTTCATCGCGCAGCGATTCCTCCAGCAAACTTCGCCGATACCGGTTTCTCAGGGCGATGGCTACGGATTTCTTCGCTTTCTTTTGTCCGACAATATATCGATCCAACTCCTGTACAATCTGCTTGGGCGTCAGGGAACTGTTTTTCATGTGGAATCCTCCTAAGAGCTTTCCGGCGGGAAAGCCAACTTTCGTATTCATCGGTATGAATGCGGTTCATGCACCAATGTATGCAGCGGATTATTCAATCTCTTCTACTATAATATTATGATTCGTAAACACGCATATTTCAGCGGCTGTAGTTAATGCAGCGTGAGCGATTTCCTTGGCGCTGAGATGCGCGGCATGACGGTGCAGCGCGCGTCCTGCGGCCAATGCGAAGCTTCCCCCCGAACCGATGGCCAAAATGCCGTCGTCCGGCTCAATAATCTCGCCGTTGCCGGAAAGGAGCAGCAGCCCGGATGCGTCCATGACGATCATCATCGCCTCCAGCCTTCGCAGCACGCGGTCCTGACGCCAGTCCTTGGTCATTTCCACCGCAGCCCTTTGCAAATTGCCGTGGTGCTCCTCCAGCTTTCCTTCAAACTTTTCAAAAAGCGTAATCGCGTCCGCAACGGAACCGGCGAAACCGGCCACTACTTTGCCCCTATATAAACGCCTGACTTTTTTGGCGCTGCCTTTCATAATCATGCTGTTGCCGAAAGTGACCTGACCGTCCCCGGCAATAGCGCCTTTTCCTTGATGACGAATCGCAAAAATCGTTGTCGCATGAAACGCTGCATGCTGCGGATCCATCCGTCTCACCTCTTTAGTGGAATCTTGATTTCTCGACAAATAAGAAACAGCACCAAAAACAGTGGTTTTGCTGCTGCTTCGAGAGGTCTATTCAATAAAAACATATTAATAGTAACACAGGCGCAACTTTACTTACAAGTTCATTGACGCTCAATTTGTGAAAAATTCTGAATACTTTCCAATGCGCGGTTTGCCAGCATCTCGTTCTTTTCCTTTTTGTTGCGGATGCGCTGCGAAAGCGGCGGAAGCAGACCGAAATTGGCATTCATCGGTTGGAAATGTTTGAAATCCGCGGTCGTGATGTAATTCGCCATGCTGCCGAGGGTCGTATCCTCCGGGAAAACGAGGCATTGCTCTCCTTTGGCAAACCGCCCTGCGTTAATGCCTGCGATCAGACCGGAAGCCGCGGATTCTACGTAGCCCTCAACGCCCGTCATTTGACCGGCAAAGAACAGATCCGCTCTGCGTTTGAATTGGTATGTAGGCTCAAGCAGCTTCGGAGAGTTGATGAATGTATTGCGGTGCATAACGCCATACCGTACGAACTCGGCATTCTCCAGTCCCGGGATCAGCGACAGCACCCGTTTTTGCTCGCCCCACTTTAGATGAGTCTGGAAGCCGACCAGATTGTAAAGCGTGCCGGCGGCATTATCCTGGCGAAGCTGGACGACCGCATGCGGCATTTTGCCGGTGTGGGGGTTAATCAGACCGACCGGCTTCATCGGACCGAACAGCACGGTTTGCTTGCCTCGCTTAGCCATCACTTCGAGCGGCATGCAGCCCTCGAAATAAATTTCTTTTTCGAACTCTTTAAGCTCGGCTACTTCCGCGGTAATCAGCGCCTCGTAGAAGACGTCGAACTCTTCCTCCGTCATCGGGCAATTCAGATAAGCCGCTTCGCCTTTATCGTACCGCGATGCCAGATACACCTTGCTCATATCGATGGAGTCCTTCTCCACGATAGGCGCCGCGGCGTCGTAGAAGTAGAGATACTCTTCGCCCATCAGCTCCTTGAGCTCGGCGGAAAGCGACGGGGACGTCAGCGGTCCGGATGCGACGATCGTAATCCCTTCCGGCAGCGTTTGCGCCTCCTCATTGCGCACTTCAATGAGCGGATGGTTCCGCAGCGTAGAAGTCACTTCCTGCGAAAAGCCGTCGCGGTCGACGGCCAAGGCGCCACCCGCAGGAACGGCATGCTTGTCGGCGCACGCTAAAATGAGCGAATCCATGCGCCGCATCTCTTCTTTCAGAACGCCTACCGCGTTGGACAAACCGTTGGCGCGGAGCGAATTGCTGCACACGAGCTCGGCGAATTGATCGGTAATATGCGCCGGCGTTTTGCGCACCGGCCTCATTTCATATAACGTGACGGGCACGCCTTGACGAGCGATCTGCCATGCGGCTTCACTCCCGGCAAGACCTGCGCCGATAACGGTTACTCTAGGGAAATCGGACAAAATCGGCACACCTCTAATCCTTCAGTTCATCGTTGTTTTCTTCGTTTGCTTCTTCTTTGTAATCGCACTGTATGCATTGATGGGTAACGCCGCTCTTGCTTCTTTTTTCAATCAGCATGGAACCGCACTGCGGACACGGCTTGCTGACGGGTTTATCCCACGAGACGAAATCGCAGTCCGGATAACGGTCGCAACCGTAAAAGACGCGGCCTTTTTTGCTGCGGCGCTCAACGATTTTGCCTTGATGGCAAGTCGGGCACGTCACGCCGATATCTTTGACGATCGGCTTCGTGTTGCGGCAGTCGGGGAAACCGGAGCAAGCCAGAAATTTGCCGAAGCGGCCCATTTTATACACGAGCGGCTTGCCGCATTTTTCGCAAAGCTCATCGGAAACTTCGTCCTGGATCTCGATTTCCTTCATTTCTTCTTCCGCAACCTCGAGCCTCTTCTCGAACGAAGCGTAGAAGGAGTCCAGTACCTTGACCCAATCTTCTTTGCCCTCTTCGACGAAGTCAAGCTCTTCTTCCATGTGGGCGGTAAATTCGACGTCAAGTATTTCCGGGAAAAACTCCTGCATCAGCTGAATAACTAGCTCGCCCAGCTCGGTCGGCACGAATTTCTTTTCCTCAATGGCGACGTAACCGCGCTTTTGAATCGTCTCCAGCGTCGGCGCATAAGTACTCGGACGTCCGATGCCCATCTCTTCAAGCGCCCGAACGAGGCGTGCTTCCGTATATCTCGGAGGCGGCTGGGTGAAATGCTGCTTCGGATCGACGTTTTGCCGTTTCAGCTGATCACCTTGCGTGAGCGGCGGCAACAGCTTATCCTCTTCGGTCGTGCCGTCGTCATTGCTCTCCACATACACTTTCATGAAGCCGGGAAACTTCATTTTGGAACCCGCTGCGCGGAATAGGGTCTCGCCTGCTGCCAGATCGACAGTCATCGTATCCAGCACGGCCGATGCCATCTGGCTGGCGACAAAACGCTCCCAGACAAGCTTGTATAGGCGGTACTGGTCTTTGCTCAGGAACTCCTTCACTTGTTCAGGCTCGCGCATCACCGATGTAGGCCGGATGCCTTCGTGAGCGTCCTGTGCGTTGGCATTCTTTCTCACATATTGGCGAGGCGTTTCCGGGTAATAAGCAGCCCCGTATTTGCCCAAAATGAACTCTTTCGCTTCTTCCTGCGCTACAGGCGAGATCCGGGTGGAGTCGGTACGCATATAAGTGATTAAACCTACGGTGCCTTCCTTTCCCAAATCGATCCCTTCGTAAATCTGCTGGGCTACGGACATCGTTTTGGAAGCCCGGAAATTCAGCTTGCGCGCCGCCTCCTGCTGCAAGGAGCTCGTAATAAAAGGCGGGGACGGATTGCGTTGACGCTCTTTCTCCTTGATCTCCTGAACGGTAAACAGCCCGCTGCCCATAGCTTCTAACACAAGTTTAACTTCGTCTTCGGAATGAAGCTCTTTCTTCTCGCCGTTGATGCTGTGGTATTTGGCTTCGAAAACGCTCTTGCCCGATTCCAGTTGGACCGTGATCGACCAATATTCTTCCGGCTCGAACGCTTTAATTTCATTCTCGCGGTCCATAATCAGCTTGACGGCTACGGATTGCACCCGCCCTGCGGAAAGGCCTTTCTTGACCTTCTTCCACAGCAAAGGACTGATTTTGTAACCGACGAGACGGTCCAAAATGCGTCTTGCCTGCTGCGCGTTCACCAGGTCCTGATTGATACGGCGCGGCGTTTTGAATGCGTCTTTAACCGCGTCCTTCGTAATTTCGTTAAATACGACACGGCACGCTTCATCGGCTCTGACGTCCAAATAATGCGCCAGATGCCATGCAATCGCTTCCCCTTCACGATCCGGGTCAGCCGCGAGATATATTTTTTTAACCTTTTTACTGGCATCCTTCAGCTCTTTGAGGACAGAGCCTTTGCCGCGAATCGTAATGTATTTGGGCTCAAAGTTGCGTTCCACTTCTACGCCAATTTGGCTTTTCGGAAGGTCGCGAATATGACCCATCGAGGCTTTAACGATATATTTGCTGCCCAGATATTTACCGATGGTTTTGGCTTTTGCTGGTGATTCGACGATGACTAAAGAATCCGCCATGGATCGTCCTTCCTCCCCTCATGGTCTCCGAATATAGTCTATTGGCGAGATGAATAGCTTCTTGAGCAGCCTATACTAATATGTAAGAAGATCCAGGAAGCTGTTTAATCGCCTTTTTCAATAGTAAAGATAACAGAACTGCATGCAAATGTCCAAACGTAAATTGACTGCGTTCCAAAAGCTCGTCAATGCCGACCGGGCTGTTCGACAGCAATTGAGTAATTTTACGCTCCTCATCGCTCAGTTCGATGCTTGTCGAAGGCTGCTGCAGCCCCCTTAATTCGGCACTGCTCAGCAAATAACGATAATCCTCTATAATATCCTCAACGCGTGTGACTATTCTCGCGCCTGTGCGCAGCAACTCGTACACGCCCTGGCTTTGATGCGACGTAATCAGCCCCGGGACGGCAAAAACGTCCCGCGATTCATCCGCCGCAAAATTCGCGGTAATGAGCGAACCGCTGTCGGCTGCCGCCTCCACGACGATAACGCCGAGCGACAAGCCGGCGATGATCCGGTTCCGCTGCGGAAACATGCCCGGATGCATGCGCGTGCCGACGGGATATTCCGAAACGATAATGCCTTCCTTCTCGATAATGCGGTACAAATGCGCATGTTCCCGCGGATATATTTGATTAATGGCGCAGCCGAGCACCGCCACTGTCTTAGCTTTCCCAAGAAGCGCTCCTTGATGAGCCTGGCTGTCGATTCCCCGAGCCAAGCCGCTTACGATGCCGAAGCCTGCCCTGGACAAAGCGGTGGACATTTCCACGGCCACCTTGCTCCCGTAAAGAGTCGGCTTGCGTGAGCCGACCATGCCGAGCAGCCGCTGATGCAGGCAAGAGACGTTTCCTTTGTAATAAATAATCCAAGGGGGTTGGGCGATTTCTTTGAGGGCGGGAGGGTACCCTTCATCCAGCAGGGTCATGAATTGAATGGAATGCTTCATATACATCTGAAGCCTTTGTTCGATAAAGATCGGAGTAAATTGCTTAGCGATTTGTTCGGCGATCTGCCGTCTGATGCCGAACGATGCGATCGCTCCCGCCGAAAGCCCGAACAATTCCCCGGGTTCCGGAAAACTGTTCAAAAGCTTGTAAATCGTTTGCCAGCCAACGCCTTCCATCTCGTGAAGACCGAATATAATGAGACGATTATCCATTAGTATATCACTCCTTGACCATCTGACAAATGTTAAAGCCTTAGGAAAAGAAAAAAACCTTTCAAATCCCTGTCCGGGAAATGAAAGGTTGCTTACCTTTACGCAAAAAAACTTATTTTTTTGTGATGCATTTTTCAAGGATGCCTTTTTCTTCGAGGACGCTTACCAAAGTGGAGCCCATCTCGGATGGAGTTGCCGCCACCTTGATGCCGCATCTCTCCATTGTCGCCACTTTCTCGGAAGCCGTTCCTTTGCCGCCGGAAATGATCGCACCGGCATGACCCATACGTTTGCCCGGAGGCGCCGTTTTGCCGCCAATAAAGCCTACGACAGGCTTTTTCATGTTGGCTGCGATCCATTCGGCCGCTTCTTCTTCAGCCGTTCCGCCGATTTCACCGATCATGATAACGGCATAAGTGTCCGGATCTTCATTGAACAATTTGAGAATATCGATGAACTCGGAGCCTTTAACCGGGTCGCCGCCGATACCGACTGCGGAGGATTGTCCGATTCCACGGGTCGTCAGCTGGTGCACCGCTTCGTAAGTCAGGGTTCCGGAGCGGGAAACGACGCCGACGTGTCCAGGAGTGTGAATGTATCCCGGCATGATGCCGATTTTGCACTCGCCAGGAGTGATAACGCCTGGGCAGTTCGGCCCGATCAGGACGGTTCTTTTGCCTTCCATGTAACGGCTCACTTTGACCATGTCCAGAACCGGAATGCCTTCCGTGATGCAAATAACGAGATCAAGATCGGCGTCTACCGCTTCCATGATCGCATCGGCCGCAAATGCAGGCGGTACGTAAATAACGGATGCGTTCGCGTCCGTCGCTTTTTTCGCTTCAGCGACTGTGTTGAAAACAGGCAGTTGAACGGTCGTGCCGTTTTCCAGCGTAATATCCAGATTCGTGCCGCCTTTGCCCGGTGTGACGCCGCCAACCATTTGCGTGCCGTAATCCAGCCCGCCTTTGGTATGGAACATGCCCGTAGCACCAGTGATCCCTTGAGTGATAACTCTTGTATTTTTATTGACCAAAATACTCATGATCTATGGTTCACATCCTCATATATGATTTAAGAAACCGCGCGGGTTCCGATTATTTCACAAGTGCAACGATTTTTTGCGCACCGTCGGCCATGGAATCAGCCGCAACGATGTTCAAGCCGGACTCGTTAAGAATCTTTTTGCCTAGCTCCACATTCGTTCCTTCAAGACGCACAACGAGCGGACGGGAAAGTCCGAGCTCTCTTGCTGCCGCGACAACGCCTTCGGCGATAACGTCACAGCGCATAATGCCGCCGAAAATGTTAACGAAAATCCCTTTAACCTGCTCGTCGGACAAAATGATTTTGAAAGCTTCCGTAACTTTGTCTTTCGTAGCGCCGCCCCCTACATCGAGGAAGTTCGCAGGCTCGCCGCCGTAGTGCTTGATGATGTCCATGGTAGCCATGGCAAGACCGGCTCCGTTCACCATGCAGCCGATGTTTCCGTCCAATGCGATGTAGCTCAGGTCGAATTTGGACGCTTGAATTTCTTTTTCGTCTTCTTCCGCAAGGTCCCGCAGCTCTTGAATATCTTTGTGGCGATACAACGCGTTCGAGTCAAAATTCAGCTTCGCATCCAGCGCCATTACGTCTCCGTCCCCTGTAACTACGAGCGGATTGATTTCGGCGATTGAGCAGTCTTTGTCGACGAAAGCAGAATACAATGCTGTCATAAATTTAACCGCTTTGTTAACGAGCTCAGCAGGGATGTTGATGGCATAAGCCAATTTACGCGCCTGGAACGCTTGCAATCCGATGGCAGGATCGACCACTTCTTTGAAAATTTTCTCGGGAGAATGCTCGGCCACTTCTTCAATCTCCGTGCCGCCCTCTTCCGATGCCATCATGACGACGCGGCCCGTACCACGGTCAACGACGACGCCGACATAATATTCTTTTTTAATGTCACAGCCCTGCTCGATCAAAAGGCGCTTAACTTCCTTGCCTTCCGGACCGGTTTGGTGCGTGACGAGCACTTTTCCTAATATTTCGCTAGCGTATGTACGCACTTCATCGAGGTTTTTGGCTACTTTAACACCGCCAGCTTTACCGCGGCCTCCGGCATGAATTTGCGCCTTTACGACAACTACGCTCGTTCCGAGTTCTTTTGCCGCTTCAACCGCTTCGTCAACGGTAAAAGCAACTTTACCTTTAGGAACGCTGACTCCGTACTGTCTCAGGACTTCTTTGCCTTGGTACTCATGGATATTCATTTCCTAAAATCCTCCTATCAGTATGGACTTTCTTTACATGCTATACATGGGGAAAAGTGCGATTCCCATTCCGCGCCGCACAGGAGGAAACCCTGGCAGCACCCACTAGTATCACACTTCTTCACAGGCCCTAACCATTGTATCATTTTTTTTCGACAGTTTCCTTAATTTTTTCTGCAAATCAGTAGAAGTTTCCTTTCACAGTGAAAAACATATGCTATCACCGCACGCGCAAAAAGACGCATATTCCGATTGGGAAAAATGCGCCCTTCAGACCGGCCGGGATGCCAAACCCGCCGCCAAATTTCGTCGGCACCGCTCAATAAAATGTCGTGGCCGACGTATTCATTCGCGGTTCTCTTTCCGCTTGTTTAATAAAACGAAGCTCATTCCCGACAAAATTGCACACCAGGCATTGAATCGTAGGCTCCGGTTCCGCGATGGCATCCGGCTCCTTGAACTCCTTGATGCTTCCGGAAAGAGCATCTTTCACAAACGATTGCGTGTAGCTCGTAATTACGCTGAATTTGACCCGGTTGGAACGGCAGTTCGGGCAAAAATACGGCTTCTCCTGCATCATCATCACCTCTGTTTTCCAGTATGTGCACATTGGCGCGATTTTATAATGCAGCCGATTGCAAGTTCCGTCG
The DNA here is from genome assembly GCF_059820445.1 of Paenibacillus sp. sgz302190. Taxonomy (NCBI): domain Bacteria; kingdom Bacillati; phylum Bacillota; class Bacilli; order Caryophanales; family Paenibacillaceae; genus Paenibacillus; species Paenibacillus sp. sgz302190. The sequence goes on from NZ_JBZYAO010000001.1 coordinate 779,098, forward strand.
ATTTCCCGGATTTTTATTTAATGATATTAATTATTCGCCTCATTAAAAATCTACAAAATCCGACGAAACCCGCCTATACCGTATGAGCTCCGAGCAATTTTCGATCAACCGAACCTTTCTGACTTCACTCCTTCTTATGAATAAGCGGCCGAAAATTTCATAAAAGAGACGATGTCGTCATATACCTCATATTTTCCTTCACGGGTCACGATGATCGTGTTTTTTCTCCGGAAATTAAACTTTTCGGCGTCGATAACCTGATGACCCTTCCACTTCTTTTCCTTAGTGATAATCAACCAGGCAGGGGCGCGAAACACAACGATGAATCGCCCGATAGTATCCGAGGCCAGCAGGGTATCGGTTTCCTTAAACGCCGGATCCGAATAATCGACAAACACGATTCTCATCTCCTCCTGCCCATTGAACAGCCGCCTTACTTGATCGACCTCTGCTGCTATTTCCCGGCTATCTTTTCTTCTTTTGACGACCAGGGCGGTCAGACAAACAAAGAACCAGAGCAAGTTACACAGCATTAGCAGATTGCTCACGCTTCTCCCTCCCTTTCCTTTTGCCCCATACGGATTGCAAAATCTCGATCGCAAACGAAGCCGCCATTACAAAAATAAGCGAGTTAAACATCGTGTATAGGTCACGCGCATCGGAGCGCAAAAAAAGACCTGGCAGAAGCAGCACGATCAGCACCAAATTCCGGATAACGGGCGATCGATTAAGGAAACCGATCTCCCCGTAGCAGGAGCAAGCATCGACGCCGGTAAGCTTTGTCTTCCGCCAGGAAAAGAAAGCAAACACGGCGAGCAGAAGTATAGCGGCAAGCTCCTTCCAACCGTCGAGCAGGCCGGCAGCAAACAAAAGGAAAAGCGCGAATTCCGCTGCCATCACACCTATCCCCGCTAATGTAATCAGGGAAGCCGGCAGGACGCCATAGGCGTAAATGTCAATCCGGAAGCTTGAAAAACGCAACAATTTGTTGTAAAACGGAATGAAAAATAATATCGACATCGTGATGTCCAGCATATAGGCCAACCAATGAAACATTAAATATCACCCATTTCGTCGTCGTAACCATTATCGTTCAGGAGACTCGGCATTCCTGCAACCGGACCGTTAGAGGGTACCAAGCGGCCTCTTCTCCGTTCACTTTACACCGGATATGAAGAATACCCGCCTCCGTGATAACCAGCGTGAGGGTCATATTTTGATCTACGCCCGGAACTTGATCTTCCGACCTGTAATTCCGAAGCACGCTTACCGGAGTTTGTCCGATGACCTCGCCGTTAGCATGCGTAATCGTCAACGACGTATCGACAAATGCCTCGCGAGGCAAATCAAACAGTTTGACCAGAACGTGCAATTCTATGACATAAGGCAGCGCCGGGACGGTCAGGTGGTTCAATACGGTTCCCAAAACGTGGCCTTTCATTTCTGCGTTATGCGCAATTCGATCGCAAATGATCAATTGGGCGTTCAATGCCGTTCACTCCCCCATAAATGGATAAAAGAGAAGGGGCTGTCCCCTTCTCTTGGTTTTTGCTTAGGTGCAGCAGCCGGCAGTAATTTGGCAAACTTCAGTGCTTCCATCCGGGCAGCCTACCGTTTTGGTTACCGACAGGATTTTGGGATAGATTTTTCCGCTATAAGTGCAAGTTCCTACAAGACAAACCAATGGGGACTGATCCAGTACAACTCCATCCGGGCATTTTGTGCAAGCCATCTTTTTCACCTCCTTTCGTAAGCAATTCGTTTTAGACTCAAAGCTCGACAAACTTCATTAATTGATCAAAATCATCCGCATTATAGATAACTCCTTTGGCCGCCACCGCTCCGGATTGATTTACGAGCATCATAAAAGGCAGGAACGTGACTTCAAAGTAGGCCTCCATATCGCTTTGATCCATGGAATAAACGCCGAAATTCCACCCGAAATATTCGGACATACTCCGATGATCCTCCTCGTCTCCTGTAGAGAACAGGTGAAAAGAGAAAGAAGGGTAGTTCTCGAACATCGTCTGAATGTGCGGCAGCAGGTCAATACAATGAACGCAGTGCACGGATGTGAACAAAAGCACGCGAACCTTACCGGCTTGGGCGCAAATATCCGTCTCAATTTCTTGCATATAATCCGGCAGTTTAGGCATTGCCGCACCCAAAGGTAAGCCGCTATCGGAAGATCGCGTTGGTTTCGTTAACGTCGACACAAGCATTCCCTCCTCAATGATGTTGTTTTAGACATACCATTGCTTTTGCTGATTCCAGATTTCGCTGTATAATCCCTGCCGAGAGAGCAGTTCGTCATGAGCCCCGCATTCGGCGATTCGTCCATGCTCCATAACGATAATCCGGTCGGCATTCCGGGCGACTCCTACCCGATGGGAAATAAGCAGGACGGTTTTGCCTTTAAAATAGCCGAGAATGTCATTCATCAATCGGACTTCGCTAAGCGGGTCAAGCGCAGCGGTCGGCTCGTCGAAGACGACAAGCTCATCATCATCGCGGACAAACGCCCGGGACAGAGCAAGTCTTTGCCACTGCCCGCCCGACAGATTCACCGCGTCATCTTCCAGAAAGCCAAGCGGATTGTCCAAGCCATGCTTAAATGTATCCTCCAGGCCCACTCTGGCCAGCAGCAGATTCAGCTTTTCCGAATTGTTAATTTCGTCGATGTTACCGGCGGCTATGTTATCTCTTACGTGAGTCATGTACCGGATAAAATCTTGGAAAACCGCGCTGCTTTTTTTCCACATTTGCAACCGGTCGATCCGGTTCAGGCTGACTCCATCATAGAAAATAGCGTCTTCATCGCTGCGGTACAGACCGAGAAGCAGCTTGATCAATGTCGATTTGCCCGACCCGTTCTCTCCCAGGATGGCAACAACTTCTCCTTTTTTGATTTGCACATTAATTCCCGCAAGCGCCGGTTGAGCCTGGTTCGGATATCGAAAGGTCAGATTCCGAATCTGAATTTCATTTTCGAAAATAAACGGTCTGGCCTGAATCTGCTTTTCCTCGCTAACAGCCACCTGCGTCCTGCCCTCAATGAGCTTAAGCCGCTCAATATGCGTGCAGTATTCCGTCAACCGCGAAAAAGACGAAAACATGAAGCTTATATTGCTTTCTGTCATATTAAGGGCCATAATAATAGCCACGTAATCCCCGATACTTAGAGAACCCTTATAAATCAAATAAGCGGTTATTACGGTGACCAATCCGGTGTTTAATATCGAAAGAAGCTCGCCCCGAAAAGACCTCTGATGGTTGATCTTGTCGACTTTGATTTGAAGTTCCACCGATTCCCGCTTCTTGATCCCCCACCATTTCCTGAAATAAGGATACAATTGAAACAGCATCATCTCTTTCTGGGTCTCGGAGGTTGTCAGCAGCTCGTAGTAATAATGGTGACTTCTGGCATTTCTCATTAGCTGCTCATCAATCTCGACGCGGCTGCGAACGGCTCGCAGATCGTAAAGCCCTCTCCATGTTCCGACCAAAAGAGCGAGCAGCCCGGTCACCCAATAGGAATGAAGCAGGTAAAACATGCTTAAACCGGCGATGACGATCTGCTTGACCAGACTAATCGCAATACTGTAAGTATCGTAATACTTGCTATTGCTGTATGACCAATAAGAGAAATCGCCTCTAAATTTAGGGTGCTCCTTTTCGATCAAATCTGTCTTGGCCACCAGATCGATGAGTTTCTCTTCACACTGCATAGAGAACTCCAAGCTCATCTTTCGGCTCTTCAGTTGAGCGTACGAGTCCAATACGGCGCGGGACAGTTGAAATAATATAAGAAGGACGATGCCGCCTATCAGCATGCTTAAATTTTTAATCGTTAACTGATCGACGATGAATTTACTCACATACACGCTGAAATTCGTTTGCAAGGCGGATACGACATAAGCAAAAAGCGACAGCAATACGACAGCCTTGTTAAATACGTAAACCTTGGTAAAAGCTTCCCATGTCGTTTGGGCGGTTCGAACTAGCAATTTCATGTCTGAACTTTTCCATTTTGATAAACACGGATCAAGGGTGAGGCCACCTTTTGCAATTTAGCAAGATCGTGAAAAATATCCGCGCCTACAGCTTGTCCTACTTTATTAAGCACAATGACGTATGGTACTACATTTACTTTGAGCCGGGCTTGCAATTTAGTCGTCTCGCATCGATACATCGCTACCTTGGGAGCAAGTTGGCTGCGCTGCTCTTCACAGGCCTCCAGGCTTCCTTCGAAAAGAAGACAGTAGTCGAAATCGGGATAGAGGTCCATAAAGGATATCGCCGGTTCCATCTTGCATGCCGTACACGTCGCACTCATTAAAAATACGATCGTTCCGTGTTCCGTGCGCCTCAGCCATTCGAAGCAAACGGGATCCGTTTTTGCAAGCAAGACGAGATTTTCGGGAAAAAAGGCCCCTAACTTGTAATGTTCAATGGTTTGTTTCAGAAACCGTCTGTGATCCTTTTCCTCTTGTACCGCCTCCACGTTCTTCCCTCCCGGTAAAATGGATTCATGATCCTTGAATTAAGGATACCTTTTATTCAAAATGAATTTAAGAAGGCAATGATTACTTTTTTTGGTAATTTAATGACTTGCTGCCGGAACCTTGTGTCGTCGCAACAACAAAAAATCGAACAAGCCGGCTAACCATGCTTGTTCGATCTTTATACGAAGCTTATTCCCGCTACTATCTGGAAACGTTAATTTTCACTGTGCTTCCCGAAATCGTTACCGTTGCGTAATCTTCGGCTGCTTTCGTAGGGGTTTGAGTTGCTCCGTCTACATTCACACTTTTAAATTCGGCATAGTTGTGACCCGTCACGCTTTCCGAACCTGCGATCGTGGCCAGCATTTTCCAGCTGCTTACGCTCGTAACGCTCGTATTAGCCACCTCAAGTATAGACGTCAAATAAGTATCGGCTGTCTGCGTGCAGGCCGAATCCGGGCAAACCGCATACCCGCTTATGGAAAGTCTGGTATTGCCGTTCAAGTTCCGATAAGCGGTCAGATTTACGTCCGTTCCGCCCTTGAATCCGTTTTTGTACTGCACCTTATCATAGCCTGACAAAACGGATCCATTGCTCTTGACGCCATTATAGAAACCCAAGATAGGCGTCCATTTTACATAACCGTAGGCATTGCTGTACTGCAGCCCCATATCCGCCTCTACCGGAAAACTGTTATTGGTTCCGTCATATTTCCGGCCGGTGCCACTGAATCCTGAATAAATGTAGGTTGCGCCCGACGGAGCGCCCGTAAGCTGACTTTGCGTAGCTAACGTCACCGTTGCATTAAGATAGGAACCGTTTTTGCTTACAACAGCCTTCCCGCCGATACCATCAGGGAGATTCGTCGCCACCGCTGCTGCGGCCGCGTTCACAGCTGCGGTATTTTCGGAAGAAGAAGCTTGTACTTCATAGATGTACACCTTCTCTTTGTCAAGAACAGGGCTCTTCTCATAAAAATATCCGGTATTGCCGTCAATGTAAACGTAATTCACTGCCGATGTGTCCGCCGCCAAGCCTCTCGCTCCCTGAGCGATCCGGGTTGAACCGCTTTCCGCCGCCGCTTGACGCGCTTTGCTCAGAACGGCTTCCACTTGCCCAGGATTTTGCGATTTCGTGTAATCCGTCACTTCCGCTCCGCTTGCTTCATAGAAGGTCGCTTTAGTCCCTTCCAACGATGGAACCGCGGACGTATCCGCAGCCGTAGCTGTCGATATGGACGACAAGAGCGCTGACGCTGCCACAAGTAATGCAAATTTCTTTTTCATAGATACATTCTCCCTTATATTGGATTGTCTATACATCTTCTTCAGTATACAAGGGGGTGTTAAACAAAGTTACCCTACAATCAATCCTTCTTATGGTAATTTGATGACTTTATAGCTTGCAGCTTCCTGGCGTAACGCCCCAATATTTGCGGAACACCTTAGTAAAATAGCTGACATCCCGGTATCCGACTGCCATAGCGGCATGATAGACTTTGGCTCCCTCCAATAAAACGGATCGGGCCCGCTCCATTTTTCTTTCCAACACATAGGTCGAGAACGGCTTGCCAATCTCCTGTTTAAATAGCCGGCTTAAATAAGAGGCGTTCACATAGAGTCTCTCCGCGATTGTGTGGAGAGTAAATTCGGTGTCAAGCTCCTGCTCCACAAGATCGAGAATCTGCTTGACAGTTTGATGAATAACCGTCTGCCTTTGTGCGCGAGCGTAAGCCAACATGTTGCGTATCGAATTTTGCAGCCAGTTATAAATTTGTTCGGCCGTATTGAGCAGGTGGATGTTTTGAAAAAAGACGAAGTCTTCGCCCGTCACTTCTTTGACAGGCCAGCCCTGCTTTCTGATCAAACGGATCAAACAACTGCTTAAATGAAGGACATATTCATGCATATCATCCAGGGTTATCAACGCGCTCTGTCCCTCTTGCCACATTGATCTCAAAGCTACAAGCGCTTTGTTCTCGTCCCCTGTCTGCAAAGCCATTTCCAAATCTCTCTCGTAGGCAAGCTCCGGATAAAGAACCGGTTCATGCCGCTGTATGGATTCGCGATAGGGGATAGCTATGCCGCCTCCCAGCAGCTTGCGGTTTAACAGAGCCGTACAGGCCTCGCCGTACAAGACGGGAATCTCCCTCGCTTCGCCGGCTCCCCCACTGATCCCGGCACTCGTCGTATGATCCATATGTTCCTGGATGAGAGCAAGCACTTTGGCTGCCGTCGTATGAACGCGCAGCACGGCTTCCTGGTCCTGTTCCCTGTCCCTAACGGCAAATAAAACGACGGAAAACCCCTGAATATCGCTGAACAGCCGGAATTCGGAAGCGCAGAACCTGTCCTGCAAGTAGCCGGCTAACGTGTAATGCAGCAATGAAGCATCCTTTACGTATGAAATGCCCTCCTGCTCCGGCGGATTGTCCATATCAAAGACCGCTATGACATAACGTTCGTCAGGCTTGAGATTCAACTGCAGTTCCCTGCTTATGCGCGTAATTTCATCGGCCTGGTACCGGCCCCTTAACAAATGGTTGTAAAACTGGTTTTGCAGGTGCGGCAAATGTTGTTCCCACTTGTATTTAAGCAACATACGTTCATGCCGTTCCTTCAATTCCTCGCGCAGCTGTTCGGCCGCTCCGAGAACGGCTTGCAATATGTCCGAATCGCCTGCCGGCTTGAGCAAATATTTGTATACGCCAAGCTCCACCGACGTTTGGGCATACGCAAAGTTATCGTGTCCGCTTAGAATGACCGTTTTGATGAAAGGGTCGCTTTCCTTCACCCGGCGCACCAACGTCAACCCGTCCATCAGAGGCATCTGAATGTCAGCAAGCAGCAGATTCGGCTTTGTCCGTTCGATCAATGCAAGTGCCTCAATCCCGTTAGATGCGGTCCCGACAATTTCGATGCCATGGTCTTCCCACGGAATATGAAGGGCCAAGCTGCTGCACAGCCGGACCTCATCCTCGACAATCAATAGATTCAAGATGACATTTCCTCCATTCTATCTGCTCTGTCTGCAGGCTGTGCCGTTGATTCCAGATGAAATTCCGCCGTACACCGGCTAAGCGGAAGCCGGACGGTTACAGTTGTGCCTTCTCCTTCTCTGCTGCCGATCCATAACCCGGCCTCGCTGCCGTAAAGCATACGGATTCTCGAAAGCACATTTCTCAGCCCGTACACATCCGTCCAGGCGCCATCCCCCTGGTCCGGCAGGAACCGGTCCCGGGCCGCTGTCTGCGCAAGCAGCTGTTGAATATAAGCAAGCCTTTCTTTAGCTATGCCGGATCCATTGTCCTGCACGGAAAGCAGCAGAGCGTCCTCCAGCACCTTGCTTTCAATAATGAGCTCGCCGCCGTCAAGACCGGCCTCAAATCCGTGCACAATGGCATTCTCAACCAAAGGCTGCAAGAGCAGTTTGAGAATCGGGATCTGCTTGCTTTCCTCTTGAATCCGATAGACCACGGCAAAACTGTCCATAAAGCGAATTTGCTGCACACGAATGTAATAATCCAAATGGGAGATCGTTTCCTCCACGCTGAACGACTCTTTCCCCTTGTTTAAGCTAAGCCGGAAAAAGCGTGAAAGGTTCAGCACCATCTCGCTGATTTCGTCCGCATCGTAATTCTTCGCCATCCAGTAGATGGAATCGAGCGTATTATACAGAAAATGGGGGTTGATCTGCGCCTGGAGAAATTTCAATTCCGTATGCGCAAGCCGCAGCCGCTGCTCGTAATGATGTTCAATCAAATGTTTTTGACGTTCCGCCATCCGGTTATAAGCCTTCATTAAATAGCCGAACTCGTCCTCGCGGTCAATGTCCAGCCGGATATCCAGGTTGCCGTCGCTCAACTTCTTCATGGCATGAGTCAATTTGTATAGCGGAGAAACGATGCGGGTATAAATCCCCCATGCAATCCCAATGGCCAGAAACACGCTGACTCCGATAATGATATACGTATAGCTTCTGATTTGCATGGTCTTCCCGTAAATCTCTTCTTCCGGCTGATGCAAAACAAGAGACCATCCGTAATACCGCGTATTTTTCACCATCTTTAGATAGCCCTCGGACTCCACGGGATCATGATCCGCTTTGACGCCGGCCGTACCAGCTACCAGCTTCCCGTCGCTTGTATACAAAGCAAGGCTCGCATTGGCGGACGGAATGACGGATTGCATCAATTGAACGAGCCTGGTACGACTTAAGGTGATAATAAGCAAATTGGACTGTTTCCTGCTGTTATGAAGATCCATTGTCCTCACTAGGGACACGGAATCCGCCCCGATTAATTCGCCTACCGTACCCCCGCCGGGGATTTCCTCGTTAGCGAAGACGTACTTAACCGCCGGTCCGTTCGTTACAGCAAGTCCCTTCAGCCACTCCTTATGCCTGCTGTCCTGAACACGCCTCCCCCCCAGTTTGGTAGACAGAATCGTGCCCGTTTCCGCATGATAAACCGCCATTTCCGACACACTCTGACTGATGGAGGAAATGTTCCACAAACTGCGCATCATTCGAGTGAAATCGACAATGGCCCCCGGCGTCAGCACCGAATCGGAATCCGCCTTTTCAAGCATTTGCAGCAAATCGGGGGCCGTAGCAACCAGCTTGGAGAGCTCTTCCACATTTTGCAGCGTCAGATCAACGTTTTCCGCTACCGAAGCCAGACTGTTCTCGGTTCGTGCCTTGCTCTGCTCCAGCATCATCTGCCTGGAATCTTCATTGGCATACAAGCTGACCGCCACCAACGGGAGCAGAACGACCAGAAAATAGCAGGTTAAACGAACCAGTGTGCTCCGTTTATATTTGTGATACACCCATCGGATCCAGCGCATGTTCGTACCCTCATCTTTGAGAGGTCTGATACCACTCATTCACTTCCCGGGTGATGGTATCCCCTCCCCTTTCTTTCCACTGTTTCGTATACAGCTCGAAATCTTCCGGGGGAGCGGCCCCAATGATTATTTTCAGAAAAATCTCCTTCAGCGCACTAAGCTCGGATAAACTTTCTTCCATCGTTCGCGTAGGCAAGCCGGTAAACCGGTCTTGAATCAAGTTCCTCTGGATCAGCTGCAAATTTTCGAACAGCCGATACTCCTTCCCATAAGAGTCCAATCGAGCATGCAATAAATCCGGATTCGCGACCCGAGCAAGGGAACTGTACATCTCACGATACAAATGCTTGTCATGCTCCGCAAAATCGGTTACGATCCTGTCATCAATCTGCTTCCATACCTGATGTTCAAACCCCAGAACCAGATCGCGCTGACCTTCCCCCGCAATAAAATTCAAGAAACGGATTACAGCTTCCCCATGCTTGCTGCCGGCCGGTATAACCTGATAGCTCTGCACCGGCTTTGTCCCATAAACGCCGCTCTGTCCGGCAGGACCGATTGGGTATGCCAAAGGGATCCATTCAGCAGACGGATCAACCCTCTTGTTTTCAGCAATTATGCTGCGTGTATCATACCAAGCTGCCGAGAACAAGCCGACCTTCCCCTGTTTGATTTTATTAGCAAAACTGTTGTGAGTGTTGAGGGGAAATTCTTGATCAAGCAGCCTTTCCTTGTACAGCTTCGATAAAAATAAAAGCGCTTCCTTTGTTTCCGGTAAAATATTCGTATAGACCAGCTTACCGTCTCTTTCCGCCCACTGCTCCAATTGTATGCCAAAAGCTCCGAAAAACGGCGCCGACCTGTACAAATTGTTCAACATGGACAACCCGATCGTATCGTCAATGCCGTTCCCGTCAGGGTCCTCCTCGGTAAAGGCCCGGATCACTCGCTCATATTCCTCCAGCGTAGCGGGAGGCTGCAAGCCGAGCTTGTCCAGCCAATCTTTCCGAATATACATAAGCTCTACCCCTTGGGTTTCGCTCATGCTGGGGATGGCATACAGATGTCCATCAAAGCGGGCCAGCTCCCACACAGAGTCAGGGATTTTGGCCTTTAAATCCGCACCGTAGCGGTCCAACAGCTCATCGATCGGCATCAGTTCGTTATCTCTTGCATATTTGGCCACCATAACTTGGGAGGGAATACTTACCATGTCTGGCGGCTTTTCAGAGGTCATGATTGAATGCACCGTTTTCTGATATCCTGCGATAGGCGGAAGAAGCACCTGTACATCCAGATTCGTATGATCTTCAATATACTGAAGATAAGGATTGCGGTTTTCATTGTATCCTTCGGGGAATGGAATACTGTGACTGTTAATAACGATGGCAATGGCTTCCTTTTCTCCGGATCCTCCAATTGACTCTTCTTCAGACACCAGATTTATTGCCGTACAAGAAGTCAGCAATAGAGCGGCTGCAAAAGCTGTAACGAGCGGCAGCTTCATTCGGTTTCACCACCGGGTTTCATATACGTTCGCCCTCCCCTTCATGCGATGAGTTCATTTAGGCATCCAAATGAAAAGACTCTTCCTCCCTTAAGATAGATGATCAGCTGATAAAAAAAAGAGATATGTAAATGATACCATATTTATACATAGAATATATTGACTTTTTTGTAACTATTGATTTTCTGCATCCCCCGTACGACGAGCCTCTCCCGACAGTAAAGCCATAAAGGCCGGCTTTCTTTCTCTTGGAAATTGGAAATTCGAATGGGGATTCATCCGCATTTCCTGCAGGCAGGAGCGGAATTAATGGGCCTGTTTCTTTTTGTCCAGAATCCGGTATTGAATCGCTTCGGCGACATGCTGCGGAAGAATGGCATCGCTCGACTCGATATCCGCTATCGTCAAAGCCAGCCGTAAAATGCGGTCATGGGCTCTGGCGCTTAGGCCGAGCGCTTCAAAGGCAGCCTGCAGCAGAGCATCGCACTCGGGGGTCAGCTTGCATATGCGGCGGAGCAGCTTCCCGCCAAGTTCGCTGTTGGTTCGGATGCCGGTTCCGGCATAGCGGTTGGCTTGCCGATTATGTGCGGCCAGCACCAGTTCCGACATTTCACTTGAAGATAAACTGCCGCTATGCTCTTTTAGCTGGGAATAGCCCGGCTTCGGAACTTCGACATGAAGATCGATCCGATCAAGCAGAGGTCCCGAAATTTTCGAACGGTACTGGATGATTTTTGCCGGGGTGCACGTGCAGACGTTCGTCTCGGAATCGGCACCAAGGAAGCCGCACGGACACGGATTCATCGCTGCGATGAGCATAAATTGGGCGGGAAAGGTATACACCGCTCTTGCTCTTCCGATCGTTACATGCCGATCTTCCAGAGGCTGCCTCAGCACCTCCAGCACATTGCGCGTAAACTCGGGGAGTTCGTCCAAAAACAGCACTCCTCTATGGGCCAGGCTGACTTCGCCGGGTTTGGGAATCGTCCCTCCTCCAACGAGGCCTGCCGCTGAAACCGTATGATGAGGCGATCGAAAAGAACGTCTGCGCAGCAATGCGGAACGGTCGGGCAGCTTGCCCGATGCGCTGTAAATTTTGGTAACTTCCAAAGCTTCGGAGTCGGTCATCGGGGGCAGAATGGAAGGGATTCGCTTGGCGAGCATCGTTTTGCCGGTTCCTGGCGGCCCGATGAGGATGATATTGTGCATGCCTGCGGCTGCGATCATCATCGCTCTTTTGACTTGATGCTGTCCGCTGACATCTGCAAAATCTTCGTGATAAAGCCGAGTTTCGTCGGGTATTACAAAGTTTTGGCGAGATGAACCATGAGTGTCGTCAAATAAAAATTCGTGCCAGGAATTTTCATCTTTTTCTTTTAAATCGGCAAGACTCGACAAAGCGAATACTTCGACTCCGGCAATGAGCCTTGCTTCCTCCGCATTATATCCCGGCACGACGATGCGCCTTAAGCCCAAAAGCTTTGCCGCATGCACCATCGACAAAACGCCTGCCACGGGCCTGAGCGATCCGTCCAGCGCGAGCTCGCCGAGCAGCAAAGTGCGCTCCCATTGCTGCATGGCGGTTTGCCCGCTCGCAACAAGGATACCTAATGCGATTGCCAAGTCGAATGACGAGCCTTCCTTTCGCAGGTCGGCCGGAGCCAGGTTCACCGTGATGCGGTCCATGGGGAAAGAAAACCCGCAATTTTTGATCGCGGAGCGCACTCTTTCAACCGATTCCCTGATTGCCGAATCCGGCAGACCGACCAGATTAATTTGCGGCAAGCCGCTGGAAATGTCCACTTCCACCTCAATAAGTTGTCCTTCGATACCTTGCAAGCAGGCACTTTTAACTTTTCCGTACACAAAAAAACACCTTCCCATCCGCAGATTGCGCAGCTATGGCAATCGCCGCGCCGCCGTTCGGATAAAAGGTGCTTCCTTATCGATCCTTCATGCCCTTTATTTTACATGAAAATAGGCGGAACATGCAAGCATAAAAAGGAGCCTTGCGCGAACGCTGTCCTGCGGACAACCGGTTCTCAAAAGGCTCCTTGAATATGTTCGATGCGCGGGGAATCCCCTGCTTCGGAAAGTTCAACCGAAACGACGTCAAAACGTACGCTCCGGTCATATATTTTGTAGCGGTGCAAATAAAACTGCGCCGTCTCTCTCACTTTCAGCTGTTTGCGAAGGTCGACGGACTCTTTGGCCGACCCGAAGCTTCCGGTAGGTCTTCTCGTCCGCACTTCCACAAACACAAGCACTCCGCCCGACTCGGCTACGATGTCGAGCTCCCCTGTCCTGCACCGCCAATTGCGCGCAGCAATGACATAACCGGCTTGTTGCAAAAACTGCGCCGCCAGCTCTTCGCCCAAAGCTCCGAGCTGTTTTCTGCTGTCTTTGCGCGGGGCGGTCATCTGCTTTCCCTCATTTGCCGCATACGTCCGTCGGAGCGGTAAATAAAGCTCAGAACTTCGGCGACCAGTTGATACAACTCAGGCGGAATTTCCTGATCCAGATCAAGCTTGGACAGCACTTCCACCAAAGAGGAGTCTTCCTGAACCGGAACGCCGTGCTCTCTCGCCTTTTGCAAAATCGTTTCCGCCATTTGGCCTTTGCCCTTGGCGACCAGGATAGGGGCTTTCTGGCGGTCCGGGGCGTACCGGAGGGCGACGGCTTTTTTGATCGGAGTCGGTTTATGGGGCGGCTGCTCCTGTCTCATGCCCGATAATCCACCCCTTTGTACGTTTTCGGTTGATACAGCGCTCTTGCATCGAGTTTGCCGCCGTCCGGCTGTCCGCCGCTCTTCGGCGATTCACCCTCTTTGGACTGCGGCAATTCCGGAAACGGCGATACTTTCAGGGAGAAAAACTGGTAGCCCGCCTTGTTCAAGGCGGCGGATATTTCGTCTCGCGAGCCCTCGATCAAAGCGGCGACCGCAGGATGGTCATTATTGATGTGAAGACTGACAATTTTGTTCACAACCTGCACATCGACCAAAGTGCTGCCCATCGCTTTCATTTGCAAATCGAACAGCAGCCTGCAATTGTTCGCGTCCACCTCGCCGCGGCTTCCTTTGCGCGACTGGATGTGGACGGCCGCCGACTGCTGCCCGCTGCCGTCCAGAAAAGGAATGAACAGCGTCAAATGGGCGAACATCGACCCTTTATCGTTAGTCAGCATCAATTGCTGGCCGGTAATTTGCTGGATCGTTTGCTGCGCCGCCTCTTTGAGCGGCGCCGGCATGTCGTCCGAGGCTGCGAGCTGCAGCAGCAGGCTCTTCAGCGACTCGCCCGCAGGCTTCTCAGCCCCGTCCTGCGGATCGGTCCGGGCGATCGTGCCCAGCAGATCGTCCATGGCCTCCCGCGGGCGCTGCATCGCACTCGGGCGGTCGTCAAGCTTTGCGAGCCGGTGCTCGTGCTCCACGCCGACGGCTTTGAGCATGCGGCTGATCCAGTTCGGCTCCGCATCGGCCGCGCGCGCGTGCGGCGCGGCGCTCTGCGCCTCCGGCGAAGCCGGCGGCGCCTTCACGGGCGAACCCGCCACGGGC